>JARRLD010000018.1:0-8033 GCA_037387345.1 Gemmatimonadota bacterium
ATTCCACAGGGGGGTTACGGCGATGATCGGGATCGGATGTATGGGTCGGGATTTCGATTGGATCTTCGACTGGGACGTGGGCCTCGGGCCCCGGCGGCGAGGCCGGGGCGGTCGAGGAGGGCGCGGTCCCCGCAGGGCCTTCTTCCGCCAGGGCGAAGTCCGGTTGGCGCTGCTGTCCCTCCTGGACGACGGGCCGGCCCACGGGTACGAGCTGATGAAACGGCTCGAGGAGCGGTCGGGAGGGATGTACCGGGCGAGCGCGGGCACGGTCTACCCGGTCCTGCAGCAGCTCGAGGACGAGGACCTGGTCCGATCGCAGGAAGAGGAAGGCAAGAAGGTGTACCACCTGACCGACGCCGGACGCGAGGAGCTCCGGCTCCACGAGGAGACGGTGGAACGCATCTGGAAGCGCGCCGTGGGCTGGAAGGAGTGGGGCGTCCACGCGGGTCCCGAGACCGCCGAGATCTGGGGCGCATGGGGTCGTCTCACGAAGGCGGCCTTCCGAGCCGCCGCGCAGTCTGATTTCGAAGAGACGGAGCAGATCCGGAAGATCCTCGAGCGGGCGAGGAAGGAGCTGGAGCGGTTGTAGGACGGATCCCCTCCCGGCCATCGAGGTCCGGGACGGCCCCCCCTGGGAAATCGCCGAGGGCGGGGCCGAGCCGCGCATCAGGCTGCGAAACTGCGGGGGGCGACGCGGCGTAGGGCCGTCAGCCCCGTCAACCGCTCCGCCTGCCCGGGATCTACGCGATGGATACACTCGTTGCCGACGTCCGCCAGACCCTCCGTCACATCCGGCGCCACCCCGTCTTCGCCCGGGTCGCGGCCGCCTCGCTGGCGATCGGTGTGGGCGCGAACACGGCCATCTTCAACGTGGTCAAAGCGGTTCTCCTGAGGCCGGTGTCCGGCGTCCAGGCGCCCGAGCGGGTCATGGAGGTCGGCCGCACCACGCAGGGACATGGCTTCGACACCTTCGCGTATCCCGAATACGAGGACATGAAGGCGCGGGTTCCCGCGTTCGAGAGCCTGGCTGCGTATACGTTCGAGATCCTGAGCCTGAGCCGGGGTAGCGAGGGGGAGCGCATCACCGGGATGCACGTTTCCCCCTCCTACTTCAGGGTGATGGGGGTCGCCCCCGGGTCCGGTCGGTTCTTCACCGACGATGAGGATCTGCCCGGAAGCCGCCCTGCAGTGGCGGTCCTGAGCCACGATTTCTGGCGGAATCGGCTCGGAGGCGACGACTTGATCGGGCAGACGGTCATGATCAACCGTGTGCCGGTGACCGTCGTCGGCATCGCGCCCCAGAGCTTCCGCGGCCACACGATCGGCTTCCAACCCGACGTGTATCTTCCGATCCGCTCGGTCCCGCTCATCGACAACGGGCTCGACGAGTTCGAGGCACGGGGCGCGAGCTGGCTTATGGCCGTGGGCCGGCTGGCCCAGGGCTCCTCGCCCGAGGTGGCCTCGGCGCAGCTCGCCGCGCTCTTCGAGCAGCTGCAGGCGGAGTATCCCGAGGCGACCCGGGAGCGTGGTGCTCGGGTGGTCAGGCTGGGCCTCGTTCCCGGCGCGGCCCGCGGCGGCGTCTCCGCCTTCTTCGGGGTCCTTGGGGGCATGGTCGTGCTGATCCTGCTGGTGACCTGTGCCAACGTGGCGGGCATGTTTCTCGCTCGGGCCACCACCCGCGGTCGAGAGATCGCCGTCCGGCTGGCGGTCGGCGCGAGCCGCAGGCGTCTGGTCCGGCAGCTCCTGACGGAGGCGCTGGTGGTGTTCGCCATCGGGGGTGCGATCGGGGGCGCGCTGGGTGTGTGGCTCGTCGGTCTCGTGCCGCTGCATCAGCTGCCCTTCCCGATTCCCATCCACGTCGATTTGTCGCCCGACCTGGGCGTGCTCCTCTTCGCGCTCGCCACCACGCTGGCGACCGGCCTGATCTTCGGGCTGCTCCCGGCGATGCAGGCGACACGTATGGAGCTGGTGCCCTACCTCAGGGACGACGGCGGGGGGCGCGGCCGCGTGGGCTGGATGCGTCGCGCGTTCGTGGGTGGGCAGATCGGGCTCTCCCTTGTCCTCCTCGTGGCGGCGGGGCTCTTCCAGCGTTCGTTGCAGCGCGCCGCCGAGGTCGAGACCGGGTTCGACCCGTCGGATGCGTACATGACCATGGTGGACCTGTCGGTCGAGGGATACGAGGAGGAGGAGGGCGCTGTGCTCCAGCGTCGGCTTCTGGAGCGCCTGCGGCGGCTTCCGGGCGCCGAGGGCGCGGCTCTGGCCAGCGACCTGCCCCTGGATCTCAGCTCGTCGGGGACCGTGGCATGGCCCGAGGGCTGGGCGGACGAGGACCGCGTCGGCGTCGACTTCAACTACGTGTCGCCCGGGTACTTCGAGACCCTGAAGATCCCCGTCCTCCACGGACGGGACTTCTCGAGCGGCGACCTGCCCGGGTCCGGGCCGGTCCTCATCGTGAGCCACACGTTTGCCGACCGGGTCTGGCCGGGGGAGGACCCCCTGGGCCGGCGTGTTCGCGTAGGGCTCCGCGCATCGGACGACGCGTACCGTACCGTGGTCGGGGTCGTGGAGGACGTGAAGAACCAGATCCTCACGGAGGCTCCCAAGCCGTTCGTCTACGTCCCGCTCCTGCAGTCGTACCGCCCGACGTCCCACATCGTCCTGCGTGCCGAGGGGGGGATGGCGACCGTGGCCCCCGCCCTCCGACAGGCAATCCTGGAGCTGGACGGGAGCCTGGCGCTGACCCCGGTCCTCTCCCTCGAGCGCTACACGTCCATCGGTATCCTTCCCCAGCGCGTCGCCGCGTGGGTCACGTCCGCGCTCGGTTCGCTCGCGCTGCTGCTGGCCGGGATCGGCATTTACGGAGTGGTGGCGGTGAGCGTGGGCCAGCGCACGCGGGAGATCGGGGTCCGACTCGCCCTCGGCGCGACCCGAGGGCGGGTGTTGCGGCTCGTGATGCGCGGAGCGCTCGTGCTTGCCTTGCCGGGCCTCTTGCTCGGCGGGGCCGCCGCCCTCGGGGTCGGGCGCGTGCTTCGCTTCCTGCTCCTCGGCCTCAGCCCGGTCGATCCGGTTGCCCTCGGCTCCGTGGCGGCGATGCTTGCCGCCGTCGTCCTCGTCGCGGCCATCGTTCCCGCGCGCCGGGCGGCAGCGCTGGAGCCGACCGAGGCGCTGCGGGGCGAGTGATCCCGGCGCCCCTGGTGCCCATCGGATTCCGACCTTCGCTTGCTGGCCGGGCGGCGAGGGCGCAGACTCGGACCCGGTCTCCGCATCGTTCCGATCGCACCCGACAGCTCCGCCCATGCTTCCGTACCTGCTGGCCCTCTCCCTCGTCGCGCTCCCGGACACGCTCCCGGTCCCTCATGCCTACCTGAGCGCCCTGGAGGCCGGCACCCGAAGCCGGTCCGGGGAGCCGGGCACCGGATACTGGCAGCAGCGGGTGGACTACCAGATCCGGGCAGAGCTGAACCCGGAAGAGTCCCGGGTGCGCGGCTCGGAGACCATCACCTACCACAACCAGTCTCCTGACACGCTCACGGAGATCTGGCTCAACCTGGCCCAGAACGTGTTCGCCCCCGGCAACCCTCGTAACCGGCCGGCCCCGGTCACCGGGGGGTTCTCGCTGGACCGGATGGTGGTCCAGGGGCGTCCCAGAATCCTTCAGCCCGTGCGAGGCGCCGTCTCGCTCGCGACGGTGGTGCCCGTGTCCCTGGACACGCCTCTGGCGCCGGAGGGCACGGCAACCCTGGAGATCGACTGGAGCTTCATGGTTCCCGAGGGGACGTTTCGCATGGGTCGAGACGGCTCGGAGGTCTTCTTCCTGGCCCAGTGGTATCCCCAGATCGCCGTGTACGACGATCTGCGCGGCTGGATCCGGGACCCCTACATGGGTGACGGGGAGTTCTATCTGGAATACGGAGACTTCCACGTGGAGATCACCGCTCCCGGAGGCTGGCTCGTCAGCGCGTCAGGCATCCTGCAGAATCCCGACGAGGTGCTCTTGCCGGAGGCCGCGGCTCGGCTCCGGGCCGTGACCCGAGACGAGGTCACCCCGGTGGTGGGCAGGGAGGACCGGGACGCGGGCCGCTCCACGGCCCCCGGGGGCCCCGATGGCACGCTCACCTGGCGCTACGAGGCCGAGGATGTGCGGGACTTCGCCTGGGGCGCGTCGGATCGGTATGTGTGGGACGCGACCGTAGCCACGTATGCTGCCGCCGACGGGACGACGCGGTCGGCGACGATCCACTCGCTCTACCGTCCGGACCGACCCAACTGGGAGCGGTCGGCGGAGTTCGCCCGCCATGCCATCGAGTCCCATTCCACCTGGCTTCCCTACCCGTATCCCCAGATGACCGTGAACGAGGGCGTCATCGGCGGGGGGATGGAGTACCCCATGATCACCATCGTGGGTGGGGGCCGGAGCCCCATCTCGCTCTACAGCGTGATATCGCACGAGCTGGCCCACATGTGGTGGCCCATGGTGGTGGGCTCCGACGAGCGAAGCCACGCGTGGATGGACGAAGGACTCGCATCCTTCGCCGAGGACCTGGCCACCCCGAAGCTCTTTCCGGGGGTCGACTCGGGGCTCAACACCATGAACGGATACCTGCGGATCGCGGGCAGCGATGAGGAGACGGAGTCCATGCGCCCCGCAGACCTCTACGGGCCGCACGGCAACCGGGGGACTGCTTCGTACGGCAAGCCCGCCAGCGCGTTTCGGGCGCTCCGGACCATCCTGACCGAGCGCGTGTTCGACCAGGCCATGCGCACCTACATCCGGAGGTGGGCCTTCAAGCATCCCCACCCCCTGGACCTCTTCTGGACCTTCGAGGACGTGAGCGGCGGGGATCTGGACTGGTACTTCCTTCCCTGGATGTACACCACCGGCGTCCTGGATCAGGCGGTGGTCGAGGTCCGCGACGAGGGGGGACGGCAGGCCGTGGTGGTCGAAGATCGGGGAGAGATCGCCATGCCCGTCATCCTCAGGGTGTCCACCGATGCGGGGCAGACGGGCCACATCATGACGGCCCACGACGTGTGGGAGGACGGCCGGGCAGTCATCCCGGTGGCCATGCCGGGGCGGGTGATCGAGGTGGTCATCGACCCGGACGAGCGCTTCCCCGACGTGAACAGGGCGGACAACCGGTGGACGGCGGGACACCCATAGCCGGAAGTCAGCTGGCCTCCGTCCGACACGAGCCTCCGTCGGGGGCCGAAGGCTTCCCGTTCTCGGTGCCGGCCATCCGGAGCCTCGAGGCCATCGACTTCCCGGCCCCGGTTACCCTGCTCGTCGGGGAGAACGGCACGGGAAAGTCCACCTTCCTGGAGGCGCTGGCCATCGCCGCGGAGCTTCCGGCGGTCGGCGCGTCCCGACTCGATCGAGATCGGACGCTGGCGGCCCAGCGAACGCTGGCTCGAACGCTCCGCCTCGCCTGGAGGGGACGGAGCCGACGCGGGTTCTTCCTTCGCGCCGAGGACTTCTTCGGCTTCCAGAAGGAGCTGGCCCGTGCCCGAGCGGAGCACCAGGCCGAGGTGGCCCGCATCGATCACGAGCTCGCGGACGCCTCCGAGTACGCGCGCGGCCTGGCCAAGGGGCCGCACCGCGCCTCCCTCGGCGACATGGAGCGACGCTACGGCGCAGATCCCGATGCAGCGTCCCACGGTGAGGCGTTTCTTCGCCTCTTCGGCTCGCGGCTGGTCCCCCGGGGGCTCTATCTGATGGACGAGCCCGAGGCGGCCCTGTCCCCCCAGAGCCAGCTCGGCTTCCTGGCCATGATGAAGGAGGCCGTGGATGGAGGTTCCCAGTTCATCATCGCCACCCACGCACCCATCCTGATGGCCACACCCGGGGCCACCATCCTCAGCTTCGACCTCACTCCGGTGCGGGCCGTTTCCTTCGACGAGCTGGAGTCGGTGAGGTTGGTGCGCGAGTTCCTGGCTGCGCCGGAGCGGTACCTGCGCCTCGTCTGGGAGGATTGACGCGCTCCGGAGGAGGAGGACCGGCGGCGCCTTGCCAGCGTAGGCGGGGGCGGTTCAGGGTAGTTGGCCCGGAACCGGCCCTGGTCTAGATTCACGTACCTGCATGCCGCCTGGCCTCTTCCGGGAGGCCAGGCGGCACGCGCTTCGGTTCTCGAATGGAGAGTACGGTGCGGTCCACGTCCATCGGCGTCTTGCTGCTGTTGAGCCCGCTGTGCGGTCGGTCCCTCGTCGCCCAGCATCCCGAGCGGGCCGAAGGACCGGTGGAAGGGGCGAGCTTCCGGGTCTACGACGGGGAGGGGCGATCGAGCTCGTTCGCCGAGCTTCTCGACGCCCTGGAGGAAGCCGAGGTGGTGCTCGTCGGTGAGCAACACGACGACGCGATGGGGCATCAGGTGGAGGCCGAGCTCCTCATCCGGGCCGCACAGCGCCTCGGTGTCCTGGGCGATGACCCCGAGTCCCGTCCCGTCGTGCTCTCCCTGGAGATGTTCGAGAGGGACGTTCAGTACATCGTGGACGAGTATCTGTCGGATCTCATTACCGAGGAGCAGTTCACCAGGAGCTCCCGACCGTGGCCCGCGTACGACACGGACTACCGCCCCATGGTGAGGTTCGCTCGAGCCCACGGCATCCCGGTGGTGGCCGCCAACGCGCCGCGGCGCTACGTGAACCTGGTCAGCCGTCAAGGACCGACCGCCCTGAGCGATCTTTCGGACGCCGCCAAGGCCTTCCTGCCGCCACTCCCGTATCCGGAGGCCTCGGAGGAGTATGCCGCTCAGTGGAACGCGCTGATGTCGGAGATGATGGCCAGCCAGGCAGCCGCGACGGACTCGGCCAGCTCCTCCGATCCCGCGGCAGACGTCGATACCACCCGAGCCGCAATGGCTTTGGAGGGCGAGGCAGCGGCTGCAGGCACGGAGCAGGAGGAACCGGCCGAGGAGGGGGGCCAGCCGCCACCGAGAGGCCACGGCATGGGCAACGCCCTCCACGCCCAGGCGTTGTGGGACGCGGCCATGGGCCATTCCGTGGTGGATGCGCTCATCCGCCACCAGGGCGGGCTGGTCATCCACTACGCCGGGTCCTTCCACGTGCAGAGGGGGACGGGGATTCAGGAGCGGGTCTTGGGCTACCGACCCGGTACCCGCCTCCTGACGGTGGTGCTTCAGCCGGCTGACGACATCGACGCCTGGGACTCCGAGGAGCACCGTGGCCTGGCCCATTTCGTCGTGCTGACCCGGAGCCCCGCCACGTCCCACTGAGGAGCTGGCCTCGGCCGCCCTCCGCCGCTCTCATGGCCCCTGCGACCCTGCCTCCGGATACCCGAATCGGGGCCGTGCGATTGAGGGTGCGGGACCTTCCCGCCGCGGTCAGGTTCTATCGTGACGTCCTCGGGTTCAACGTCGCGGCCGCGGACGGCGGCTCCGCCTCGCTGGGGACGGAAGGCGGGTCCCCTTTGCTGACCCTCCTCTCTCGCCCGGACGCGCCGGCGAGGCCCGACGGCTCCACCGGGCTCTTCCACGTGGCGTTCCTCCTTCCCGGCCGGGACGATCTGGGAGCCATGATCCGCAGGGTGGACAACGGGGGCATCGCATTCGATGGGTTTGCCGACCACCACGTGAGCGAAGCGGCGTATCTGAGGGATCCGGAGGGAAACGGCCTGGAGCTGTACGCGGATCGGCCGAGAGAGGGCTGGCAGGGCCCCGGAGGCCGGACGATGCTGACCACGGAACCCCTGGACGTGCACGACCTGCTTCGTGGGACGCCCGAGCCCGCGGCTGCGCTGCCGGCGGGAACGGTGGTGGGGCACGTCCACCTCCGCGTTTCGACGCTGGAGGCCGCTGAGGCCTTCTACGTCCACCGTCTCGGATTCGACGTGGTGACCCGGGACTACCCCGGAGCGCTCTTCGTCTCGGCCGGGGGCTACCATCATCACGTCGGGCTCAACGTCTGGGGAGGGGTGGGGGCGTCGCGCCCGCCGGGAGAGAGCCCGGGGCTCGACTGGTTCGATCTGGTCGTGCCCTCCCGGGAAGCGCGCCATCGACTCCTCGGCAAGACGGGTGATG
>JARRLD010000018.1:8119-35707 GCA_037387345.1 Gemmatimonadota bacterium
CCGCCCACCCCAGAGGGGGAAGTTGACTCCCAGGCTGAACACCCGGCGGCGCCGGAGATCGGCAACGTAGCTCTGCCGGAGCTGGAGCTGCGTTCCGAAGGGCACTCCGGACACGCCCGGCAAGCTGAGCCCCACGACGAAGCTCCAGCCCAGCTCCGTCGTGCGGTCCGGCCCCGTGAAGATGCTGTTCAGCCATACGGGCCCGCCCCCGAGGTAGAGGCCACCGCTCCGTCCTCCCGTGACCACCACGGCATCGAGGGCGGTCTGGTATTCTCTGAGCCCGCTGAGGAACATGACGGCGCCGTTGGGCACGATCTTCACATGGCCCGACGGTATGACCGGAATCCGCATCTGGGCTCCCAACAGCACCGCGTCGGTGAAGCCGTCGGAGTCGAACCCGACGCGCGCGCCCATCTCGATTGGCGCCCAGCCAGAGGGTCCACCTGGCCCTGCCCCGGAGCCCTGAGCCACCAGGTCGCCGCGGCCGAGGGCCAGAAGGGTGGCGGTGCACAGGAAGGTTGAAGCCAGTCGACGCATTCCATGGTCTCCGGACAGCGGTTGCTCGTGAATCGGCCCCCCCTTTAACCGCCACGAGGCGTCCGCGTTCCCCCTGGCGCGCCCCTGCGGACTGAAACGAACACGAGCCTCGGGCCGTCAGGCTGAGGTGGGGAGGCATCGGCGGGTTCCAACCCGCCGCCGGTGCACGCCGTCCAAGAAAGAGGATCGGTCGTGTAGGCTCTGCTCGGGAGGGAGACATGGTACGTGGATTGAAGGTAGCCTCGTTGTTCCTGGGGTACGCGTCTCTGGGGTTCGGTGGCGACTACATGGTGGGCCTGTTGGGGCAGGAGTACGCTTCCCCTCCTCAGGTCGTGGTGGAGGATATCGGGGCCGCGGACGATATCGACGTGCACGTCCATGTCCGGCATTCCGACCGGTGTGCATACGGAGTGGAGCGCCGAGTGGAGCTCGACGCCTCGGCGGCCGAGCTTCTGCGTCTACGCGCCGGATCGGGCGCGCTCACGGTGAGCGGCAGAGAGGGGCTGGGCAGAGTCCAGGCCGTGGGCATGGCGTGCGCCTCCCACGAGGACCTGCTGAAGGACCTCCGGCTGTCCATGGAGCAGGTCGACGGAGAGATCGTGCTCTCGGCCCACTACCCCCGGTCCGGCGGTTGGAACGGCGGGGAGTATGCCCGCATCGACCTGGCCGTGGAGATTCCTCTCCGGATGGCCGTGGATCTCGATGATTCGTCCGGCTCGCTGGAGGTGTCGGGGACCGGCGCCCTGCGCATCGACGACTCCTCCGGATTGGCCGTGGAGATTCCCCTCCGGATGGCCGTGGATCTCGACGATTCGTCCGGCTCGATGGAGGTGTCGGGAACCGGCGCCCTGCGCATCGACGACTCCTCCGGATCGATCCTCGTATGGGACGTGTTCGGTGACGTGCTCATCGATGACTCGTCCGGCGAGGTCGAGCTGAGAAGCATCTCCGGGGACGTGTCCGTCGACGACGGCTCGGGAGGCATCGATCTCCGCGACATCGACGGCTCCGTGAGGCTCCGTGATGGATCGGGCTCGGTGAGCGTCGTGGGCGTGGGTCGGGACGTCGTGGTGGAGCGCGACGGCTCAGGCTCCATCGAGGTACGGGACGTGAACGGCGACTTCTCGGTCCGCGCCGACGGAAGCGGCTCCATCCGGTACAGCGGGGTGGCGGGCACGGTGGATATCCCCTCCGACAAGCAGCGCCGCCGCCGGGGCAACTGAGGAGGTGGGGAAGGGGCCCGGGGCTCTCCGGGCCCCTTCCGCTCAGCGGCGACGAGCGGTGACGTAGACCTGGAGGTTGTCCGGACGTGGGTTCAGGAACCGGAGCTGGATCCGTCCCTCGTCGGTTTCGCTGACCGCACCGGGGACCGCGGAGGACGTCAGGTACCATCCTTCCGGGAGCACGACCCGGTTCCTGGCCCTCCCGAATCCGCGATCCCACACGAGCTCGTCACCCGCGAGGACGTATCGTCCGGCATCGGTGTACGTTTCCCAGATGCGGATACGTGTCGAACCTCCCTCGGGAACGGGGTCGAACCAGATCACCACCACCTCGGTGTCGGAATCGGGCTCCGAGCCCAGGTCGATGCCACGGCGTGTGATCTCGGTCCCCCGCAGCTGCTCCACCTCCAGTCGCCTTCCGGTATCCAGGTCCCGTGCCTCAGGGTCGGAGGCCGAGCTGCCCGCGCGGACCACGTTCAGGTATCGTTCCACGCCGGGGCGGCTCTCGGTGTAGTCGTGGAAGAGCCGGAACGAATGCGTCTCCGGTTGCAGGAGGAAATAGGTGATGTCCCGGTCCTGGAAGGCGCGCTCCGGGAAGCTCCACCCGACCCGCGCGCGGGTCGGAGCGCCGCCTCCGGGGGAAGAGGCGCCCTCGGTGCGTTCCCGCAGCCGCCGGGGCAGGACGCCGTCGGGGAGGGGCCTCGCCCTGGCGCGGAAGTCCACGCTTCCGGGGCCCGGGCTCATGAAGCTTACCCGGATCCTCCCGTCGTCCTCGGTGTCCACCTGGACGGGGTAGTTGGCCTCCACCAGCTCGTACCCCAGGGGAAGAACCACCGCATTGCGCCGGATTCCCAGGGACCGGGCGAACACGACCTCACCTCCCTCCGAGAAGTAGCTCTGCGCGTCCACATACGTCTTGTCGATGCGGATTCTGCCCTGGCCGTCAACCGGGACGGCGCGGGCGAGCGTGACCTTGATATACCGGCCTTCGGGACTGGCACGAGGGTGTCCATGTTCTCTGGCGTGGGCACCGTCGACGATCTCCCATGCGAGGGGTGCGCCGGTGCGAAGGTCCGTGACTCCGTGGACCTCCTCCTCGGCTCCCACCCGAATGGTGTTGTAGTAGTGGGTGGCACCCGGGGTCGTGACGCTCACGTCGTAGAGGATATGGAACGCCGCGGTTCCCGGCTCCTGGAGCTCGTAACGCGTGTAGTCGTCGGTCTGGGTCTGGGGGGTCGACTGACCCGCGGCACGCCCGGGAAGGACGATGCAGGTGAACAGCGCGGCCAGGACGGCGACGGAATCGCGGGACACGGGACCTCCGGGATCGGGATTGAGGAAGCGTCGGAACCGGCCTCGGGAGGGTACGTGCCTCGCGCTACGAGGGGAAGGAGGCGTGGCGCCTTCAGTCGATGCGCCCTTCCGCCACGGCCTGGAGCACGTCGCCCGACGTCACGATGCCTCGGAGTCGCTCGCCCTCCACCACCACGGCCCTGTGGATCCGCCCCCGGACCAGGAACTGCGCCAGCTCCCTGAGGGTGGCCGTAGGCTCCACGGAGAAGGTCACCGGGGTCATGATGTCGGCTACCGTGACCGAATCGAGCTCACTTTCGGCGAACTGCTTGATCAGCTCCTCGTTCCCGTAGGGGGAATCCTCCGGCAGGAAGAACCCGCACGGATCCACCTCGGGACCCTCGGGGTCATCAGGATCCACCGGATCCACCGGCGCGGTGCTCTTCGACCGGACGGGCAGGGAGGTAAGACGGACGGGGGCATCGTCCGCCGCGAGACGCACCACGTCGGTGGAGGACACGACGCCCAGGAGGGACCCATTCCCGTCCACCACCGGCGCGCCGCTGATCTCCTCGTCGGCCAGAAGCCTGGAAAGCTCCCGTACCGAGGTGTCCGGAGAGACGGTCACGACGTCTTCGCGCATGATGTGGCGCACCGTCAGCATGGGACCCTCCTGGTTCGATTCGCTCAAAGAGCCGGCCGGTGCAGCAGCAGCGGCACGTGCGTTCCCCTGAGCACCTTGTCCGAGGCGCTCCCGAGGATCGCCCTGGTCAGGCCGCTTCGTCCGTGGGTGGCCATGGCGATGAAGTCGCATCCCTGGGCCTCCGCTTCCTTCAGGATTCCGTGGCCCGGCTGGGCATCCACCAATACCCCCGTCGTCACCTGGAGATCTCGGGCGCCAAGCCCCGCGGCCTGGCCATCCAGATAGCCTCCGGCAACCACCTTGGCTTCCTCCACGAGTCCCTGATTCATCTGGACCGTGTGGGGCAGGTAGGAGCTGGCGATGTCCATGGGATAGGGGACGACGCGCACGAGGTGATAGGCCGCTGAGAACAGGGACCCGAGCTCGACCGCATGCTCCGTGGCGCTCTCGGAGAGATCGGACCCGTCCAGCGGAATGAGCACCTTGCTTGGCGCCCAATCCGAATCGAGGTCCACCGCCTCACCGTCGCCGGGTCGAACCAGCAGCACGGGTCGGTCCGTATGGTGGACGAACGAGGCCGTGACGCTGCCGAGCCATGCCCGGGAGAACATGCCGCGGCCGTGGGTGGCCATGACCACGAGGTCCACATCCCGAGCCTCCGCCTCGGTCTCCAGTGACTCGGCCACGTGGCCGGTCAGGAGCTTCCAGGTGACGTCGGGTTCCGTCCGTTCGGAAGCCCGATCGGTGACACTGCCGAGATAGCCCTCGGCCCACTCCCTGGACGCGTCCTCCCACTCATCGTATGCGAAGGAGGGAATGGGCTCCTGCACCATGACGAAGTGGAGAGGCGCACCGGTCCGTCGGCTGATGGCGAGGGCGACGGGCAGGACGGACTCGGCGAACCGCGAGCCGTCGAGGGGGACCATGATTCGGTGGTACATGGCACGCTCCGCGCTGAGATCAGGGTGCCTCCCCCTCCGGGGCGTGGTGCCTCTGGGGAGGCGCGTGGCCTCCCAGCCTCATACGGTCTGGGCCGCCAGGTCCCTCTCCACCACGAGGCCGTCGACCAGACGGTCGGCGGTCCCGTTCACCACACTCCAGCCTGCCTCGGGATCCGTGGGGATCACCACGCGGACGCGTGTGCCCCGACCCAGTCCGGACTCGAGAGAGAGCTCCCCCTGAACATAACCGGCACGCTCGTGCATGCCGAAGAGCCCGAGGCTTCGGGCTGCTCGAGACAGCGTCTGCTCCGGGTCGAACCCTCTCCCGTCGTCAACGACCTCGGTGATGACGTTGGCGTCCTGGTGGGAGAAGATGACGCGGACGTTGTCGGCTCCCGAATGCAACGCGGCGTTGCTGATGGCCTCTTGCACGATGCGGAACAGCGCGAGCGAAGACTCCCGCGAAAGGGGAGGAACCTCTCCCTCGAACTGGAAGTCCATGCGCCTTCCCTCACCGATGGAGCGGGCATGGGCCTCCAGCGCGACCCGGACGCCCAGCTCGTCCAGCTCCGGCGGCCGGAGACGTCTGGCAACCCCCCGGACCTCCTCCAGCGCCTGGACCACCTCCTCGCGGATCTCCCGGATCGATCCGTTGGAGGCGCTGGTGAGGTGCCGCTCCGCCATGCGCAGTCGCACCAGCACACCCGCCAGGGTCTGGGCGGTGCCCGAGTAGAGCTCGTGGGCAATGAGCTGTCGCTCCCGTTCCTCGGACTCCAGGACACGGCGAGCCAGCTCCCGCTGCCGCCGCCGATTGGCCGACAGGGAGTCGAGCATATTGTTGAAAACCGCGATCAGGCTCTGCATCGCGTCGTCTGCGACGGCGGCGACGGGCGTGCGGGCGTCGACGTCTCCTCGAGCCACACTCCGAGCCGTGTGCTCGAGCTCGCCGAGGGGCGTGAGAGCGAGGCGCACCAGACCGGCGTTCAGGAGCACGCTGGCGAGGACGACCGTGACGGCGATGAGGATGGCGGCGGCCGTGAGGGTGCCCCCGTCGGCCCCTCCCAGGGCGAGGGCCAGACCGACACCCACGGCGCCCACGATGACCGTCAGCGCCAGGTTGGCCAGGACGATCTTCCAGAAGAGGGGTATGCGGAGGAACCGGACCGTCCCGGAGGCGCGTTGTGTCGTACGATCCGGCAGCGGCGGATCCGCGGAGGGCGGACCGTCGGGCTCGGAGACACGGGACTGGAAGGGTCGATTCACGTCGCCGACTGCTGAGGGCTGGAGGTACGGATGATCTATGGGCGCACCGCAGCGACCGGGTCCTGCGGACGGTAAAGGAGCGACGGGACTCGCGGAGACCGACGACTCGACTACATTCTTGCTCTGGAGAGGTTCACGGGCTGTCAGGGACAATTGGTCAGTCGTGGTGGGAGATGCGCCGGCGATTTTGTGGGGGTTTTCCCCCGTGCCTGCCCAACGAGAGAGGAGTCTTCACGGGGTGCTGAGGACCGAGGAGTACAGAGCCGTCTTCGAATCAGCTCCGGACGGCATCCTGGTCGTGGACGCCAATGGGGTGATCCACGACGTGAATCCCCAGATGGAATCGCTGTTCGGATACGCGCGGGAGGAGTTCCTGGGAGAGCCGGTGGAGATGCTCGTTCCGGACGTCTTCGAGATCGCCCACCGGGAGCATCGCGCCCGGTTCCATCGGAACCCGCATTCTCGCCCGATGGGCATCGGGCTCGATCTCCGGGGGCGGCGGAAGGACGGAACCGAGGTGCCGGTGGAGATCAGCCTGAGTCCCTGGGCCCACGGCGGCGTCGACTACGTCATCTGCAGCGTTAGGGACGTGAGCGACCGAAAGCGGTTGCGAGACTACTCCGAAGGGGCGTTGCGCTCCGTCGAGGAGGAGCGACAGCGCATCGCCCGGGAGCTTCATGACGATACCGCCCAGCGTCTCGCGACGCTCATGCTCCGGGTGCGTCTGCTCAGCCACATCCAGGAGGACCACCGGCGCACCGCGGCCCTCGAGGAGCTCCGCGAAGACCTCCTGGAGACGGCCGAGGGAGTGAAGCGAATCGCGCGCGGCCTGCGGCCGCCGGAGCTGGAGGAGGTCGGCATCGTCACGGCCATCCAGGCGCACCTCCGCGATCTCCGGGAGGGTGCCGCGTTCGATGTGGAGGCCCGCCTCGAGCCCGTGGACGACCTTCTGGAGGAAGATGTGAAGCTGGCGCTGTACCGAATCGTGCAGGAATCGCTCAGCAACGCCCTTCGCCACTCGGGCGCCGCGCGGGCCACCATGTCGGTGGAGGTGTCCGGGAATCACGTGGTGGCGGTGGTGGAGGACCGGGGGCGGGGCTTCAGCGCCTCCCGCGTGTCGGCGGGTGGTGGTGGCCTCGGACTGATCGGAATGCAGGAGCGTGCGGTCATGCTCGGGGGCCGTGTAGCCGTGGACAGCACACCAGGGCAGGGCACCCGGGTGCGGGTGGAGCTGCCGACATCGGCCGTGGAGGCGCAGAATGTCTGAGAGAGCGAGGATCCTCCTCGTCGATGATCACGCCATGTTTCGTGCGGGGATCAAGGCGCTCCTCGAAGCAGAGGGCCGCATGGCCGTGGTGGGAGAGGCCTCGTCCGGCGATGAGGCGGTGGACAAGGTCAGGGAGCTCAAGCCGGATGTCGTGGTCATGGACCTCTCGATGCCGGGATCCAACGGACTGGAGGCCACCCGTCGCATCGCGGCGCTCGAGCTCGACACCAAGGTCCTCGTCCTGACGGTTCACGCCGAGGAGGAGTACCTCGTGCCGGTGGTGGAGGCCGGAGCCAGCGGGTACCTGACGAAGACCAGTGCCGACAAGGACCTCATCGAGGCGATCAAGGTCGTGGCCCGGGGCGAGGTCTACCTACCGCCGAAGGCCACGACGCTGCTCCTCCAGCGCTACAAGGCTTCGGAGTCGGACGACTCGGCGGGACTGCACGACCTGAGCACCCGAGAGCAGGAGGTCCTGGCGCTCACTGCGGAGGGCTACTCGTCACGTGAGATCGGAAAGAAGCTGTTCATCAGCCCCAAGACGGTGGACACGTACCGCTCGAGGATCATGGACAAGCTCGGGCTCAACCACCGATCCGAGCTGGTCCGGTTCGCGCTCCGGGTGGGCCTCCTCAAGGAGATGTAGCCCGCTCAGCCTCTCGAGGACTCGGCATCAACCGCGAAGGGCCACCCCACGACGGGTGGCCCTTTCGGTCGACGAGCGGGGGTCCAACGAGCCGGGGGTCCAACCTCCTCAACGGGGATCGATCCGGGCGTAGACCGAGCGGTCGCCCTGGCGGTCGAAGAGCTGGACCTGGTAGGGGCGCGGGTTTGACCCCTCCATGCCGGGAGAGCCGACGGGCATGCCCGGCACCGCAATGCCGGCGGCTTCGGGACGCTCCGCCAGCATCCGTTTGACCACGTCGGCGGGCACATGTCCCTCGACGACATAGCCGTCGACGAGGGCAGTGTGGCACGAGGAGAGATCGGCGGGAACGCCGGCGTCGAGCTTCACCGACATGAGGTCGGAGACGTTGCGGGCGTCCACTTCGAACCCGGCCGCCCTCAGATGCTCCACCCACCCATTGCAGCAACCACATCCCTCGGTCTTATAGACCAGGATGGGAGGTAGCTGCTCCAGTTCTGCGTTGGCCACGGCCACGCTCGCCTCCGCGGGAGCACCCTGATCCGGTGCCCCTTCCGAGGTTCCGCATGCGGCTACGGCCAGGGCGAAGACAAGGCTCCGGGCATGTCGTGATCTCATGGGCGTCTCTTCCCGTTTCTCGTTCTGTGGCCTTCAGGACGGACCCCTGCTACCCCCGCCTCGTTTGCGGGGTCCTTCCCTCTCGTGGGGCATCTTCCCACAGAATGCCTCCGGTTATTCCCGACGTGATCCCGACGGCGCGGCACGCCAGCTTGGCGCGCTGAGCTGTTTGAGCGATACCGAGGCAGGTCCGCCGCGGGACCGCCCGCGGCGTGGGGTCAGGGTCGCCCCTCGGAGACGGGCCCATGGGGGTCGTGGCTCATATTGGAGTCCATGCCATGACGCTGGAAAACCACCCACAGCCCGGCCAGGAGCACGACGACGGCCAGGGCCCGGCGGATCCAGGGCCGCTGGCCGGCGAGGCGGCGCACTCCCAGTCCGAAGGTGGCGAGCGCCGGCACCGTGGCGGCCCCGAAGGCAGCCATGGCGACGGCGCCGGTCAGGGGATTCCCGGACGCTACGGCGACGCCGAGCGCCGCATACACCAGCCCACAAGGCAGGAGCCCGTTGGCCGCGCCGAACACGAACCGCGAAACAACGTCCCCTCGGCGGGCCGCCCGCGTGGCAAGTCGAGCCAGGCCGGGAATGCGCAGGCCCGGTTCGGGCACGATTCCCGCCAGCCCGGCGGCGAACCACACGACCAGGGCTGCGGAGACGGCCGTGGCAACCCATGTTGGCCCGGGAACGGACGCTCCCGCGAGGCCCGCGACGGCACCGAGCGCCGCGTAGGTCAGGGTCTTGCCCGAGTGCCAGGCCACCGTGTGGGTGATCCGTCCGCCGCACGCGAGGGCGAAAGACCCGCACATTCCCACGCAGTGGGGGCTGCCCACCAGGCCCGCCAGGGCCGCGGCCGTCACCGCTGTCAGCATTATGTCTTCGTAACCAACGGGGCACGTGGAGCCAACCTCACCAGAGAACTCTATGGAACAGACGACTCCAGGTACAGTCGCCACCGGCACCGAACGGGGCTACGACATCGACATCGTGAAGATGTTCTTCACGGCGACGGTGGTGTGGGCCCTCGTCGGCATGCTGGTAGGCCTGATCATCGCCATTCAGCTGGCGTGGTGGCCCGCCAACCTCGGCCTGCCCTGGACGACCTTCGGTCGCCTGCGGCCGCTGCACACCAACGCGGTGATCTTCGCCTTTGCCGGCAACGTGGTCTTCACGGGCATCTACCACTCCATGCAGCGCCTGCTGAAGACGCGGATGTTCAGCGACACCCTCTCGCGCATCCACTTCTGGGGATGGCAGGGCATCATCGTGCTCGCCGCCGTGACGCTGCCACTGGGCATGACCCAGTCCAAGGAGTACGCTGAGCTCATCTGGCCCATCGACGTGCTGATCACGGTGGTATGGGTCGTGTTCGGCGTGAACTTCTTCGGGACCATCGCCCGCAGGAAGGTGGAGCACCTCTACGTGGCGATCTGGTTCTACATGTCCTTCGTCATCACCATCGCGGTGCTGCACATCGTAAACAGCCTCGTGATCCCCGCGACCCTCTTCCGGTCCTACCCCATCTTCACCGGCCTCTCCGACGCCCTGGTGCAGTGGTGGTATGGACACAACGCGGTGGGCTTCTTCCTAACCACGCCGTTCCTGGGCCTGATGTACTACTACCTGCCCCGGGCAGCGGAGCGACCGGTGTACAGCTACCGCCTATCCATCATTCACTTCTGGGCGTTGGTCTTCCTGTACATCTGGGCGGGTCCCCACCACCTCCTCTACTCGGCGCTGCCCGATTGGGCACAGACGCTGGGCATGGTCTTCAGCATCATGCTCATCGCTCCGTCCTGGGGTGGCATGCTCAATGGCCTGCTGACGCTGAGGGGGGCGTGGGATCGGGTGCGGACCGACCCCATCCTGAAGTTCATGGTGGTGGCGGTCAGCTTCTACGGCATGAGCACCTTCGAAGGTCCCATGATGTCCATTCGAGCCGTGAACGCCCTGGCCCACTACACCAACTGGGTGATCGGACACGTCCACTCCGGGGCGCTGGGCTGGGTGGGCATGATGTCCTTCGGTATGCTTTACTGGATGGTGCAGAACATCTGGAAACGGCCGCTGGCCTTCCCGAAATGGGCCTCCCACCACTTCTGGCTCGCGACCATCGGCATCGTGCTCTATACGGTATCGATGTGGGCGGCTGGCCTCATGGAGGGGCTGCAGTGGCGGGCTCTGAACGACGCCGGCCAGCTGGCCAACCCCATCTTCGTCGATATCACGCAGCGCCTCAATCCGTTCCTGTGGCTCCGTGTGGTCGGAGGCGGGATGTATCTCGTGGGCGCCGTCATGATGGCGGTGAACTTCTGGCAGACGATCCGCGGTCCAGGCCAGGCGGCAGCCGAGCCGGTGACCGTGGGCGCGGACTGAGGAGGCCATCATGAGCAACGAGCACAAGCACTCCGAGAAGGCCTACGGCCGCCTCCACCGCCGCATCTTCGAGGGCAAGGCGACCGTGTTCGCCATCGCCACCACCGTGGCGATCTCGATCGGCGCCCTGGTGGAGCTGATACCCATGTTCACGGTGACCTCGCCGCTGAGCTGGCAGCGGGCCGATTGGGTGACCCCCTATACGCCGCTCGAGGTGGCCGGGCGGGACATCTACATCCGGGAGGGGTGCTATCTCTGTCACTCCCAGATGATCCGACCCATGCGTGCCGAGATTCTCCGGTACGGAGAATGGACCCGGGCGGCAGAGTACCAGTACGACCGCCCCTTCCTCCTTGGATCGAGGCGCCTGGGGCCGGACCTGCAACGCGTGGGCCAGAAATACCCGGACGCCTGGCACTACGAGCACATGCGGGACCCCCGGTCCACCTCGCCGGGCTCCGTCATGCCGCAGTATGCCTGGCTGCACGACGCGAAGATCGACCCGGCCGACGTCGCGAAGTCGGTGACCGCCCTGTCGAAGGTGGGGACGCCCTACACGGCGACGGATGTCTCGTCCGTGGCCTCGGCCCTGGAGGAGCAGGGGCAAGGGATCGTCGGCAACCTCTCCACGGCAGGGATCACCGCGGAGTGGGAGGACGAGATCGTAGCCCTGATCGCCTACCTGCAGAGGCTGGGGGTGGAGGGCAGGGCCCACCTCGTCGAAGAAGGGGGTGACCGGTGAACCCGCTGTTGAGGGAAGCCGCCGCTTCGGTGCAGATGGGCTGGCTCATGGGAGCCATGACCGTGGTCTTCTTCGCCTGCTTCCTCGCATGGGTATGGTACGCCTACGCACCGAAGCGAAAGGCGCTCATGGAAGAGGCGGCCCGCATGCCCTTCATGGACGGAGGTGACGCGTGAGCAAGGACACCAACCGCCTCCTCGGCCATTCCGACGAGGCGGACGGAATCGACGAATACGACAATCCCCTGCCGGATTGGTGGGTCGGCCTCTTCTGGCTCACGATTCTGTGGGCGGTGGGGTACGGACTCTGGTACCACCTCGGCGGCAGGTCTCAGGAGTCCCACCTGGCCGAGGAGATGGCGGCTGCCGAAGCCCGGTGGCCGGAGCAGGCTGCCGCGGAGCAGGCCATGGCCACGGAGTTCGCCGTAACCCCCGAAGCGGTGACCGCCGGACAGACCGTCTTCCAGCAGAACTGCGTGGTCTGCCACGGGGCCGGGCTCGAGGGTGGCATCGGACCTTCGTTCCTCGATGACGAGTGGCTCCACGGTGGGCAGGCCACGGATATCCTGCGCACGATCAGGGAAGGGGTGCCAGCCAAGGGCATGGTCCCCTGGCAGGGGATCTTGAGCCCCCAGCAGATCAACCAGGCGACCGCCTTCGTCATCACGAAGAACAGTGAAGCCACGGGTCGGGCCGTCGAAGACTTCCTCGGTGAGGGAGACGAAGCGGAGGGCTCGGGGGAGCCCCCGGCCGAAGGCTCGCCCACCGGCAGACCATAGACTTGGTGGAGGGGACGGGCGCTCCGGTTGCCGTCCCCCCTCCCGACAGGAGGTAGACGCCGTGGCGGTGGCCAGGCTACCCGGAATGACCGGGACGAGGGAATGGGTATACCCCCAGTCGATCCGGGGAACGTTCACCAGCTTGCGCCGCTGGACATTCCTGGCGCTGCACGTGGCGCTCTTCGTGGCGCCGTGGATCACCGTGAGCGGTCACCCCCTGATCCTACTGGATCTTCCTCACCGACGGGTCCACCTGGCAGGAGCGATCTTCACGCCGGCCGACACCATCTTCCTGGTTCTCCTCCTCCTCTTTCTGGCGTTCTCGCTGTTCTTCTTCACGGCAGTCTTCGGACGGATATGGTGCGGCTATGCGTGCCCCCAGACGGTCTTCCTGGAAAGCTGGATCCGCCCCATCGAGCTGTGGGTCGAGGGTGACCGCACCCGGCGCAAGCGACGTGACGGAGGGGGGCTTACCTGGGACAAGGTGTGGCGGAAGGGTGTGAAGTGGATCCTCTTTCTCACGGTGTCGCTGCTGCTCGGCATGGCGATGACCAGTCTGTTTGCCGGTGCGCGCCCGTTGTGGACGGGCAAGGCGAGCCTCACCGCCTATGTCTTCGTGGCCATCTTCGCGGCGTTCTGGTACCTGGACTTCACCTGGTTCCGGGAGCAGTTCTGCATCTATGTGTGTCCCTACGCTCGCTTCCAGAGCGCGCTCACCGACAACGAGACGCTGCTCATCTCCTATGACGAGGCTCGCGGCGAGCCTCGCGGGCCGAGGCGGGGCCCGGACGGGGGGTGTATCGCGTGCCGGAAGTGCGTGGTGGTCTGTCCCCAGGGGATCGACATCCGGGAGGGCTTCCAGCTCGAGTGCATCCAATGCGCCCGGTGCGTTGACGCGTGCGAGAGCGTCATGGAGCGATTCGATCAACCGACCCTCGTGCGCTACTCCTCCCTCGCGGTGGACGGCGGGCACGCGGTCCGCCCCTTCCGGCCGCGCACGCTGGTGTACGGCGGTCTGCTCACCGCGCTGACGGCGGCCTCCCTGGTCCTGCTCCTCGGAAGGGTTCCCTTCGAAGCGAGCGTGAACCGCACGCCGGGCTCCCTCTTCACCGCGGACCCGGATGGATTCGTCAGGAACACCTACCTGCTCAAGATCACCAACAACGAGGCGTCCGGGTCGGCCGTGGAGTACCAGATCGACCTGGACGGCCTGGAGCGGGCCGAGCTTTTCACGACGCTCGTGACCGTGGAGCCCGAAGGGAGCAGGACGATCCCGCTGGTCGTCCGGGTGCCCAACGAGGCGGCGGACCGGAGGACCATCCCGTTCACGGTGAGGGTAGCAACTCCCACGGGGGAGCTTCTCCTGCCCACCACCTTCAAGACCGGAGCGAGCATCGGTGGGGAAGACTGACCCGGTGGCGCGGCGAATCACCCTGGGCGACGAGTCGGTGTGGCCCGCCATCATCATCATTGCGCTTGCCGTGGTGATGGCGGTGAACGCCGCGTTCATCTACATCGCAGTGAGCGGGGCCGACGAGGTGGCTCCCTCCTACATGGAGGGGGAGCGCTGAGGCCGGCGGCGTCGGCCCGAGACGGGTAGCGCCATGGTGACTCCCCGATCCGGAGGCATGTCCCAGGGGCGGAAAGGTGCGGCCCAGCCCGTGGCGGCCCTGGCCGTCTCATCCTGTCCCCACTGCGGCACGTCTGTGGAGGGACCCGAGGACGCCTTCTGCTGCGCGGGGTGTGAGATGGCGGCTGCCATCATCCGCGGCGCGGGGCTGGAGCGGTACTACGCCGACCGTGAGGCCTGCGCCCCCCGGCCTGAGCCCCTGGCCGGGGGCTGGGACGACCTTCCGGTGGGTGTGGACTCCCAGGGGTTGTGCCAGATCCGCCTGGCCATCGACGGCTTGCGGTGCGCTTCCTGCGTGTGGGTCACCGAGAACGTCCTGGAGCGAACCGTCGGCGTGGCGGAGGCCACGGTGAGCTACGCGACGGGGAGGGCCACGCTGAGGTGGCATCCGGCCAAGGTGGGCCTGGGAGAGCTGGCCAACCGGATCGCCGCCCTGGGGTATCGGCCGCGTCTCCTGGGCGAGGAGGCCAAACCCGATCGGGACCTGCTCCTCCGCCTCGGGGTCGCATCCTTCGCCGCCGCCAACGTGATGATGTTCGCCGCGGCGTTGTACGCAGGTTGGCTCGGCGGGATGGAAGAGCGCTTCGTGGCCCTCTTCCAATGGATATCCCTGGTCCTGGCCACCCCGGTCGCCCTGTGGTGCGCCGCTCCCTTCTTCATCGGTGCGTGGACCGGCCTCCGGAGCGGCGTGCTCCACATGGACGTGCCCATCGCCCTGGCGGTGGCGGTCCTCTACGCGCAGGGCCTCGTCGGCACGGTCGTGAGGGTTGACACCTACCTGGACTCGCTCACCATGCTCGTGGCCCTCCTCCTCGCCGGGCGTGTGCTGGAGTCCAGGGGTCGCCGGCGGGCGGCGGAAGCGGCGGTGACCCTGGCGGCCACCGTCCCCTCCACTGCGCGCCGACTGGATGACGGGGCGGTAGAGACCGTCCCCTCGAAGGACCTGGTCGCCGGAGACCGCATTGCCGTGGGAGCCGGCGAGGAGTTGCCCGCCGACGGGGTGGTGACGCAAGGCGAGGGCTCCCTGCGGGTGGCGCTGCTGACGGGGGAGTCCGCTCCCCGGGACGCCGGGCCGGGTGATCGGGTATGGGCGGGCACCGTGGTCGTGGACGGCGCATTCACCGTCGAGGTGACGGAGGCTGCCGAGGCAACCGTGATCCACCGCATGGCGGAGGAGCTTCGGGCGGCGGCCGACCGTGGCACCCGGGCCTCGTCTACGGACCGGATCGCGCCCTGGTTCACCGGGGTCACCCTGATCGTCGCCGCCGGCACCTTCCTCGGCTGGTGGATGCTGGCGGGAGGCGGGAAGGCCCTGACCACCGCCGTGGCCGTGCTCGTGGTCGCCTGTCCGTGCGCGTTGGCCCTGTCCCGTCCCCTCGCTGCTGCGGCAGGACTCGGTGCCGCGGCCCGACGGGGGCTTCTGTTCCGATCCGCGGAGGGACTCCTGGACCTGGCGGAGGTGGATACGGTCGCCCTCGACAAGACCGGGACGGTCACCGAGGGAGCCCTGGACGTGGTGGCCGCTCGAGACGCGGATCTCCGGATTGCGGCGGGGCTGGAGCGCTACAGTAGGCATCCGGTGGCTCTGGCCATCATCAAGGAAGCCTCGGCCAGGGACATCCCCCTGCCGGCCGCCACGGGCGTCGAGGAGCGGGCCGGCCTTGGAATCCGGGGCCGGGTCGACGGCCGAGCGTGGATGGTGCGAGGCGGGGGAGCGGGTGTGGTGGTCCTGGAGGGGGAGAAAGGGTACCGGGGGCTCATCCGGTTCGGCGACTCGGTACGCCGGGACTCGAGGACGGCCGTATGCCGACTCCGAGGGCTGGGTGTCCATATCGCGCTCCTGACTGGAGATCACCCCCAGGTGGCCCGGCGCATTGCGACGGAGGCGGGAATCTCGACGGTGCAGTCGGGAATTGACCCCGCCGGGAAGGCCCGGTGGGTGCGCGCCCGACGCGACGCCGGCCACCGCGTGCTGTTCGTCGGGGACGGACTGAACGACGGGCCGGCGCTGGCGGCGGCGGACGTGGGTGTGGCCATGGGCACCGGAGCCGCGTCGAGCATCCTGACGGCGGACGGCGTGCTCGCCGCCGGATCGGTCCTGCCCCTCGTCACGGGGATCCAGGCGAGCCGGGCGTGCGGGAGAGCGATACGCAGGAATCAGATCCGATCCATCGTGTACAACGTGACCGCCGTCACCGCGGCGGCAGCGGGGCTCATCAACCCCCTGGTGGCCGCCGTCCTCATGCCTCTTTCCAGCGCTCTGGTGGTGTGGGGAGCGTCAAGGGTGGAGGTCGACGTGCGGCGAGGCGAGCGGGACGCATGAACTCCATCGCATTCCTCATCCCCATCGCGCTGGGTCTGGCAGGGATCTTCCTCTTCCTGTTCCTCAAGGCCGTGAAAGAGGGACAGTTCGACGACCTGGACGATCCGCCCCGACGGATCCTCAAGGACGACTGAGCGGGTGGGCGGGGCCGGCGGCGGGAAAACGCCCGGTTGTTGCCCCGGTCTGCGCCGCGAGTGACCTTGGTCGTGCGCTCTTCGACCGGGCCGTCGTCAGCGGGCTCCGGAACCTCCGACCTCCAAGAGGGATCGAGAGATGGAATGGGAATTCATCGCCCCCATGATCATGACGGTCGTGCTCATCCTCACGGTGGGAGGTGTCTTCGTCCTCCGACCCATCGCCAAGCGGATCGGTGACCTCCTCGAAGTCTACGCGAAGGAGCGGAGCGACGGGCTGGAGGGTGACGTGCACCAGATCCGGGACCTCCTCGAAACGATGAACGCCCGGCTGCAGCTCATGGAGGAGCGACAGGACTTCACCGAGAGGCTCCTTACGGGCCCGAAGGAGAGGCCCGGCGGACGAGAGGAAGGGGGCGACGCGCGGTGAGCGTGGAGCGGACGCTCCGGACCGCCGTGGTGGCCGCAGCGATGGCGGTCTGTGCGACCGGACATGCCGACGCCCAGGCGGAGGGCGTGTACCGCGCGCTCACGGTGCAGGCCGCCCCGGGTGAGCTTCTGGAGCTCGTCGACCTGTACCGCGAGGAGCAGGCGCTGCTGGCGGGCCTCGGCGAGGAGCCGCCGATGTGGATGCGTCATTCCCAGGGGGACATCTGGGACCTCCTGCTCCTTTATCCCGTCGCGGATCTCTCCGGGTTTTTCGACACGGCGCGGACTCGGCGACGTCTCCAGGCGATGACGCCGGGAGGGCGTTCGGGCGCCGAGCTGCAGCGGGAGATCGACGCGCGGACGGCGTGGCGCGAGGAGGTCTTCGTGCGTGGGCCGGCGGTGGCAGAGGTGCGGGAAGCCTGGGCCGACGCGGGCTACTTCCACGTGGAGATGTTCGAGGGGCTGGCGGGACGGCGCGCGGATCTCGTGCACGAGCGGGAGATGGAGAACGACTACCTCGTGCGTTTGGGGCGGAAGCCCAACCACATCTTCACCCGCATCGCCGGGTCGTCCACGGACGCCTTCACCGTCGGGTACTATCGTGACCTGAAGGCCTACGCCAACCCCCCGGAAGCCACTCCGGAGGAGGAGGAAGCGGCGGCCGTGGCCGCCGGGTTCCGGGGTGCCGCCTTCATCGGTGCCTACCTCCGGGAGCTGATCCTGCGCCACCACGACACGCTGGCCGTGCCGATTCGCTAGCGGGAGGAGCCGCTCAGGCCTCCTCGCCGAGCCCGAAGTCTTTCATTCGGCGCCACAGGGTGGTGCGGCTCATTCCCAGGATCTCCGCGGCCCGCGTGCGGGAGCCCTCGGCCTCGTCGAGGGCCGCGACGATGGCCGCCCGTTCCTCGTCCGGGGAGCTCGCCCTGTATCGCTGGTCTTCAAAGGTGTCTCCCCGGTCGGGATCGCGGATCTCCGGGGGAAGATGCTGGGCCTCGATTCTCGATCCGCCCGCCCGGATGGTGGCGCTTTCCACGACGCTGAACAGCTCCCGTACGTTGCCGGGCCAGTCGTGGGCCCGGAGCACCCTCATGGCCAGCGGAGAGACGGCTGCGGCGGGGAGGTGCGGACCGCGCTCCCGGATACGCATGAGCGCGGCCTCGACCAGGAGGGGGATGTCCGAGGGGCGGGCCCGGAGGGGCGGCACGTCGATCTGAAAGACGTTCAGGCGGTAGAACAGGTCCTCGCGGAAGCGACCGCGCTCCACCCCGTCCCTCAGGTTCCGATGGGTAGCCGCCACGACCCGCACGTCGACGGGCTCCGCCTGGACCGCACCCACCGGCGTCACCTCCCGTTCCTGCAGCACGCGAAGGAGTCGCTGCTGGAGGCCGAGGCTCACGTCGCCGACCTCATCCAGAAAGATGGTCCCGGTCCCGGCCGCGGCGAACAGGCCACGCCGATCGGAGACGGCTCCCGTGAACGCTCCGCGGACGTGCCCGAAGAGCTCGCTCTCGAGCACGCCCTCGGCCAGGGAGGCGCAATTCACCGGGATGAAGGGACCGTCCGCCCGCGCGGACAGGTCGTGAACGGCACGGGCGAGCAGCTCCTTGCCGGTGCCGGTCTCGCCGGTGATGAGGACCGTGGCCTCGGTGGGCGCCACCCGGCGGACAGCCTCGAACACCTCCCTCATGGCGTGCGAATGTCCCACCATCGTGCCGAAGGCGCCGGGACGGGCACGCTCCTGAGAGGGCCTCCGCTCCAACAGCTCCGCCACCTTGGCGCTCAGGATGTCGGGATCGACGGGCTTCGACAGGAAATGATCGGCCCCGCGATGGAGGGACTCCACGGCCGTATCGATGGTGCCGAAGCCGCTGATCATCAGGACGGGCGCCCTGAGTCCGCGGGTCCGCAGCACCTCCACGGCCGTGAGCCCGTCCATCCCGGGCATGCGCATGTCCAGGAGCACGAGATCGAAGGATCGCCGGGAGAGCATGTCGACCGCCTCGGCTGCGTCTCCGGCGGTCTCCACCTCGTGCCCGTCCTGCCGCAGGAGCTCGGCGGTGGACAGACGGAAGGTCCGATCGTCGTCCACCACGAGGAGACGGCGGGGAGCGTCCGTCATGACGTCACCTCCCTGAAGGTCGGCAGCTCCAGCCTGAAGAACGCGCCGGTGGTGTCGGGCCGGTTCCCCGCGCTGAGCTGCCCGCCGTATCGACGGACCAGCCCGTGGGCCACGGAGAGCCCGAGGCCCACGCCGGTGACCGCATCCTTGGTGGTGAAGAAGGGATCGAAGATGTGGGGCAGCACGTCCTCGGCGATGCCCGGCCCTCGGTCGAGGACCTCGAGGCAGACCGTGGACCCGTCCGCACGGATGCTGATGTCTACCGGGGAGTCCGCTCCGGCTGCCTCCCGAGCGTTCTCCACCAGGTTGAACAGGATCTGCTTCAGGGCGTCCGGGGGAAGGGCGGCCTCGGTCCCTCCACTGCCCTTCACCTCGACGTTGACCCGTACCGGGGTCTCGCCCACACCGACCAGCGAGGCGACCTGGTACGATACCGCCGCCGCGTCGCATCCCCCTGCCGCGGGATCCGCCGGCCGGTTCAGGTCCAGGAGATGCTCCGCCAGCTCGTGCATCCGCAACAGCTCGTCGATGGCCATGTCCGCGAACCGGGAGCCGTCGCTGTCCTCCGGAAGACCCCGCCTCACCACTTCGAGGCAGTTCCGCACGTTGGCGACGGGATTGCGGATCTCGTGGGCCAGCTCCGCCGCCATGCGGGCGCTGGACGCCATCCGGTCCTGGCGTATCAGCTCGGCCTGGAGCTCGCTGAGCTTCCGCTGCCGATCCTCCAGGGCCTGATTGGCCCTGGCCAGCTCCTCGAGCCGGCTTCGCAGGCTCTCGCGCATGGTTCGAAACGACGATCCGAGGCGGTCGATCTCCTCCAGGCGGGACGAAGGAACCGGCGACTCGAAGTCCCCCTCTGCGACGCGGGCCGCTGCTTCGGCGAGCCCGCGAACCGGCCGTGTCAGCGCCAGGGCCACCAGGGATCCGACGCCGAGGGCGAGGGCCAGGGTCAGAAGCCCGGCCACGAGCGCTCCGCCCCGCACCGCGGAAAGCGCCCGAAGCTCCTCCGCCACGGTCCTGCTGAACAGCACGGTCCCCGCCTCGCCGAGATCACCGCGGGCCAGCCATGTAGGCTCGCCCAGGGCCGATACCTCCCGGACCTTCTCCTCTGCGGCCCGGGGGGCTCCTCTGGCCTCGGCCTGAGCCAGCGCTTCGGCGCCCTGGGGATCCAGCGTGGTTGCGACGGTGACGCCGTCGGGGCCGACGATGGTCACGTCCGCGCGCGTCAGGGCGGAAAGCGTGGTCGCGAGTCCCTGGCCCAGGTCCGTCGTCGAGCCCGCCGCGCCGATCCACCCTCCGTCCCTCTGGAGGGGAGCGAGAGCCACCGCCTGGGGCACACCGTCCTGATACACGTACTGCACCTGTGATCCGCCGGCCCGGACGACGTCGATGAACGAGGGAGGCACGAGCGGTCCCACCACGGAGGAACCGTCCGGGGTGACGAGAACCGGTTCCTCGTCGTACATCGCCGCCGTCGTCCGAGCGATGGATGCCGCATCCTGGAGCCGGCCCGCCTCCACGGCCTCCACCAGGCCCTCTGCGGTGGCCACGGACATGGCGTGCATGGCCAGGGCCTCCGCCTCTGTCTCCTGACGGCTCTCCAGGATCATGGGCGCCCGGCCGAGATCCTCCACCGCCGTGCGGCGCAGCTCCGCGTTCACCCTTCGGTCCAGAGCGACAGCCGCCGGGCCCAGGGAGGCGATCAGCGCCGCGCCCAGGAGCAGGAGAAGGGCCAGGAGAAGGGGAACTCGCACGGTAGTCTTCATGGGTGGAAACTAGGGTGGGCACCGGTCGCGTGGAACGACAACCCCCGTGCCAGGGTCGGCCGCAGACGGTGGGGAGCCCCGAACTCACTGGGCCACAGGAGATTCCGGCGACGGAGGGGACCGGGGTGCCTCCGTGGGCCGTGTTTCAGGAAACGCCGGATGATTCGGGATGAAACACCGGCTGGAACGGATGGCCTCTCGCGTCCCGTCGGGGCCTTCGCAACGAGGGAGAGGCTCAGGCGTCCGGCTCGTCGTAGGACATGGCGCCGAGGCCCAGGTGCTTGCGCAGGAATGCGAGCTGGCCGATGTGATACGAATCGTGCTGCATGAGGAAAGCCAGCATTCCCAGGGTCGTGGGATCGTCCACGGGGAACTGGGTCGGCGCCTCGGCGTCCCACACGGAGCTGTCGGCCTCGCCGACCCGACCGACCAGGCGCCGGCTCACTTCCTCCCAGGCCTCCCTCACCTCATCCAGCGAGGGAAGCTTCTCGACCTCGTCGATGCTGCTCACGGCGTCCAGCCCGTAGGCGGTGAACGGTGCCACCTGCTCGCCCCCGAGCGTGCCCAGGAGATAGTCCCGGGCGTCCACCAGATGGACGGCGATGAACGCCATGTGGTTCGTTCGGTCGCTGATCCTGGTCGTGCCCGCGGGGTCGTCCACCCCCTGCAGGCAGTTGGAGAAGAGGCGTGTGTTGGTCCGAAGGATCGCGACGAGCGGTTCGATGCGGCTGTCCATGCCGTACTCTTGCCCACGTCGGAGAACGGCGCAAGTTGAGCTTCATGGACCGACGTCTGGACCCAGCTGCCCGATACCTGTTCCGGATCATCCTGCCCGTCGTTCTCCTCGCTTCCCCGGTCACGGCGACGGGGCAGGCCACTCGGAGCGCGAGTCTCGAACACTTCGCGGCGCGGCTGGCCGCCGACGTCCAGGCCGATGGGATCGGGGGCATCGTCGCCGGCGTGATGATCGATGGTGATCTGGTGTGGGCGCGCGCTTTCGGCCTCGCCGACCGAGACCAGAATGTACCCATGAGCACGGGGTCCATCTCCCGGACCGGGTCCATATCCAAGTCCGTGACCGCCACGTTGATGATGCGGCTGGTGGACCGGGGCGTCCTGGCCCTCGATGACCCCGTGGAGGACCACCTCCCTGAGATCCGACTCATCCGGGACGCTCCCCCTGATGGGCCGGCCATCACGTTTCGCCACCTGGCCAGCCATACGGCGGGAATCACGAGGGAGCCCGACCTGGCGGGGGCCGCCACCGGACCCATCGCCCAGTGGAAGGACAAGGTCATCGCTTCGTTGGCCCAGACCCGGTATGACACGGTGCCCGGAGCGCGCTACCGGTACTCGAACATCGGGTTCGGCACCCTCGGCCTGGCCCTCTCCCGGGCGGCGGGCCGGCCCTTCATGGATCTGGTCGTGGAGGAGATCTTCACTCCTCTCGGGATGACGGGCTCGACCTTCGTCATCGGAGACCTGGAGCCCCGCCTGGCCGCCGGATACGTGAACCGGCCTAACGGGAGTGTGGACGCCGACCAGCCGGCGCGGGAGCACGCGGGGCGAGGGTACAAGGTGCCGAATGGAGGCGTCTACTCGACCGTGGCCGATCTGGGACGGTTCATGGGCGCCCTGTGCGGGGTGCCCGGGCTGAGGATCCTCTCGGAGGAGGGACGCCGGGAGATGCTACGGGTGCAAACGCCAGGGGATCCGTCCCGGGGCTACGGATTGGGTCTCTCGCTCGAGATCGATGCGGCAGGGCGCACCATCGCAAGCCATGGAGGGTCCGTGGCCGGCTACACGGCCCACATCGCCTTCGACCCCGACGCCTGCATCGGAGTGGCGATCCTCAGGAACTATCAACGCGGCGCCACCGACCTCCGGTCGGCCGCGCACGAGGTGCTGCGCGCGGTCAGGGATTCCAGACGTCCCTGAGCCGGGGGAGCTCCATCGCCCCCATGAGCCTGGCCAGGGTCTCATGACGATCCTCTTTTGTCTTCGTGGGTGGCCCTGAACGAGCCCCGGGTCTTCCCGGCGTGGGGATTGGGCGGTGTTTCGGGCTGGCGGCCGCATCGGTACGTTTCCGCACCTTCCCTCGCCGCTCGCTCAACCCACGTCCCCTCGCCATCATGCCGCGCTCCTTCCGCATTCCCCAGCCGGCGGGCTGGGCCCTCGCCGTCGTTGCCGCAGGGACGATAGCCGGCGGTGCGCCGCCGGCATCGGCCCAGGCGGTGGAGCCGCGGCACCCCGTGGAGCGCACCGAGCTGGGGGGGCGTGTGCACGTCCAGCTCAATACGACGTCGGCCGAGGACGTCCCGGCCTCGGAGCTATTGGTCCGGAGGGCGCGCATCTGGGCCGCCACGCGGGTCAACGGTTGGATCGACGGGGCGGTCCAGGTCGACGTCTCGGGCGCCTCGGCGGTGGCGCGCTTCGCCTTCGTACGGCTCTCCCTCAGCCCCGCTGCTCGCCTTTCCTTCGGACAGTTCAAGCGGGCGTTCGACAACTTCGAGCTCACGTCGTCGTCGCAGATCCTGGTGGTGGAGCGGGACGGGGATGTACGAAGCGCGGGAAGCTGTGCCGGCGTCGGCGGCGTATGCTCCTATTCCAGATTCTCCGAGAAGCTCCTCTTCTCTTCGCTCGACGTCGGAATGCTCCTCCAGGGCGAGGTCGCAGGCGGCCGCGTGGGGTACCTCCTGAGCGCCACCAACGGTCCTGGTCCCAACACCCGCGAGGAGAACGACGCCAAGTCGTTCTCGGGAAGGGTGGTGTGGAGCGTGGGCCGCAGCATACGCCTCGGAGCCAACGGTGCCGTGCACGACTACCCCAATCCGGTGACCGGCCGGGATGCGTTCGCTCGGGCGGCCGCGCTCGACATCGAGGTCGGCGACTTCGAGAACGGCGTACACGTTCAGGCCGGAATCCTGGCCGGCGACAACTGGCGCAACCTGGACGCGGCAGGAGAGGAGAGCCGCTTCGTCGCCTGGCAAGGCATCGCCACGTATCGATTCGCCCTGAACGGGGCCGCACGCCTACGGGCTGTCGAGCCGGTGGTGCGGGTAAGCTGGGGTGATCCCGATCGACGGGAGGTGTCCGATGGAGGCCTGCTACTGTCTCCGGGCATGATGATCCACTTCGATGGGCGGAACAAGATCGCCGCCAACGTGGACATCTGGCGAACGGCGTCACACGCTGGGGTCTGAAGGCCCAGACCTACCTGTATTTCTGAGGTTCGTCCGCCCGGCCGCGATACCCGGCGCTCCGCCACCCCACCAACCGTGGAGGATGGGGGACGACGGGGGCTCTCCCGCGCGGGAGAGCCCCCGTCACGTCATCGGTTACGCTCTCCTCGCCCGCCGCCTCCATCGGTGGCCCGGTAGCGGAAGGCCCGGTTCGGATAGGGCGGCGGCTCCGGCACCGCCCTCGGGTCCTCGGCGATCCTCTCCTGGAGATAGCCGATGGCGGCATCGAGCTGCGCGTCCTCGCCCTGGAACGTCGCGTGGGGAAGATTGTCCACGACGATGTCCGGGACCACGCCGATCTGCTCGACGAGCCACTCGCCCTCGGGACCGTATACGCCCATGGACGGCGCCCTGGCGAGGCCCCCGTCAGTGAGGCGATTGCTGCTGCCCAGCCAGATCTCCCCACCCCAGGTGCGCATCCCGATCACGGGCCCGAGGCCGAGACGACGGAATCCTTCGGCGAAGGCCTCGCCGTCGGACGCCGTGTTCTGGTCCACCAGCACGACCATGTGGCCGCGGAACGCGTACTGCATGTTCCAGCTGGGCTCTCCCACGTTCTCCTTCCAATACATCCACGCCTGGCGCATGAGCTTCTCGAGGATGAACGAGTCGATATTCCCTCCGGAGTTGCGCCGCACGTCGATGATGAGCCCCTGCCGGTTGAAGACCGGATAGAACTGCCGGTACCACTCGGTGAGGTTCCCGCTGCTCATGGCCCGAAGGTGCACGTAGCCGATGGCACCCTCTCCCTTCTCCTCCACATCCGTCCGGCGGGTGTACTCCCAGTCCGAATACCGGAGGCTGCGTTCGTCTGCGATGGGCGTCACCAATACGTCCCGGGACGCACCGCCGGGTCGTCGGACTGCAAGGCGCACCTGCTTTCCCGCCTGATTCCGCAGCAGCGCTCCGATATGATCGACGCTCAGGGCCGCCACGCCGTTCACCGCGGTGATGACGTCACCTTCCCGGACATCCAGGTATGGGTCGGCCAGGGGGGACATCTCGTCAGGGTAGTCCGGGTCCGACGCGTAGATGTAGTCCACACGGTACCCGCGAGCCGTCATGTCCCGGGAGAGGCGGGCTCCCAGCGACGCCACGCCCACGTCGTCGCCACCGGTCCGGGTGTCGCCCCCGCGCACGCTGGTGTGCAGGGCGGACAGCTCGCCGATGACCCGACCGATCACGTCGGAAAGCTCTTCACGGGTCGTGACCCTGTCCACGAGAGGCAGGTATTTGTCGCGTACCGCCTCCCAGTCCAGGCCGTGCATGCCCGGGTCGTAGAAATAGTCCCGCTCCATGCGCCACGCGTCGACGTAGATCTGCCGCCAGTCCTCGCGAACGTCGATGGGGAACGCCCACCCCGTGAGATCGACGCGGGCGTCGGCGAGATCGTTGATCCGCTGCGGTCGGGCGTCGATGACGTGCAGGTTGTCGCGCTGCCGCGCCAGCAGCTTCTTCCCGTCGGCGCTCATCTCGTACGATGAGACGCCTTCCACCACCGTCACGGGTTCGGGATCCTCCGACGAGATCGGGAGGGCGGTGAGGTTGCCCCCTCCGAACTGGCCCGACTCCCGGGAGAGGAAGAAGAGGGCGTCGGCAGCGGCTCGGAGGTCCCCGTAGTTGCCCGCCGGGGCAGGGACCTTCCGCACACGACGCTGGATGCCGTCCAGGTCGACGGTGACCGGCGTTTCCTCGTCTTCGCCGCCGGATGACGCGGAGGGAGCAAGCTCGTCGTCGGGCATGAACGGGGACCGAAGCCCGGCCCTCAGCGCGATCTCGTAGATCTCCCAGGTCTCGTCGAAATACGGCTCGGGCTGCCGGCTGCCCCAGGGGCTTCCCACCCGGGAGCGCAGGTTTCGGTCGGACAGGAGATAGAGGAACTCACCGTTCCTACCCCAGGCCGGCGACTGGCTGTTCACGCGATCCGAGGTGACGACTGTGACGGTCTCCTCCACCGTGTCGAAGAGCCTGACCTGGGTGAAGGTGTTGGGTGCGGCCTCCACGAACGCCAACCACCGGCCGTCGGGAGACCAGGCCGGCTGGGCCACGCCCTCCCGCCGTTCGTTGATGCGTCGCTGCCGCCCACTCGCCACGTCGAGGATCCACAGATCCCGCCAGTGGTCCACGTAGGCGACGAGCCGACCGTCCGGAGAGGGAGCTCCCTCGTAGCGGAGCACCTGCCCGTCCTCGGTCAGCGCACGGCCTTCGCCCACACCCGTGGCCGGCAACGTGACCCACTCGAACTCCCCGGACTCGTCGGAGAGCGCCACTACCGTGTCGGAATCCCCCAGGAACGTCGCGTCCCGGTATCGGACTCCGGGCTTCACCGACGCGCGCACCAGGCGCCCGTCGCCCGCAGGAGCCACGAAGACCCGCCCCCGAGCGGTGAGGACGATCCGCTCACCGTCGGGGCTGAGGTGCGCGGACGTGAGGTACTGCATGGGGTCGTTCACCCACTTCTCGCGAAGCTGGTCGAAGTCGGAGGCCAACGCGATGGACACTCCTCGGTCCTGCCCGGACCGGATGTCGTAGAGACGTAGATCGGCGCCGAGCTGGTAGACGATCCGCCCTTCCTCCAGGTCCGGGTTCTTCACGTCCCAACCGGCATGGGCGGTGTGCTGGCGCAGGTCGCCGCCGCTCTCGTCCATGGACCACAGGTTCATGGTTCCGTCCCGGTCCGTCACGAAATACACGCGCCCGTTCCAGCACATCGGGGAGTGGCTCTCACCGTCGTAGTCTCCGGTGAGCTCCACGGCTTCGCCGGCGCCGGCCTCGAACTTCCAGATGTCCCGGGCCGTGCCGCCCCGGTACCGCTTGGTGACGTTGTTGTGGTACGCGGGGCGGACGAAGTAGAGCCCGCCGCCCGCGTCAAAGCTTCCTTCGGTGGCGGTGTACAGCGGCACCCGCTCCACCGTGCCCTCGTCGAGATCCAGGGCCACCAGCTGGTTCTGCGGCAACGTCGAATAGTGGCTTGTGGTGTAGACCAGGCGCCCGTCGGGGGTCCACGTCGTGGCGATAGACGGCTCGGCCTCGTACGTGCGTCGGACGGGAAGGCCGCCCTCCAGAGGCATGGTGTAGACCTCGGCGGGGCCCTCGTAGCGGGCGGTGAACGCCAGGGTGGCCCCGTCCGGAGAGATCACCGGATCACTCTCCTCGGAGGGGTGGGTCGTGAGGCGCTGCGCGACCCCGCCTTCGGTGGAGATCCGCCAGAGATCGCCTTCGGCGGCGAACACGATGAGATCACCGTGCAGGGTGGGGTATCGATAGAGGCCCAGGGCCCCGCCGACCTGCGGCGACGGCTGGGCGTGGGATGCGAGGGGAAGCAGGGCCAGCAGAAGCAGGCTGGCCGAAAGCCGGGAAATCATCGTCGTCCTCCGGGGTTGGTCATCGCTCAGGCTGATCGTACGGTTGCCGGCGCGCCCCCACAATGCGTACGCTGCGCCCAACCAGGAGATCGCATGAACAGACGAGAATTCCTGCGCGGGGCGACCGCGGGTGCCCTGGGCACAGCCGGCTTCCCCCGAGCGGTGTGGGCCCGGGGGGAGCAGGGCCGGGGACGCCCCTTCCCCGATCCTTCCGCCCTCATCATGGACGCGATGGGGGAGCTACGGCCCGTCTACG
>JARRLD010000019.1:0-23793 GCA_037387345.1 Gemmatimonadota bacterium
GCAGGGCGCTCAGGAGGTCCAGCCCCTCGTGCCCCGAGGTCGTGTCACGCGTGTAGTTCAGGTCCACGAGCGCGAGGTCGAAGTCCGAGCCCTTGGCGGCGTCCAGGACCTCGGTCGGAGAGCTCGCCGTGGTCGCCTCGAATCCCTCGGCCTTGAGAAGGAGTCGGAGCGCCTCGAGCACGTCCGGCTGGTCGTCGGCGACGAGGATCCGCCCGGTCGCGCCCGTCATCCCTCGGCCGTCCCGGCGGCTACTCTTCCACGATCCAGCCGTCACGCAGCTCGATGATGCGGTCCCCGTACGCCGCGTAGTCCTCGTTGTGCGTGACCTGGATGATGGTCGTGCCCTCGCGATTGAGCTGCTTGAGGAGGTCCATGATCATCCGGCCCTGACTCGAATGCAGGCTGCCGGTCGGCTCGTCGGCGAGGATCACCGATGGCTCGGCGATCACCGCGCGCGCCACCGCGACGAGCTGCTGCTGTCCCCCGGAGAGCTGGTTCGGATACAGGTCCTTCTTCCCGACGATCTGGAAGCGGTCGAGCGTGTCGGCCACGATCGCCTGGCGCTCCTTGCGGGCCACGTTCCGGTACGAGAGCGGAATCTCGAGGTTCTCGTAGACCGTGAGGTCGTCGATGAGGTGGTACTGCTGGAAGACGAAGCCCACGTACCGCTTGTTCAGCTCGATCCGCGCCCGTGGCTTCAGTGCGTGGACCGGCTCACCGTGTAGGTAGTACTGGCCCCTCCACTCCCCGTCGAGCATGCCGAGGATCGCCAGGAGGGTGGACTTCCCCGCCCCGGACGGGCCCATGATCGTCACGAACTCGCCCTTGCCGATGTCCCCGGAGATCCGGCGGAGCACGAACGTTTCCCCCGCCCCTGTGCGGTAGGACTTCTCGATGTCCACGAGCTTGATCATGCAGGAAGGTAATGCCCGGGCCGCCGTTCCTGCGCCCCCTCCGTCTAGTGGAGGTCGAAGCCCGCCTGCTCCAGCTCCTGAGCCTTGCGCGCGTCGTCCTCGCTGACGACCTGACCGTCGAAGAGGTGCACCGCACGGTCGGCCACGTGCGCGTAGCGCGGATCGTGCGTCACCATGCAGATCGTCGCCCCGTCGTCGTGCAGCTCCTTCAGCAGGTCGATCACCGCCCCGCCGTTCTTCGAGTCCAGGTTACCCGTCGGCTCGTCCGCCAGCAGGATCAGCGGCTTGCCCACGATCGCGCGCGCCACCGCCACACGCTGCTGCTGACCACCACTCAGCTGGCTAGGATAGTGGTTCATCCGGTGCGCCATCCCCACCCGCTCCAGCGACGCCTGCACCCGCTCCTTCCGCTCGCTCCCCGGCATCCCCCGGTACGTCAGCGGCAGCTCCACGTTCTCGTACACCGTCAGGTCGCCGATCAGGTTGAACGCCTGGAAGATGAACCCGATCGCCTGGTTCCGGATCTTCGCCCGCTGCGACGCCGTCAGGTTCTCCACGGGCGTGTCGTCCAGCAGGTACTTGCCCGCCGTCGGGCTGTCCAGAAGACCCAGGATCGACAACAGCGTCGTCTTCCCGCACCCCGACGGGCCCGCGATCGACACGAACTCCCCCGTCCGGATCTCCATGTATAGACGACGGTGGGGCCGAATAAGTTGCAGGGAGGGCTTCCGGGCTCTTCGACCAGACGCGTCAGGGATGCGAGCCTTCACCGATCCGGGCCGCGATGTCGTGTCGCCCTCGCCGCACCAGGGCGTCGGCCGCTTCGGCCAGCAGCGCCAGCCCCCGGAGCGCCAGGCCGCGGTCGGGGGGCCGCATCATGTGGAGCATGTCGTGGACCCGCTCAGGATCCAACAGCGACACCGCCTCCTTCAGCCTGCCGCCGGCCTCGGTGAGCCGCACGTTCATGACCCGTCGGTCCACCGGATCCCGCTCCCGTCGGATCCAGCCTCCCTCCTCCATCCGCGTCAGCGTCAACGACATGGTCGACGCCGTCACTCCGGCGTGGTCGGCAAGCTCCCCCACCATGGCGGGATCCTCCTGATCCAGGTATCCCAGGATCTCTGCCTGGCGTGAGCTGATCTTCGCTCCCCTGGGAATGCGGATCCCTCGGGCCCGACACGCGGAGAGGATGCGGGGCAAGGCGTGTAGGGCTGTGTCCAGATCGGCCACGGGAATCCTTTATTTTGATTAGACGAATCAATATACTTGTCGATGGAGTGGCTCGCCATGGTTTCGCCACGGACGAGGTCTTCCAGCACACGGTGACTGCGGACCGCACCTCCTCCAGGTTGCGCACCGCCACCGGCTCCTCGCTCTGGCGGGAGGTGCCGCGGGGATCGGGCTCGCAGCCGCGGCCTCAAAGTGATCCGTGCGGCATCCATGCCTCCCCGGCAAGATCCTCCTACCTTGAGAGCCTTGTCTGGCTCACTCTTGCCCGGAGGCACCCCATGCGCGCTCCTCGAATCGCTGTGCTGGCCCTGGCGGTGACGCTCTTCCTGGGCTCACCGCCTCATCTCCCCGGACAGACCGCCCCTCCGGGGTTCCACGGTGAGATCACGAGGCAGTTCCAGGCATCGGCCAGAAAGCTGGTCGCTCTCGCCGAAGCCATGCCGGAGTCGACCATGACCTGGCGTCCCATGGAGGGCGTCGCGTCGGTAGCGGACGCCTACATGCACATCGCCCGGTACAACTACTACTACCCGGACGTTGCGCTCGACGTGGACCCCGGGGTCGACTACGAAGCCTGGCAGGGCCATGTCACCGACAAGGCCGAGGTCGTGCGGATCCTGCGGACGTCCATGGATCACGTTCGGACGGTGGTGGACGGGCTCTCGGACGAGGATCTGAACCGCCCCACCAGATTGTATGGGCGCGAGGTAGCCCGTTGGGCGGTGCTCCTCCAGCTGGTCGCCCACATGAACGAGCACCTGGGTCAGGAGATCGCGTACGCCCGCATGAATGAGGTGGTACCGCCCTGGTCCCGGTGAGGGAGCTCCGCCCTCCACGCCCTGACTCCGCCCGTCGGGCCGGAGCCGGGGCGGTACGGGCCTCCCCTATTCGGTCAGCGCGGCGACCGGCGCCACGCGGCTTGCGCGGCGGGCAGGGAGGAAGGTGGACAGGATCGCCACCAGGGCCAGGGCTGCGGTGACCCCGAGGGCGTAGGAGAAGCCGAGGCTGCCCTCGAAGAGGTTCAGGGCACTCACGCCGCCACGGTACATGAGGTAGGACAGGGGAAGCCCCAGGAGCATGCCCACGCCAGCGAGGGCCAATCCCGACCGCGTGATCATCCCCACCACCTTCCCCCTGCCCGCCCCCAGGGCCATCCGGATACCGATCTCCCGCCGCTGCTGCGCCACGGTATGGGCCATGACCCCATAGATTCCCATGGCGGCCAGGAGGAGGGCGATCACGCCCATGCACGTCAGGAAGAGGGACAGGGCCCTGGGGCCGGCGAGGGATTCCGCCACGTGGTCCTCGAGCGTCCGGACCTGAGCCAGGGGCTGATCGGGGTTCACGCCCCACACGGCCTGCCGGACGTCACCGGCCAGGGCCGCAGGGTCGCCTGCGGCTCTCAACGCGAAGCTGGGAATCCGGAGGGGCACCTGGGCAACCGGGACGTAGATGGCCTCACCGAGATCCCCTTCGAGGGCGATTCTCTGCTGGACGATGTCGCCCGCGACCCCCACGATCACTCGCGTCTCGCCACGAACGTTGATGCTCCGCGCCAGCGCATCACCATCCGGGAACTCGCGGTCGACGAAGGCCTGGCTGACGATGGCGACGGGCTGCGCGTTCCCCCCATCCGCCACCTCGAACGCCCTGCCCTGGAGGAGAGGGATCTCCAGGGTCTCGAAATAGTCGGGGTTCACCGATTGAATGCCCGCAGTCGGCTGCTCCGAATCTTCAGCCACGGGTCGTCCTTCCACGGTGTAGCGGGTGGAAGGATTGCCTCGACCCCGGGGAAGGCTGGACATCAGCGCCACCCCATCCACGCCCGGCACGTCTTTCAGCGACTCGAGCAGCTGGTTCTGGTAGACGACCAGGTCGTCCTCCTCCGGGAAGCGGTCTTCGCTCACCTGGAGCGAGAACGTGAGCAACCCCTCCTGCGTGAAGCCTGGATAGGCCTCGGTGAGGTCGTTGAAGATCTCCACCAGGAAGCCCGCTCCGGTGAGCAGGGCCAGAGCCACGGCGAACTCCCCCACCACGAAGACGTTGCGAAGGCGCTTCCGGGCCCTGCCCACCGTGCCCCCGCGACTTCCCTCCCCCAGTGACTCCCGCAGATTCGCCCGCGCAGACTGGAGCGCCGGCGCGATCCCGAAGGCGATGCCGGCCACGACGGACACCGCCACCGTGGCGAGAAGCACCGTTGGATCGAGGCGGGGAGTCATGGCGCTTGGCAGCTCCGGGGGCATGGCTCCCTGAATCCAGCGGATCATGACCGTGGAGAGGGCGAAGCCGATGAGTCCCGCAACCAGGCCCAGCGTCACGCTCTCGGTCAGGAGCTGGCGGAGGATGCGGTACCGGCCGGCACCGAGAGCCGTGCGCACGGCGACTTCCTTCTGCCGCTCCTCAGCCCGGGCGAGAAGGAGGTTGGCCACGTTGGCGCAGGCGATGAGCAGACCGAAGAATGCGACAGCGGTGAGGATCATCACGAGCTTGGTGTCCGTGGGACCGGGGAAGAAATCCCGGGCCCCCATCACCTCCAGGGTCCATCCCCGGTAGGTATCGGGGTGCTCGTCGGCGATCCGGGTGAACACTCCATCGAGCTCCCGCTGCACCTGATCGGGTGTCGCGCCCGGAGCGAGACGGCCGAAAACGACGAATCCGCGGGACGTGCGGTTGTCCCGAAGCTCCTCGAAGTCCGTGGGCCGGAATACGTCGATGTTGGCCGGGATCATGTCGAAGGATTCGGGCATCACGCCCACGACCGTGTAGGTGGCGCCGTCCAGGGTCAACGTCCGTCCCAGCACGTCCCGGTCTCCCTGGAAGCGCCGTTGCCAGAAGTCGTGCTCGAGGACGAGCACGTTCCCCAGTCCCTCGGCCCCCTCCTCCGGACGGAACCCCCTCCCCAGGGCAGGCTGGACACCCAGAACGTCGAACAGATCGGGGGTCGCCGGCACCACCTGAAGCTGCTCCGGAACATCCACGCCGGTGAGGTTGGCCACCTCCACCGTGTAGGCCGTGGCCGAAGTCATGCTGGCGGCCGCTTGCTCGTAGTCGCGGAAGTTCGCCATGGACACCCCGCCGAACATGTCGATGCTCTCGCCCCGGCGCCCTTCCCGGAGGATGACCAGCCCATCCTGGTCATGATAGGGAAGCGGCTCCAGCATGAACGCGCTCAGGATGGCGAAGATCCCCGCGTTGGCGGCAATCCCCAGTGCCAGGGACAGGGCCGCCACCGTCGCCACCACCGGCGCCCGGGCCAGCATCCGAAGACCGAAGCGCAGGTCCTGAACGAGCGTCCCCATTTGCCCTCCCCCCGTGGAGTCTCTGTCCGACCGACCGTCGGAGAGCCCTACGGCGGGCTCGGAGAGCCGGTTTCGGGGATCGCGGGACGGTACGTCCCGCCCTAGGTTAGCCCGCCCGCCGAGCCGGGACAGAACCCCTCGCGTACCGCCGTCGCCAAGGATCGCCAGTGATGGAATGGATCGGCAGCCCTGAAGCCTGGATCGCCCTTGCGACGCTCACGCTTCTCGAGATCGTCCTGGGCATCGACAACATCGTCTTCATCTCCATCCTGGCGGACAGGGTGGAACCGGCCCGGCAGGCCCGGGCTCGCCAGGTGGGCCTTCTGCTGGCCATGGGCACGCGGATCGCGCTGCTGGTCTCCATCGTGGGGATCATGAAGCTCACCACGCCGCTCTTCACCCTCGTGGGCAAAGCTTTTTCAGGGCGGGATCTGATCCTCCTGGCGGGCGGGGTGTTCCTTCTGACCAAATCCACCCGGGAGATTCACCACAAGCTGGAGGGCGAAGACGATGGGCGCCAAGGGGGAAAAAGGGCCTCGTTCTTCTCCGTCATCGTCCAGATCGCGCTGCTGGACATCATCTTCTCCCTGGACTCGGTGATCACGGCCGTGGGCGTCGCGGACCACCTCTCCGTCATGATCATCGCCGTGGTCGTGGCGGTCGGCTTCATGATCGTCTCGGCCAGCACGGTGAGCCACTTCATCAATGCTCATCCCACGGTGAAGATGCTGGCCCTGTCCTTCCTCCTGCTCATCGGAATGGCACTGGTGGCCGAAGGATTCCACCAGGAGATCCCGAAGGGCTACATCTACTTCGCCATGGGCTTCTCCCTGTTCGTCGAGATGCTGAACCTCCGGGCGAAGGAGGGCAGTCGGCCCGTCGTGCTGCACGGTCCGCGGCTGGACGATCCCCCGGAGGGAGAGTCGAGCGGGGGGGACCCTCAGTCCGCGGCGAAGCGTCCCGGGTCGGCCGTGTAGTCCGCCAGGAACTGCGCCAGGAACGTCTCGAGTCGATCCAGGTCGGCCTCATTGCTGGCGATCCCCACCGAGGCGCGCAGCGCACCCACGGCGTACCGGTGGTCCAGGCAATCGGCCAGATCCTTGAGGCTGAACGCCCCGTGCGGCAGGCCCTCGAAGCACCGGACGCTCTCCTCCGCCGGAAGTCCGAACGCGGCCTCCGCAGCCCCGGGGTTGCAGAAGCATCCGCCCCGGAGCGAGAGGTTGTGGTGGCTGGCCGCCCGCTCCACGGCCCCGTAGGGGACGACGCGCCCGGCGGAGTCGAGGAGATTGAAGGCCACGGTCCCGCCACGGCTCTCGACGGTCTGTGGCCCGTAGAGCTCCACCGCGGAGCTTCCGCCGGCATGACGGAGGGCCTCGAGGATCCCCAGCAGGCGGCGGGTGAGCTCCTCGACCCGGGCATTGATATGGTGCATCCCCACGTCCTCGAGGAACGCGAGCCCCGGGGGGACGGCCATGATCGCCAGGAAGTTCAGCGTCCCGTCCTCGAACGCCTCGGCCCCGAGCCGGAGGCGATGGGTCCGTCCCTGCACCGAGACGTACTCGACCGTGCCGCCCGCGAACCAGGGGCGGCGCAGGCGGAGCAGCGCCTCGGTCCTGGCGATGAGCGCTCCGACACCCGTGGGAAAGCCCAGCATCTTGTAGAAGGACACGCACGTGAAATCCGCGGGGACCGCGTCGAGGTCCAATGAGCTGGTGGGCACGAATGCCGCCGCGTCCAGGACGACGTCGAAACCCCGGTCCCGGGCCTCGGTCACCAGAGACAGCGGGTGCTTCACACCGGAGAAGTTCGACTGGGCCGGAAACGCGAAGAGGCTGGGCCCCGCACCGGGCTCCGGGATCGTCTGGTCCGGGGCCAAACGCAACCGGTCGTCGAGTCCCAGGAACGAGACCTGGGCGCCCCGCGCCTCCGCGTACAGCCGGATGCCTTGTACGGAGTTGTGGTTGTCCTCCAGGAGCACGAAGCGGGAACGATGGTCGAACGGGTAGGCTTCGCCCACCAGCTTCAGGGCGGCGGAGGCGTTGGCGGTGAAGACCACGCTGTACCGCTCGGGATCGGCGTTGAAGAACCGGAGGACCTCTTGCCGGGCCCGTTCCACCAGCTCGGTCGCCGTCGCGGAAGCGGGGCTTTCCGAGTGGGGGTTCCCGAACACGCGATCCCGAAGATACTCCTCGTGGTTCCTGAGCTGGGACGCGGAGTAGAGACCGCTCCCCGTGTAGTCCAGGTACACGTGCCGGGACTCGTCGAGCCGACTGAACTCCCTGGCGCGCAGCGCTTCGAAACGCTGACGCAGAGGACGCTCCGCCATCCTGTCATCCCGTGATCGAGTGAATCCTGGTCCGCAACCTATCGGCTTGCCGTCGCCTGCGCGACGTTCCTGGACGCGAAAAGGCGGCGCCACGCCGCTCGCGTCGTGGCGCCGCCTCCTTCCGGCTTCGTGAACCCTACATGGCCCCCAACACGCCCGCCTCACCTTCGGCGGAGACGTTGAAGCGCACCCACATCCCCGTCGCGGCGTGACCGGGAATGAAGCATACCATGCTGTACTCTCCGGCCGTGTCGGCGGTGAAGCTGATGCTCTCCTCCTCGCCGGGCATGGTAGCGTCCACCATGGAGGTGGGGTTCTCCGTGATGGCCCCCGCGAAGACCGGGGTCGGATCCAGAGAGGCACCGAAGCCCCCCGTCTCGGGCCCGATCCCCAGGCTGTGCGCCATGTTGGGATCGTTGTTCCTGAAATCGATCATCACCGCATACCCCACCGGCACGGTGATGGTCATGTTGCCGTCGGTGACGCCGTTGAAGTTCCAGTACGCCTTGGCGTCGGTCGCACCGGCGGTGATGGTCATGTGCACCGATTCGTTCGCCTCGTCCACGTGGAACCAATCGGGCATCGACATCTCGCCGGACGGAGCAGCCGCTTCCATGGTCTCTGCAGGGGCGGCGTCGGCTGGCTCACCCGCAGGGGCATCGGAGGCAGGCTCGCCGCCGCCGCAGGCGGCCAGCGCGAAGACCATCGATAGGACCGTGAATTGCTTCATCATCTCCACATCCTTCTGATCGGATTCGGGCGGAAGAGAAAGATAAAGTTACTAGCTCCACGGATTCCGGGTAACCGGTCCACGCCGGCCGTGTCGCCGACCCCGACCTGGTGTGGAGCACCACACTAGCTGGAGTAGTAGGCCGCGTTCTCGTCGACGTACCCGTGGGTGAGGTCACACCCCCAGGCTCGGGCGCTCGCGGACCCCACCCCGAGGTCGACGGCCAGGTCGACGGCCTCACCCCGCAGGAGGGCCCGCACGACCGACTCGTCGAAGTCGACCCGCGCCCCGTCGGACACCACCCTCACGCCGCAGATCGTCGCCCCGAGGCGCTCCGGCACGATCCGACAGTCGAAACACTTTCCCACGGCCATGAGGACCCGACCCACGTTGGGATCCCCACCGAACACCATCGTCTTCACCAGCGGTGAGTTCACCAGGGATTTGGCCACGGTCCGGGCGTCGCCCTCGTCGGCAGCCCCCGTGACGGTCACTCGAAGCATAACCGACGCCCCCTCGCCGTCCTTGGCCAGCAGCTCGGTCATCCGCTCGAAGGCCAGGACCAGGGCCTCGTCGAAGCGCTCGGCCGCGACGGGTCCTGCGAGCCCGTTGGCCAGGATGGCGCAGGTGTCGGACGTGCTGGTGTCCGTGTCCACGGACAGCATGTTGAACGTGCCGTGGACCGCGGCCCGAAGGGAGCCATCGAGCTCGTCGGCGCCCACCTGCGCGTCGGTGAAGGCGTAGACCAGCATGGTGGCCAGGTTCGGCTCGATCATCCCCGATCCCTTCCCCACCACGGTGAGCACGGCCCCTCCGACGGACAGGCTGACGGCCTTCGGATAGGAGTCGGTGGTCATGATGCCCTCGGCGCCCACGAGCGGATCGTCCCCGAGCGCCTCCACCAGAGTCGGGAGCGCCGCCTCGATCTTCTCCACGGGGAGGGGGACGCCGATCACGCCGGTCGAGCTCATCAGAACCAGCTCCGGGGCGATTCCCATGGCCCTGGCGGCGGCTCCTCCCATGCGTCGCGCCCGGGTCACGCCCTCGGCGCCCGTTCCCACGTTGGCAACACGGCTGTTCACCACGATGGCCTGGAGTCGATGTGCTCGGATCAGCTCACGCCCGACGATGATCGGTGCGCCTGGCACGAGGTTGCGCGTGAAGACGGCCGCGGCCGTGGCGGGCACCCGGGACGCGAACAGGGAGAGGTCCCTCCCCTCCGCCTTGATCCCGCACCGCGTGGACGCACAGGTGAAGCCTGCGGGAAACCGCGGGCGATCATGAAATTTCATGGGCTCCGATCCCTTTCAGTCTCGCCGTCCCGTCCACCCGGGGCCTCGCACGGGACGGCCGGGCTGGGCTCCGGTGTGTCGCCCTTCGTCGACGACGGCCACGCCGTTCACGAAGACGTGCCGAACGCCTTCGGACAGCTGGTGGGGCTCCTCGTAGGTGGCCCTGTCCCGCACGACATCCGGTTCGAATACCACGACGTCGGCGAAGAACCCCTCCTTGAGCAGCCCCCGGTCCTCGATGTGGAGACGCGTCGCGACCGCCGACGACATCTTGCGCACGGCCTCCTCGAGGGTCGTCGCGTGCTCCTCCCGGACGTACCGGCCCAGGATCCGCGTGAACGTGCCGTAGGCCCGCGGATGCGAAAGCCCCTGCGCGCCGGCCGGGTCCAATCCGCCTGCGTCCGTGCCGAACTTGATCCAGGGCACTCCGATCTGCATGGCCACGTTCTCCTCGCTCATCATGAAGAAGATGGTCCCGATCCTCTGCCGTTCGTCGAGGACCAGGTCGAAGGCCGTATCGATCCAATCCGTGCCCCTGTCGGCGGCGATCGCCGACAGCCGGCGTCCCCTGTGTTTCCGGTTCTCGGGCTTTTGCAGCCCGAGAAGAAGGACGCCCTCGGGCGTCGCGAGCGTGCACAGGTTCTCCCATTCCTCGGTCTGGTTCTCGATCTCGGAACGGATCTTCGCCCGCATGTCGGCATCCGCCAGGTTGTCGAAGAGCGCGCCGTCCGCCGAGGCCCAGGGAGGGAAACAGGCGGTCAACCCGGTACCTCCCGCCGTGTAGGGGTACATGTTCGCCTGGATGTCGACCCCCGCTGCCCGAGCCGAGTCGATCTTGGCCACGGCCAGGGCGGCCTTGTGCCAGTTGCGCTGCCCGCCGGCCTTCAGGTGATAGATCTCGACCGGCACGCCCGCTCGCGTCCCGATCTCGATGGCCTCATCGATGGCCTCGAGGAAGTAGTCCGCCTCGCTGCGCATGTGCGTGATGTAGACGCCGCCGTAGGGAGCGGCCGCCCGATTGATCTGCACGAGCTCGTCGGTCCCGGCGAAGTTCCCGGGAGGGTAGATCAGCGCGGAGCCGATGCCGAAGGCTCCGTCCTCCATGGCGTTGCGCACGGCGGTCTTCATCACGTCGAGCTCCACCTCGCTGGCCGGCCCCATGGCCTCCCCCTTGGCGAGTACCCGGATCGTGGTGGCGCCGACGAAGGACCCGAAGTTCACCGACGCTCCGTGGTCCTCCATCGCCCGGATCCACTCATCGAAGGCGCGTGGCCCCGAGAACGTCATCCCGGGGCGTTCGGCGCCCACCGGAGCCGGAGCGTTCGTGGTCGCTTCTCCCATGATCTCCGTGGTGACCCCCATGGTCACCTTGCTCACCACGCGCCCGTCGCCGGATCCGAGGAAGGCAGGCCTGGAGTGACTCTGAATGTCGATGAAGCCGGGAGCGACAACCATCCCGGCGGCCTGGACCCTGCGCGTGGCCGGCCTTGATCGCAGCATACCCGCGGGCGCGATGCGGACAATGCGGTCTCCACGAATGGCCAGGTCGCCCGGGAACCACGCGTTGCCCGTCCCGTCCACGATTATCCCCCCTTCGATGACCACGTCGTATGGCGTCGAGCCGCGGGGCTGTGCCGCGGGCGGGGACGAGGGCGGCCCTCCACCGCAGGCGTGCAGGACGAGGGTCACGGTCGGAATGACCAGGGATCGACGGAGGTGCATCCATCCTCCAGGGTGGGGTGGGGCGAGGCTCAGCGGAGGTCGGCCTCGGCGGTGCATCGAATCCTGTCCAGCAGCTCGATGAGTCGAACCACTTCGTCCTCCGACAGGCCCTTCACGGTCTCTCCGTCGGCTTTCTTCACAGGGTCGTCCAGCTTGGCGAGAAGCTCGAGCCCGGTCGAAGTGATCTGGCACCAAACGCGTCTGCGGTCGTCCCGACGTCGCCCCCGGGCCGCCAGTCCCTTGGCCTGGAGACGGTCCACGATCCGCGTGACCCCCGGGGTACGCTCGATCATGCGGGTGGCGATCTCCAGCGTCGGGAGCCCGTCCCCTCCCGCCCCTCTGAGGATGCGAAGAACGTTGTACTGCTGCAGCGTGACTCCTTCGGCATCGAGAAGGTCCGTGAAGCGCCGCTTGGCGACGTCCGCGGTCCGGAGCAGCGCCAGGAACGCCTCCTGACCCTTGGAGTGGAAGGGCCGCCCCTGCCGGAGCTCGTCCTGCAGCCGGCTCCGACTCTCCTCTCCCTTTGGCTGATCCACGTCAATCCTCGTCGTTGGGCTGCCGTTCGGGGTCGGTAGCGGACGCCTGCGGCTCGCTGCGCGCCCTGACCTCGGGCTCGGTGAGGCCGTACAAGGACGGGACGTCCACGTCGAGCTCGCCGAGCATCTGGTAGAGCTGGCCCCGGTGGTGGATCTCGTGCTCGATCATCAGCCGAAGCCATTTCCAGGCCGTGATCTCCACCCCGCCCACGGTAGCGCACTTCCCCCGCAGGTCCTCGGGAGCGAGTCCGCCGACGATGTCCACGGTCTCCGCGTGCATGGCGTCCAGATACGCGAGCACGTCCTCCTTGCCCTCGGCGAGCTCGGTGCCATGCCCCGGATACCGTGACGGCCGGCCCTGGACGTTCTCGCCCCACATCCATCGCTCCGTAGCCGCGATGTGGCGGAGGATGTCCCCCGGCGTGAACCGTCCCGGCGCGGGGGACCACTCCAACCGGCCAGGCGGCACCACCTCGGCCAGGGCACGCGTGCGGCGGTGGACACCGCTCATCCAGTCGATGAACGACGCAGCGTCGAGTCGCTCCACTGGCTACCCCTCCCGTGGATAGCGGCCCGTGCCTGAATAGACCTCGAGGGCGTCCGCGTGCCGGACCGACATCCGGGGCAGGCCGGGGATTCCCATCCACGCACAGCCGTACGCTCCGTCACGGTTCATGGCGACGAACTTCTCCTCGGGCACGAAGTCGATCCCCACGGCCCGGTACCGGTCCATGATCATCTCGATGGCGTCCTCGCAGGCCTCCTGAGGCGCGCGTCCCTGGCCCATCCGCATCACGATGTAATAGGAGGCGCACGACTTGATGACATCTTCCCCCCTCCCGGTCGCCCCCGCCGCCCCCACCGTGTTGTCCACGTAGAGTCCTGCCCCGATGATCGGGGAGTCGCCCACGCGCCCGGGAATCTTCCAGGACAGGCCGCTGGTGGTGGTGATACCCGCGACATTCCCCTCGGCGTCGACGGCGAGGACGTTCGTCGTGCCGTGCTCATACTCCACAGGCCCGTCGAAGCCACCTGCGCGGGGACGGTTCCTCAGGTGCTCCGGCGGCCCCCAGTCGTCCGTATCGGAATGTCGCTCACGCCAGCGGACCCATGCCTCCCTGGCCCTCTCCGTGAGAAGATTCTCCTCCTCGAAGCCGAAGGACGTGGCGAACGCCGTGGCCGCCGGTCCGACGAGCATCACGTGATCGGTGCGCTCCATCACGAGTCGCGCCACGGACGAGGGGGTCTTGATGTTCTCGATGGACGCCACCGAGCCGGCGCTGTAGGTCCTCCCGTCCATGATGGAGGCGTCGAGCTGGACGACGCCGTCCGCGTTGGGCAGCCCACCGTAGCCCACGCTCATGTCATCCGGGTCCACCTCGATCACGTTGGCGCCGCGCTCCACCGCGTCCAGCGCGGACCCACCATCGGCGAGGATGTCCCACGCCTGACGCATGGCCTCCTGCCCCGTTCCATTGGCGTGACTGGTGATGACGAGGGGCCCTCCCGCGCGCCTGCCGCGGAATCCAGGCCCCAGGTCCGCGATCTTCCCCAGAGCGGCTGTCCCGGCGCCGGCGGCGAGAGAGTACCGGAGAAAGTCCCGACGGTCCGGGTGTTTCGAACGGTTGGCCATCGTTGCCTCGATGCGGGTCGTGAGACCAGCATCCTAGGCCGGAGGGGACCGACCGGCAAACTCCCGCGAGAAAGTAGAACGAGGGAGGGCGGATCCCGACCGAATTGCCCCACGGGCGGGACCCATCCAAGTTGTGCGCCCATGAGACATCCCAGGAGAAATGCCATGAACAAGACCGTCCTCGTCATGTCCCTGTGCGCCGGGCTCATCCTCCCGGGACCGGTAGCGCTTCAGGGTCAGGAAACCGCCCCGGAGCCGGAGCCGAGCCGGTGGGAAAGCCACCACGCCATCGACCTCGGCGGCGAACGTGTCGAGTACGATGCCGTGGTGGGGAGCATCGTGCTCCGCGGCGACGACGGCGAGGCCACGGCGGAGCTCTTCTACACCGGATACTTCAGGACGAACGCACCCAACCCCTCGAGCCGACCCGTGGTCTTCGCGTACAACGGGGGTCCTGGCTCCGCCTCGTTCTGGCTTCATATGGGGATCATGGGCCCCCGACGCGTGGCGACGCCTGACGTCGGCCCCCAGGGACCGCCGCCCTATCCCCTGGTGGACAACCAGTATACGCTGCTGGATATGGCGGACATCGTCATGATCGATCCGGTGGGAACGGGGTTCAGCCTGCCCGTGGGCGACACGCCCGGGTCCGCGTTCTGGGGGATCGACGAGGACGCGGCGTCGCTGACCCAGTTCGTCCGACGGTTCCTCAGCGAGTACGAGAGATGGAATTCCCCGCGATACCTCCTCGGTGAGAGCTACGGCACCACCCGCTCGGCGGTGCTGGCCGGGCACCTCCAGCGAGCGAACATCGACCTGAACGGCATCGTCCTCGTCTCGTCGGTGCTGGAGTTCCGAACCATTCAGTTCGCTCCGGGGGACGATCTGCCCTATGTCGTGAACCTCCCTTCCTACGCCCTGGTGTCGGAGTACCTCGACGTGCTCCCCGGGGGCAAGCCCGCCGACCGTGACGCCTTCGTGAAGGAAGTGGAGGAATGGGCCCTCACCGACTACGCCACGGCCCTGCTCGCCGGGGGAGCCCTGGACCCGGCCACCCGAGACCGGATCATCGACCAGATGCACGCCTACACGGGGTTGAGCGAGGACTTCATCGACAAGTCGGATCTGCGGGTTTCGGCTCCGGCCTACGAGGCGGAGATCCTCCGGGATCAGGGGGAGATCGTCGGGCGCCTGGACGCCCGGTTCACGGGGCCCGCTGGCGATATGCTGGCCGCGCGACCGTCGCACGACCCCCAGTCCACCGCCATCAGCTCCGCCTACACGTCGGCGTTCAACAGCTACCTTCGGGACGAGCTGGGCTACGACGGAGACCGGGAGTACGTGCCCAGCGGAGCGACCCGAAACTGGAACTGGGGTCGGGCCCAGGGCGGCGGGATGTTCGGCCGGGGTGGCGGCACGCCCAACGTGGGTCCGGACCTGGCGACCGCCATCCGACGGAACCCGGCCCTCGAAGTGCTCCTCGTCAACGGAATCTACGACCTGGCCACACCCTACTTCGCATCCGTGTGGACCATGGACCACCTGGGTCTCCCACCGGAGCTGAGGGACAACATCCAGCGGGCGGATTTCGAAGCGGGGCACATGATGTACGTGGAGCAGAGCCTCCTGCCCCAGTGGCGGGAGACGCTGACGGCGTTCATCCGCAGGACGTCGGGAGCGCGCCCCGTGTCCTAGGAGGGCTAGGTCTCCGGGGATTGCCCGCCGGCCATCACGACCGTGCGGATGGGGAAGGGGATCTCGATCCCTTCCTCGTTGAAGCGGCGATGGAGTCGCTTGATGAACTCGTGGCGCACCGGGCCCTGGGCCGTGAACTCCTGCACCTTCATGAGCATGTCGAAGTTGATGCTGGAGTCCGCGAAGGTGTGGAACCGCACCCGCGGCGGCTCGTCGGCCATCCCGCCCTCGACGGAGGACAGCGCCCCCCGAGCCACGTCGAGCGCAACCCGCTCGACCTCCTCCAGGTCGCTGGCGTAGCTCACCCCCACCTCCACCTTCACCCACAGGGCCTTCCTGGGCATGCTGTAGTTCTTCACGATGGACGAGGCCAGAATGGAGTTGGGCACCACCACGAGATTCCCGTCGGGGAAGGTCTGGATCGTCGTGTTCCGCCCTTTCACGTCGGTGACCCAGCCCTCCTCGCCCGAGGAGAGGCGCACGTAATCCTGGGCACGTACCTGCTGGGAGAGGATGATCTGGACCCCGGCGAAGAGGTTGCCCAGGGTGTCTTGCAGCGCCAGCGCCACGGCCAGCCCCCCGATTCCCAGGGCCGTGATGAGGGGCGTGATGTCGATGTCGAGATTCTGGAGGATGATGAACAGTCCCAGGACTCCCACGCCCAGCCTCGCCAGATTCACGACGAGGGTGGGCGAGCGGATGGAGGAGCCGGTGGAGACTTTCTCGACGGCTCCTCCCGCCGCCCGCATGGCGGCCACGACCAGCGCCCCGATGGCGATGACCGTGAGCGCCTTGCTGGCCGTGGTGACGATCAGGGGATCCAGGTCTCCGATGCCCAGGGCGAGGTAGATCCCGCCGGCGCTCAGGATCACCGTGGGCACGCCCCGTATGGAGTTGGCGACCAGGTCATCCCAATGCATCCGGGTCTTGGTCGCCCACCTCATGAGACGGGTCAGGACAAGGCGCTCGACGAGCAGGCCCAGCAGGATCCCCGCCAGGACCAGGCCTGCCCGCTGGACCCAGGGATTCACGAGGACGGAAGTCACGAGGCGGGACCTATGGAAGCGTGACCGTCGGCTCGTCCGTGCGTAAATGCCGCTCGAACCACCTCAGGATCAGGGGGGAGACCTCCATCTGGAGCTTGGGCTCCCGGGGGCCGTGCGGCGTCCGGGGCAGGACGATCATCTCCGTCGGGACCCCGAGACGGCCGAGGGCGCGATAGAACTCCTGTCCCTGGGTGAAGGGGACCCGCAGGTCGTTCTCCCCATGGATCACCTGCGTCGGCGTCGTCACGTTGGCGATCCGGTAGATGGCAGAATGTCGCTCATAGCCCTCGTAGTCCTCCCAGAGCTCCCTGCCGCCGAGATGCGCGACCAGGTACTCCCCGATGTCGGTGGTGGTGACCATGCTCACCAGGTTCGGCAGGCCGGCACCCATGCTGGCCGCCTTGAAGCGGTCGGTCCGGGTGACGGCGAACGACGTCATGTAGCCACCGTAGCTCCAGCCCATGAGCAGGAGGGAGTCGGGGTGCGCCACGCCCATCCCGATGACCCGATCGACGCCCGCCATGAGGTCGTCCATGTCCCCGTATCCCCAGTCGCGCACGTTGGCGAAGCGGAAGTCCCTCCCGTAGCCCGTGCTGCCCCTGGGGTTGGGTCGGAGCACGGCGTACCCCTCCTGGGCGAAGTACTGGATGTTGTAGATGCCCGGGCTCCCGGTGAACGACTGGGAGAAGGCACCGGCAGGCCCGCCGTGGACATTCAGGATCAGGGGATAGCTTCGGGAGGGATCGTAGCCCACGGGGTAGGTGAGGAGCCCCTCGATCTGGAACCGTCCATCCTCCGATGTCCACGTGAGGAGCTCCGTCCTGCCGAGGGGGGGCACCTCCACGTCCTGGTGAAGGTGGGTGACGGGCCGTGGGTCGAAGCCGCTCACCGCGGACACGTGCACGTCGGCCGGCGTATCCGTGTCCTGCCAGGTGAAGGCCATGGCGTCGGCTTCGGACGCAAAGGACACGGAGGCCAGCACACCGGCGCCGTGAGTCAGCTGCCGGACGGGTCCTCCGTCCACGGGAAGAAAGGTCACCTGGCGGGTCGTGCCCACCGCCTCGCTCAGGAGGACACCCGACCCGTCTCGGGCCCAGGCGAGGAGTCCCCCGCTCCGGTCGTGGGTCTCGGCGAGGCGCCGGGGCTCTCCCCCCCGGGCCGGCACCAGATAGATGTCCCCGAGGCCGACGCGTTGGGGCGTGTCGCCCGAGGAGGTGAAGGCCACCCACTCGCCGTCCGGCGAGAACAACGGCCCCCCGTCAGTTCCCCCGAGGGTCACCAGAGGCGTGACGTGCTTGCTTCCGTCGGCAGGCACGGTGGAGATGTCGGAGGCCCGCGCTCCCTCGTCGAGGCGTGGATCGGCCTGGTGGCCGAAGGCGAAGCTCCTGCCGTCGGGTGCCCAGTCGAAGCTCGTGATGTGCACCTCGCCCTCGGTGTGTCGGGTGGCCTCGCCAGGCCCGGAGCCGAGGGGATCGAAGGGAACCGAGTAGAGGTGCGCAAACTTGAAATCCTGGTCCACGAGGATGGGATCGCGCTTCTCGCGCTTCCTGGTCTTCTCCTCCTCGGTCTCCGGGTCGACCATCAGATAGGCGATGCGGTCACCCGACGGGGACCACCGATAGGAGCCCACACCGGACTCGGCGTCCGTGACCGGAAACGCCTCACCGCCGTGGACGGACATGACCCACACCTGGCTCTCCTCCCCGCGGCTCGACGTGAACGTCAGCCACTGCCCGTCGGGGGAGAATGAAGGGCTGCTCGCCGAGCGTTCCCCGCGGGTGAACTGGACGTTTTCGGTGCCGTCGGAGCGCACCAGCCAGATGTGGCTCAGGTACTCCGACTTCTCGTCCTCCATGACCGGGACGCGCACCACATAGGCGATCCTGCTGCCGTCCGGTGACATGGCGGTCTGCTGCACGGCCCTGAACTCCATGCTCTTGGCAGGGGTCCAGCGAACCTCGTCGGCGTCCTGGGCAAACGCCGGGGGCGACACCGCTCCCAGGACGACGACGGCGACAAGAAGTGACGACGGGCGCATGATGACCTCTCGATCGGGGCTCGCGGGGCGGTCAACGTACGCCGCCCGAGGGCACCGGCGCCAATGCCCGGTGGTCCGGATGGCCAGCCGCGCGGAACCCCCTCGGCATCTGGCGACGGGGGTGAGCCCGCCCCACCTTGAGGGGCCCTCCCTCTTCATCAGCGCACTCCCTTCCGGAAGACACACCCATGTACGTGAAGAGACTCCATACCCTGGCCGCTCTCCTCGGCATCCTGGGGGCGGGATCAACGGCACAGGAGCCAGCGGTCGGTCAGACGGGTCCGGTGACAGCGACCCAGCGACTCGAGGCATTCCAGACCCACGCGGCCATGGCCGACGGGTCCTTCTTCGGGACCCTGCCCTGGCAGTTCCTCGGCCCCACGAACTTCGGCGGCCGGATCACCGACGTGGTCGTCGCCCAGCCGAGGGGACGTACCTACACCATGTACGTGGGCGGGGCCTCGGGGGGCGTGTGGAAGACGGACAACGAGGGCGTCACCTGGACCCCGGTGTTCGAGGATCAGGTCACGACGTCCATCGGCGACCTGGCTCTGGCTCCCTCCGACCAGGACATCGTCTGGGTCGGGACCGGTGAGGCCAACATCTTCCGTAGCTCCCACGCCGGGGCCGGGATCTGGAAGAGCACCGACGGAGGCGAGACCTGGGCCCACATGGGACTGACCGAGACCCAGACCATCGCCCGCATCGTGGTCCACCCCACCGATCCGAACACCGTGTGGGTGGCGGCAAGCGGGCACGAATGGACCGACAACCCGGAACGAGGGGTCTTCAAGACCACCGATGGCGGCCGTACCTGGAACAGGGTGCTCTACGTGGACGAGAAGACCGGAGCCATCGATCTGGTCATCCACCCCGAGGACCCCACCACGCTGTACGCCGCCACCTGGCAGCGCGTGCGAAAGAAGTGGAACGATCCCCGGAACGAGCCGGACTACGGGGGGAGCGGTGTGTGGAAGAGCACGGACGGCGGTGAGACGTGGAGCGCCGTCAACAACGGCCTACCCGACCCCCGCTATCGAGGCCGCATCGGCATCGACATCGCTCGCTCCCGGCCCGAGACCCTCTACGCCTTCGTGGACAACTACGAGATCGCCCGGGAGGCGGACCCCGACGCGGCGCTTGACGCATACGGCCGGCCGCGCGGGGGAATCATCCGGGGCGCAACCGTATTCCGGTCGGACGACGCGGGGACTTCGTGGCGGCGGGTCAGCGAGTACGACGACTACATGGAGAACCTGTCGGGCACCTACGGGTGGGTGTTCGGACAGATGCGCGTCGACCCCAACGACCCCGAGACCGTCTACGTGATGGGGCTCGCGCTCAACGTCTCCCACGACGGCGGCCGGACCTTCCAACGCCTCAGCGGGATGCACGGCGATCATCATGGCCTCTGGATCGACCCGGCCAACTCCGACTACCTGGTCAACAACAATGACGGGGGCGCCTACGTCTCGTACGACGGAGGAGAGAGCTGGCGGAGCTTCACCGACAAGCTGCCGATGGTCCAGTTCTTCAACGTGAACTACGACATGGACGATCCCTTCCACGTGTTCGGGTCCGTCCAGGATCACGGAAGCTATCGGGGCGTGGTCGACCTGAGCGGAGGACGGCAGGCGATTCCCGCGGTCGAGTGGGAGGGGGCGCCGGGGGGCGAGGGAAGCCATCACGCCGTCGATCCCACCGACCCGGCGATCGTGTATTCGGCGGGCTTCTACGGCACCATCTCACGGACCAACATCGACACCGGGGAGCGAGCGACCATCGTGCCCAGGGCCCCGGAGGGAGAGCCGCCCTACCGCGGTCAATGGCTGGCCCCCTTCATCGTCTCGCCCCACAACCCCCGGATCATCTACCACGGGATGAACCACGTCTTCCGGTCGTGGGATCGTGGCGACGCCTGGGAGCGCATCAGCCCCGATCTGTCCCGCAACCTGGTGGACGAGCTGGGGGACATCCCGTACCAGACCGTCACGGCCCTCTCCGAGTCGCCCGTGACCTTCGGGCTCCTCTACGCGGGAACCGACGACGGACGGGTGCACGTGACGCGCGACGGCGGAGGGACCTGGACCGACATATCCGGCGGGCTCCAACCCGACCGCTTCACCTCCCGCATCGTGGCGTCGGCCTACGAGGAGGGAAGGGTCTACCTCACACAGAACGGGAAGCGGAGTGACGATTTCGCCGCGTACGTCTGGACGTCCGACGACTTCGGTCGCACCTGGAGAAGCATCGCCGGCGACCTCCCCTTCGGACCGGTGAACGTGATCCGGGAGGACCCGCGAAATCCGGACCTCCTCTATGTGGGTACCGACGTGAGCGCCTACGTGTCGTTGGACCGGGGCGGCACCTGGCACGCGCTGTCCCATGAGCTGCCCAGCACCTTCGTGCACGATCTCGTCGTCCATCCTCGGGACGACATCCTGGTGGCCGCCACCCACGGACGGGGGATGTACGCCTTCGACGTGCGCCAGCTCCAGAAGCTCACCACGCCGATCCTGGCCGAAGCCATCCACCTGTTCGAGCCGGAGCACGGCACGCTGCCGGGAGGCGGCGGCTTCGGCGGAGGGTTTGGCGCACCGTCGGGACAGAGCGCCTGGGTGCACTATTGGCTGGCCGACGAAGCAGCCGTCACGGCAGTGGTGAAGGACCTCGACGGACAGGTCGTCGCCACGCTGGCGCCGTCAGGACGCGCCGGGCTCCAGCAGGTCGAGTGGAATCTGGAGCGGGATTCCGCGGAGGCGGCGGAGGGTCAGGGGCTGCGCCGGCGTCGGAACTTCGTCGCGCCGGGCAACTACACCGTCGAGCTGACCGTGGACGGGACCGTGCACCCGGTGCCCGTCAGGGTGGGCCGGTAGCGGATCGTACCCCGAGGCGGGGGAGCCCGGCGGCTGGCTCCCCCGCCAGCCCGAGGATTTCCGCAGGACGCGTGTGTAGCCTTCCTCATCCGCCCGAAAGCTCCATTTGCCAATTTTGTACAAAATTGACATTTTGTTCCAACCAACGGCCGGGTATGGTCGTCCAAGGAACACACGGAGATGGCGATGAAAGAGATCACGACCGCCCAGGCGCGGAAGCACATGTCCGAGCTGCTCAACCGGGCGGCCTACGGAAAGGAGCGCTTCGTGGTGACCCGACACGGGAAGGAGCTCGTCGCCATCGTGCCCCTGGAAGACGTGACGCTCCTCGACCGCCTCCGGGCGCTCCTGTCGAAGAAGGACTTCGAGGCCGCCCTTGCCGAGGTGGAGGACGCGGGCACGAAGCCGTGGGCCGAGGTCCGACGGGACCTGGAAGTCTGACGATGCGACGACGCGCTGTGGCTCGCCGGGGCAGACGGGCACGATGAGCGGAAGCTGGAACGTGGAGCTCACGAGCGGAGCGATCTCCGCGCTCCGCTCGCTGCCCCGGGAACAGCAGGCTCTGGTGGCGGCGCGCATCGACCACCTGGTCGAGCACGGCCTTCCGCCGGCGCTGCGGGGAGCCGACGCCCAGGCCGGGGCCGTGGGGCTTCCCGTGGGAGGGCACACGCTCGTGTGCATCGAGGAACCGGCCTATCGCACGATCTACGTGCTGGGCCTCCGTCAGGAACGCGTTCCCCTGGGACACACCCTGGGAGGGCTCTTGCGTCACGCGCTTCCCCGCGGGGTCGACGACTGGATGAGGAGAGGAGGAGGGGACATGTCGATTGGACGAGACTTCAGGTTCGCGATCCGCTCGCTGAGGCGGAGTCCGGGGTTCACCCTCGTAGCCGTGCTCACCCTCGCCCTCGGCATCGGGGCGACCGCGGCGATCTTCAGCGTCGCCGAAGGGGTCCTCCTGGCGCCCCTGCCCTACGAGGAGCCGGACGAGGTCGTCACCCTCTGGACGAGCTGGGACAACTTCCCCGACAAGACCTGGGTGTCGATTCCGGAATTCCAGCTGTTTCGCCAGGAGAATCGGACGCTGGACGACCTGGCCCTGTACGGAACCACCCGGGCCACGTTCACCAGCGTGGACCGTCCCGAGCAGATCCGGGCCGCGTTCGTGACCCCCAATACGTTCGGGGTGCTGGGAGTCTCCCCACCCCTGGGTCGGGTCTTCACCTGGGAGGAAGCCGAGACGGAGGTCCCGGTGGTGCTGCTCGCCCACGACACGTGGCAGCGCCGTCACGGAGGGGACCCCGCGATCGTGGGAACCGACATCGAGCTGAACGGCTCGTCGTCCCAGGTGATCGGCGTGCTGCCCGAAGGCTTCGCGCTCCCCACCGACTACGGCGCCACGACCCATTCGGAGGTGTTCTATCCCCTCTTCGTGGACATCGAGTCGCCGGCCCCCGATCTGGGCACGGGGGGAAGCCACGGCTACTACGGGATCGGACGGATGCGGGACGGGACCACCATCGAAGAGGCCCGCTCCGACTTCGCCCGGATCATGGCTCAGGTGGAGCCACAGGGTCTCTACAGCCCGGAGCGGCGCTTCACACCCCGGCTCTTTCCGGCGAAGTCGGACATCGTAGGAAGCGCGCGGGCCGCGATCCTGGTGCTCCTGGGGGCCGTGGGCTTCGTGCTCCTGATCGCGTGCGGGAACGTGGCGAACCTGCTGCTGTCTCGCTCGGAGGCGCGCCTGCGCGAGGTGGGCGTCCGAGCCGCAATGGGCGCGGGACGGGGTGTGATCCTGCGGCAGCTGCTGGTCGAGAGCCTGGTGCTGGCGGGCGTCGCCGGCCTGATCGGCACGGGCCTCGCCGCCGCCGGCCTGGACGCCCTTCTGTCCATCGATCCCGGCGCCGTGCCCCGGTCGGCCAACGTCTCGCTGAACGGGACGGTGCTGCTCTTCACGCTCCTGGTCACACTCCTGACGGCGCTGGTGTTCGGCGGCATCCCGGCCTGGCGCGTGGCGCACGCAGGGGTCTCGGAGGTCCTTCACGAAGGCGGACGGGGCACCGCCGCGAGCCGCAGGTCGAGCCGCATGCAGCGCCTGCTCGTCGCATCGCAGATGGCCATGGCCGTGATCCTCCTCACGGGTTCCGGTCTGATGATCAAGACCTTCGTCGCACTCGTGCGAATCGATCCGGGGTTCGGGAACGAAGACGTCCTGACCGTGAGGGTCTCGGCCCCGAGCGCGTCCTATCCCGACGCGGCCTCCGTGGCGCGGTTCTACGAAGAGCTGCTGCGCCGCGTCCGGGACCTTCCCGGCGTACGCGTCGCGGGTGCGGCGCGGCTCCTGCCCCTGGCAAGCACGATGGGTGACTCGTTCTTCCGCCCCGTGGGATACGAGCCTGGGCCCAACGAGTCGACGCAAGGAGACTGGCAGTGGGCGACGCCGGGGTATTTCGAGG
>JARRLD010000020.1:0-22276 GCA_037387345.1 Gemmatimonadota bacterium
TCGGGGCGGTGACCGAGACGATCTGGGTGGTACTGCCGGTGGCGTCGTCGTTGTCGGTGACCGTGAGGGTGACGGAGTAGGACCCGGCCGACGAATAGGTGTGCGACGGGCTCTGGGCGGTAGAGCTGGCGCCGTCGCCGAAGCTCCAGCTCCAGGAGGCGATGGAGCTGTCGGGATCGGAGCTGGCGTCGGTGAAGGTGACGTCGAGGTCGGCGGCGCTGAACGTGAAGTCGGCGGTGGGGGCGAGCGGCTCGGTCACCGTCTCTGTCGGTGGGCCGCTGGTAGACGTCCCACACGCCGCAAAGACGGCGAGCGAGGATACAAGCCTGAAGGCACGCCCCATACGTGGGGCGCGATCGCCGAAGCGATTCGACAACGCCATTGAACATCCCTGGGGGGGAAGTGAGCCTACACTTTCACGTTATTCCACCGACTGATGCGCCTGCAAGGATCTTCTCCGACGTCAGTCGGACAGCGCGACGCAGGAGGCGGCGGGACGCGGCTCGGGTCGGGTACGATGACCCCTAGCCCTTCGCCCCAGGTTCGCCCTGGACGGAGAGGTGCGGCTCCGTGCGGTCGAGGAAGTACATCAGCGCTGCGAGCGACTCCCCCGGGAGCTCCTCGGCGGGCAGATGCCCGCATCGGTCCAGAACGACCAGCTCGGCATCGGGCAGGTCGCTTGCCAGCTTCTGTCCCACGCCGAGGGGAACCACCGGATCCTGACGACCCCAGAGGAGCAGCGTAGGGATCCGGAGGTTTGGGTAACGTGCCGTGACAGCATCGAGGTCCGTCGGCAGGATCTGAAGCGCAGTGTCGACGAGCGCCCGCCGCGCGGCCCGGTTGGCGAGGGGCTCCGCATAGCCCTCCACCTGTGCTCGAGTCACCCGAGACGGGTCGAACACGATCCCGCGCAGAACCCACCGCACGACCCACCGTGCACCCAGCACCCGCATCAAGCCCGTGCCGAGGCGGCGATGATGCGCGAACCATACAAAAGGAGGAAGGCGCTGCGCGTACGCCGCACCGGAGACCACCACCAACCTCTGGAGGGTCCCCGGATGAGCCTCGAGGAGGCGAAGGGCAGAGAGAAGGCAGATGCCACCTCCCAGGGAATGACCCGCCAGCGTAATCCGCTGCAGGCCCCTCTGGCGGATCAGGCGGCAGAGAAGCTCGGCCTGGTCGGCGGGCGCGTACGCGCCATCATCTGGCTTGGGTGCTGCTCCGAATCCCTTGAGGTCCACCACCACAACGTGTCCACGCTCCGCCAGGGAGGGTAGCCAGGTACGCCATGAGAACGACGAAGCACCGTATCCGTGGACGAGGAGGAACGTGGGAACGTCGGAGCGCGGGTCGCGGCCTTGGGTCTCGACGTGGATCGGGATGGAGAGGCCGGTCATCGGTCGGCGTCGAGCACCAGCACCCTGGCTCCTCCCGACTCGAGATCCCTCGCGATGTGCGCGTGACACGTGAAGGTGAACAGTTGCCTTTCTCGTGAAAGGGCTTTGAGGATGTCGAGCCCTCGGTCTCTCCGCCGTTCGTCCCAGTTGACGAACAGCTCGTCGACGAAGAGAGGAAGGCGCTCCATCCCCTGGTCGAGGTGGTCGACAATGGCCAGTCGGAGAGAGAGATAGGCCTGCTCCAGGGTGCCCGTGGAGATGGGCGGGGCCAGAGGGATCGGCCCGGGCAGGTCAGGTCCCACGAGGAGGAAGCGGCTTCCGTCCCCCACGTCATCCACGGTGACGCGGGTGTACCGACCAGACGTGAGACGATCCAGGTGGGCTCCGGCACGGCGCATGAGGTCGGGCTGGTGCTCCTCACGAAACCGGTGATCGGCCTGGCGCAAGAGATGGGCGAGGACCCAGCGCCGGTCTCGTTCGCGGAGGAGGGCTGCCTCGGTTTCCTGGAGGGACGCGATTTCGCCGTCGATGAAGTCGGCGGTCTCGGCTTCGCGCAGATGGGCGGCATCCCGCTCCAGGGCCTCGGCCTGGGCCGCGAGACGCTCCACGTCTTCCGAGAGCTCTTCCTCCCGGGCCTGCTGGGCCGCCAGGGAGCTGTCGTCCAGTGTCCAGCTCTCCCCGGCCTCCTCCGCTTCACGTATCCGTTCCTGGAGCTCGGCCAGGTCCGGGTGGGTCCGGACCAGCTCCTCCCGAAGCTGCCTCGCGCGGTGCCACGCCTCCAGGCGTTGCCGGAGTCGGTCCCAGCCTTCCCGGGAGTCCGCTTCCCCGGCACCGGAGACCCGCCCTCTCAACTCATCCAGGGCCTCCTGGACTTCCTCGAGCTCGGCGCGAAGCCGCAAGCTCTCACGGTCCAGGCGGGCCAGCTCGCGTGTCGCGGCCGCCGCAGTCTCGTGGAGGCGTTCCGCCCGGCGTAGCTCGCTTTCCAGGCGCCGCGCTGTCGAATCGGCGTCCAGCTCACCGGTCAGGCCGAGGGCTGATGCCAGCCCGGATGCCGCCTCGTCGACCTGGTGCGCTGCGCTGGCCAGAGCTTCGGCCACGCGGGTCCGCTCCGCCCGGTCCCGAGTCAGATCCTGGATGCGCTCGAGATCGGTGAGCACGACACCGTCGAGCTCCGCCAGTGCCGAGGGCGGGAGATCCAGGTCGCCGAACAACGCCAGGACCGCGTCCTTCGCCTGCTCCTCCTCGTTCCTCAGGCGTCCGAGGACGGCCTCGTCACCACCCGATCCAGCGCCGTCGCCGCCTCGTCGGGTCGAGAGGCGACTGAGCAGCACCAGGAGCCCGAACATGGACGTAACCCCTCCCACCGTGGTGGTGGGAGGGCTGTCGAACGCGAGGCCCATCACGATGAGAACGACTCCGACCAGGAGTCCGAGGACACCGGCGAAGACCGGATACGACTCCGGCCCCCTACCACGCTGCCGCCTCTCACGGGCGGCCTCGAAGATGCGACGCTCGTCGGTGGCCTCTCGGGTACGGCGTACCCGCTCCCTCACCTGCGCCACGGGGACGGCCGCAAGTCGATCGAGGACGTCCCCCTCAGGATCGGCGACGAGGCGGGCAGCCGCGGAGTCCAGTCTCCGGTCGATGTCCCGGATCTCTTGCTCCACGGAGGCGAGCCGCGCGCGCTCCGACCCCAATCCCGCGACCTGGGCTCCCAACGCCGCAATGGGATCCGCGGCGGCCAGAGTCGCCTCCTCCCTGGGGCCGACCGCGGCGATCGCGGCGGCCGGCACCTCCCGTTCGGGATCGAGCTCGGCCAGTCGCCTGAGGAGGGCTCTCTTCTTGCCCTTCAGCTCGGCTACGGATGCAGCCGGGTCAGCAGGCAGACCCATAAGGGACTGGGGATCCCCCGCCTCCTCTTCGAGTGCCCTGATGCGTTGGAGTTGCCTGCGCACCGGGGCGAGCTCCTGGATTCGATGCACGGTAATGCGGGCCCGCTGGCGCTCTTCCCGAGCGTCCCGAAGTCGGTCTCGGAGGTCCGCGACCTCCCGCACGACGTCTCTGAGTCGCCGATCCCGGTGCAGGGCGTCCCGTCGTTTGGCACGGAGGGCGAGCAGCTCCTCCTGGATGTCCCGGATCCGTTGGTTACCCCTCCGGGTGGGGCGCCATAGCTCCCCGGCCTCCTGCTCCAGCTCGGCCACCACCTGACGGATTCCCCTCAGATCCGAGGCTCCCATGGATCCGATGAGGCGATCCTGCACCTGACCCCACGTGTCTTCCTCCAGGGCCGCCAGCTCTGCGAGCGTGAGGGCATAGAGTTGTCGAAAGACCGCCCGAGGAATGTGGGCGACCCAGGGCAGGGCGCGGTTCCTGAGCTCCTCGGCCCCCTGGTCCGTGTCCATGCGCGCCGACGGCTGCGAGAGAAGCCGTCGTTCCACGTCCACGCATCCCCCGCCATCCAGTTGGATGCCGATGGCTCCCGAAGGATCGCCGCCGTCCCACGGCGCGTAGGGATTCCGCTCCCGCGTGGCAGGCTGGAAGCCGTAGAGCATGGAGGTGAGAAAGTGGAAGAGCGTGGACTTGCCTGCTTCGTTGGGGCCGAGGACCACCACCAGCCCGGGGAGCGCCTCGGGGCCTGTATCCAGGTCCCGTAGCCGACCGAAGCAATCGACGCGGATGCGCTCGATCCTCATGCGCCACCGTCCCGATCCAGCATTCGCGCCGCGAGCTCTCCGTCGCACCCCTCGAGAAGGCGCCGGACGTACGCGTCCACCGCGCCGGGCTCCTCGGAGGCGAGAGAGGCGAGCGTCCCGGGGTCCATCCCCTGCAGGGTGGTCTCGCCCTTCTGGATCTCCTCCAGCAGCCTCAGGGCCTCCCCGAGGACATCTGGCCTGTTCCGGTGCTCTTCCACGGGGAGCACCGGGTGGACGGCGTCATGGACCACGGATACGTCCAGCGCGCCGAGGAGCTCGGTGAGCTCGCTCGCAAGGGTCGCCCGATCCTCCTCCCTTCGCAGCTCCTTCCACAGCGGGCAGGGACCGGCGAGCACGACCCGGACCATCCACTCCGTCTCGGCGGGAGCACGTTCCTGCTCCCGCTCGGCCTTCCAGGCCAACGCCACCCTGCGTTCCAGGCGATCGAGGGTATCGGCCTCCTCGAGGCCGTCTACCCGAATCGTCTCCCACCGGACGGGGGCGAGGGCGCGAAACGAGATGGCGGGCGCCTCCCGGTCCGAGAGGTCGACCAGGATGCAGCCTCGGGGACCGGTGTCGGCGTGCGTGCGACCCTGGAGGTTGCCCGGGTAGACCACCGGGGGGTCCTCCGCCAGGGTCTGACGCACGTGCACATGTCCCAGAGCCCAGTAGTCGTAGCCCGCCCGCAGGAGGTAGGTCAGCTCCGAGGGTGCGTAGGCATGGTGTGCCTCGGCGCCGAGGGAGGTGTGGACCTGCGTATGGAGCAGGGCAACCTCCGGCAGCTCCCCGGCCGGCCTGGGCAGCCGACGGGCGAGGTCGCTCCGCTCCCCCGGGGATGCGTGCCCCACGGCCGTGACGAAGCCGCACGTCCCACCTTCGCGATCCGGGATCGCGATGCGCTGGGGGGTTCCGTCGCCCGCCACCCGGACGTTCGGGGGCCAGGGAAGGCGGCGGGGGCCCGACTCGCCGTGGCCGGGGTCGTGGTTTCCCGTGGCGTACACCATCGTGATGCCGTTGTCGCCGAGCCGGTGGGCCTGTTCCAGGAGAAACCGTTCGGTCGGGAACGAGAGAAGCTCCCCGTCGAAGAGATCCCCGGCGACCAGAACGGCGTGGACATCTTCTCGGATGGCCAGGTCCACCGCGCGTCCCAGGGCCTCCCGGGAAGCCTCGCGGAGACGTCGACGCACGGGCTGTGAGCGGCCCGAAAAGGGAGTGTCCAGGTGGACGTCGGCCAGATGGACGAAACGCATACGCGAAGGTAGTGCGTGGGCAGGGGCGAGGGAATTCGTGGAGGGGCCCACGCCGGACGGACGCCTTCTCCGGTGCAGGTGAATCGATATGTTTAGCGTCTACCTCCAGCCGCCCGACCTGATCAGTCTGCGATCCGTGGGGATCGCACCCACATACCGGGCCTCCGGCCCTCCCCGGTCTCATGAGCGACACCACCGACACGGCTCGCGGCCGTACCCGCCAGGAACCCACCTCCGACACGGTCTGCCGGGAGGTCAGGCGACTGACGCCCCCCGCCGAGGCCGAGCTGGCCGTCGCGTTCGCGGAGATCTTCCTCGCGAAGGCCCCCGTCGAGCTCGCGCGGGAGCGAGCCCCGGAGACGCTGGCCAACCTGATCCTCGGGACCTGGCGGTTCGTCCGGGGCACGCGGCCGGACGAGATCGACGTGGAGGTGAAGAACCCCAGCCTGGACGACGAGGGCTGGCACGCCCCGGTGACGGTGGTCAGGACGAGCGTGTCGGAGCGCCCTTTCATCGTGGACACCATCCGGGAGTTCCTTCATGCTCGGGGATTGGCCATCGAGACCATCGTGTACCCGGTGCTGCACGTCGACCGAGATCATGAGGGCAACGTGGTCGGCGTGCGTCCCTTCCGAGAGGGAAAGAGCCACGAGTCATTGGTGCACTGTGAGGTCACGGAGGTCGCCGAGACGGAGACCCTGCTCGCGCTGTCGGAGGAGCTGAAGCGCAGGCTGGTCGACGTGGTGCGGGCCACCGACGACTTCCCGGCGATGGTGGATACCGTCGACGCCGTCGTGACCCAGCTGTCTGAGCGCTCCGAGACGGTCGAGGAGCGCAGCGAGGAGATCGCCGAGATCCAGGCCTTCCTCGGGTGGCTGCGCGACGGTGGGTTCGTGTTCCTCGGCTACCGGGGCTACGACCTCGTGGACCGGGGGGACGCACGATACATCAGCGTCACGCCGGGGTCCGGGCTGGGCGTGCTCCGTGATGAAGCCAGATCCTCGTTCGCACGGCCGGTCTCCCTCGAGGAGCTGGAGGAGGGCCAGCGGGACATCGTCGAGCGGGGGCCGCTCGTCATCATCAGCAAGACGAACGCCGAGTCCACGGTGCACAGGAGAGCGCGGATGGACTATATCGGCGTGAGAAAGCTCGGATCCGGCGGCGAGCCCATCGGGGAGCATCGCTTTCTGGGCCTGTTCACGTCGCGGGCATACGCGGAGGACGCGGAGCACATCCCGATCCTGCGGCGCAAGCTGAGGAAGATCATTGAGGATTCGGGGGTGAAGGAGGGGTCGCACGACCACAAGGAGATCATCACGATCTTCAACTCCCTCCCCAAGGAAGAGCTCTTCCTCGCCTCGTGGGAGGAGGTCGGTGCGGACATCCAGACGGTCCTTACGTCCTATCACACGGCCGGGGTGAGAGTCACGCTCAGGCCCGATCCGCTCCACAGGGGAGCCATGGTGATGGTGATCCTGCCCAAGGACAGGTTTTCGGGTGATGTTCGCAGGACCATCGAGCAAGCGCTGGTCTCGACCTTCGATGCGGAGCTCCTGAACTACCACCTCACGCTGGGGTCGGGCGACCAGGCTCGACTCCACTTCTACCTCGCCACTCCGTCGGAGCAGCTCGAGGATGTCGATACCGGGGCACTGGAGCAGATGGTGCGTCGGATCATCCGCTCCTGGGCCGACCGCGTGCGGGAGGAGTTGGAGAAGGTCAGGTCCGCGGCCGACGCCCGTCGCCTCGCTGACCGCTACGGCACGGCATTTGGCGCCGAGTATCGGGCGGCGACTTCGCCCGAGGAGGCGGCGAGGGATGTTCTCGAGCTCGAGGATATGGCGTCTCGTGGCAGGACGGTGTCCATCACGTTGGTGAACCGAGACACGGCGGCGGCGGCGCCGGACTTCGGCGAGGTCACCGAGCTGAAGGTGTTCTCCCGGGGAGACCGGCTGGTGCTGTCGGATTTCATGCCCATCCTCGAGAACATGGGCTTGAGGGTGATCGGAGTGGCACCCTTCGAAGTCCGGGAGACCGACGGCGTCACGGCCATCCACGCGTTCGCCGTCCAGGACGCCCGGGGACAGCCGTTGGACGTGGAGTCGCGCGGTGGCATTCTCGCCGAAGCGATCGTGGCGGTGCGAGCCGGTGACGGACGTAACGACATGCTGAACCAGCTGGTGTTGCTGGCGGGCTTGCGTTGGCGGGAAGTCGACGTCTTTCGGGCCTACGCCGGGTACGCCTTCCAGGTGGGCGCGGTGCCCTCCCGCATGGCGTTGCCGCTGGCTCTGGTCAGCAACCCGGGCCTGTCGAAGGAGCTGCTGGACCTCTTCAAGGCCCGGTTCGACCCTGATCTGGCGGTCGACCTGGCGCAGAGGCGGGAGATTGCTGCCGACATCCGGTCGGCCTTTCACGCGTCCCTCCGGGCGGTGAGCTCCCTGGCTCACGATCGCGCGCTCCGACACCTGGAACGCCTCATGATCGGCACCGTCCGGACCAACTACTACCGGCGGGGTGGCGCGGAGCCCGATGGCCGGTCGGGAGGCGTCCCGTTCGTGTCGTTCAAGTTTGCGTGCCGAGAGATCGAGGTGCTGAAGCACACGCGCCTGCTCTTCGAGGTCTGGGTCCACTCCTCCCGCATGGAGGGGGTGCACCTCCGAGGAGGGAAGGTTGCCCGAGGCGGTATCCGGTGGAGCGATCGTCCGGACGACTTCCGTACCGAGATCCTGGGCCTGGTGAAGACCCAGGTGGTGAAGAATGCCGTCATCGTTCCCTCGGGGTCGAAAGGCGGGTTCATCACGCGTGCGCTGCACCACGACGCTGAGGCCAGGTTCGAAGAGGGTCGGCTCCAGTACCAGACGCTCATCCGAGGCCTGCTGGACCTCACGGACAACCTGGATACGGACGGTCGGACGGTGCCGCCCGAAGGTGTCGTTTGCCACGACGATCCGGATCCGTATCTGGTCGTGGCTGCCGACAAGGGTACTGCGACCTTCTCCGACGTCGCCAACACCGTGTCCGACGAGTACGGATTCTGGCTGGGCGACGCCTTCGCTTCCGGCGGATCCCACGGATACGATCACAAGGCCGTGGGCATCACGGCGCGGGGCGCCTGGGAGTGTGTGAAGCGCCACTTCCGTGAAAAGGGCAAGGACATCCAGCGCGAGCCGTTCACCGTCGTGGGTATCGGGGACATGAGCGGGGACGTGTTCGGCAACGGGATGCTGCTGTCCCGCCAGATCCGCCTCGTCGCAGCGTTCGACCACCGGCACGTCTTCCTCGATCCCGATCCGGATCCCGAGACGACGTATGTGGAGCGGGAGCGCCTCTTCGCGCTGGGGCGGTCGAGCTGGGAGGACTACGATCAGTCCTTGCTGAGCGACGGAGGTTTGGTGGTCTCCCGCGGTGTGAAGGAGGTCGTGCTGACACCCGGAGCTCGCGAGGCGCTGGGGCTCTCCGCCGACGCTCCTGAGGTGATGGACGGGGAGCAGCTGGTACGCGCGGTCCTGTGCGCTCCGGTGGAGCTGCTCTGGAACGGTGGGATCGGCACGTACGTCAAGTCCGACTCCGAGACCCATGCGGACGCAGGAGATTCCTCGAACGACGCCGTGCGGGTCGACGTCTCGGATCTCCGGTGCGAGGTGATCGGCGAGGGAGGAAACCTGGGCCTGACGCAGGCCGCACGCGTCGAGTTTGCCCTGAGGGGTGGACGCGTCAACACCGACGCCCTGGACAACTCCGGCGGTGTCGACATGTCCGACCACGAGGTGAATCTCAAGATCCTGCTCGCTCCGTCTGTGTCCCGAGGGGATATGGGGCAGGAGGACAGGAACCGCCTCCTGGAGGAGCTGACGGAGGACGTGGCCGAGCTGGTCCTCGCCAACAACCGACGACAGAGCCTGGCAGTTTCCCTGGATCGCGTTCGGGCGGAAGGATCGGCGGAGGAGTTCCGCCACTTCATGCTGTCCCTCGAGAGGACCGGCGAGCTGGACCGGGTGTCCGAGAGCCTCCCCAGCACGGACGTCCTGGTGGAGCGAGCGGAAGCTGGCCAAACGTTGGCGAGACCGGAGCTGTGCGTGCTGCTGGCCTACGCCAAGCTGGCGCTCAAGGCTCGGCTCCTGAAGAGTGACGTCCCGGACGATCCCGTCACGGAGAGCTACCTGCTGGGATATTTCCCCGCCCTGGCGGTTCGAGCTGCCGGAAAGGAGGCTCTACACGCCCATCGGCTGCGGCGTGAGATCATCGCCGGAGAGCTGACCAGCGACCTCGTGGATCTCATGGGAGCCACGTTCACGCACCGGTTGGTGAGGGATACGGGGCGGACGGCCGCCGAGGTGGTCCGGGCCTGGCTCGTCGCTTCCCGACTGGTGGAGCACCGCGCGCTTCTCGGGGAGATGGCCGAGCAACAGAAGGTCCTGGATGCGAGGGTTACCGCCCGGTGGCTGATGGGCCTCGCCCGCGTTCTGGAGCGCGGGACCCGGTGGGTGCTCTATAATGTCGGTCCCGACGTGTCACCTGCGGCGGTCGTGAACCGGAACGTGCAGGGCCTGGCGACGCTTCGCGCACGCTTCGCCGACCTGGTGGCCGGCGAGGAGCGCAGCCTGTTCCTGGAGCGGGTTGAGGAGATCCGGCAGCTGGGGGCGGACGAGACATTCTCGCGAGCCCTCATCACCCTCCGCTTCGTGGACCAGCTGCTGGAGATCCTGCAGGTGGCGCGGGACGTGGGGACGGACGAGACAGCGACGGCGCTGGCGTACTATCAGGTCTCCGAGGCCTTCGGCGTGCCCTGGCTGAGGCGCCTCGCGTTCGTGGAGGCTGGGGACGGACCGTGGGATCTTCGAGCCGCCCAGGCCCTCTCGGTGGACCTGTCGAGGGCCCACCGCAGGCTGGTGACGGCGATTCTCACGGACGGAAGAGGTGAAGGGGACGTGAGGAAGCGTCTGGAAGGACTGCTGGGTGAGCGGCCGAGGGACCTGGAGAGGTTCCGGGAAGTGGTGGCGGAGCTGCGGACCGAGGAGGAGGCCGGGTTGGCCGCGGCGTCGGTGGCGGTCCGCGAGCTGGCGGCCTTCGCGGAGCGTGTCTTCCCGGCAGGGGCCTAGGAGATTCCCACCCGGACGAAGAGGCGGGCCACGGGCCCTCTCAGGTCGCCCGACCGCACGCCGGGCAGGTCCTCCACTCCGAATACGAACCTGTAGCCCAGGCCGGCACCGATGCTGAAGATGCTGGGGAGGTGCCGTAGGATCGCGACCTCGGGCTCGACAACCCCGAAGTTGTCGGCTGCGATCTCGGTGCCCACCACGGGAAGGCGGACCCTGGCCGAGCCCGCCCCGAGCAGGGCACGCACGAAGACCCCCACGGGCTCCCTGTCCCGAAGAGCCACCTGCACGGCCACGCCTCCGTACGCTACGAGAAGCTCGAGCTCCGAGCCCTGGGTTCCCGTGGGTATCGCGGCATCCGTCGCCTGGATCCACCCTGCTCCCCCGACGGCAAGGCGGCCACCGGTGCTGAGCAGGCCGGTACCGCCCACGAACGAGCTCGCTTCGCCCCGCAGCGTGGAGAAGGTGAGGGAAGCCTCGAGGACGGCGAACGCGGGGATCTGCTCCGTTGCCTGGGCGCGGAGCACGACCGGGGAGATCAAGCAGCCCAGGACGGTGACGCCGAGGAGGGCCGAGCGGATCAGCGGGTGCTCCTGTGTCGAGGTGGACGACCGCCTAAGATAGAAGTCTCCCGGGATACCGGACACCGCGTCCCCGACAGGGCGATGGGGTCCAACGTCCCGGATCGCTTGCCAGCGAAGCCGTGTCTCCGACATGATGCGGTCGGCGACGGGATCTGCCCTCCTGCCGCCTGGCTCCGGCGTGCCTGCCGGAGCGTTGAGATCCAAGGGCACGGAACGAGGGATGGAACCGACCAACACGCGGGACCCGCAGTACTATCACAAGGTCGTAGACTGCCAGTGGGCCTGTCCGGCGCACACCAACGTGCCCGAATACATCCGGTTGATCGCCCAGGGGCGCTATACTGACGCCTACATGCTGAACCGGGAGTCGAACGTCTTCCCGGGCATCCTCGGACGCACCTGCGACCGACCTTGTGAGCCGGCGTGCCGACGGACTCGTGTCGACGGGAAGCCTGTGGCCATCTGTCGGCTGAAGAGGGTGGCGGCGGATCTCCGCGAGAGCGTGAGCCACCGGATCCCGCAGGGCCCGTTCGAGAAGAATGGGAAACGGGTCGCTCTCATCGGAGGCGGGCCCGCGTCGCTCACGGTAGCGAATGACCTGTTGCCGCTGGGCTACGAAGTGGTGCTCTTCGAAAAGCACGACAAGCTCGGGGGGCTGATGCTGACGAACATCCCCGCCTTCCGGCTTCCACAACGCGTCCTGGACGACGAGATCGGCTTCGTGGTGGACATGGGGCTCGATGTGCGTCTCGAGACTCCGGTGGAGAGCATGAAGGAGCTGCTGGACGAGGGATACGACGCTGTCTTCGTCGGCGTGGGGGCTCCCCGAGGCAAGAATCTGGAGATTCCTGGGCGCTACGACTCCGAGCGGGTCCACATCGGGATCGATTGGCTGGAGTCTGTGGCGTTCCAGCACATCGACGCGATCGGAGAACGGGTGCTGGTCATCGGAGTGGGGAATACCGCCATGGACTGCTGCCGCACGGCGAAGCGCCTCGGCGGCAAGGACGTGAAGGTCATGGCCCGTCGGGGCCGGCAGGACTTCAAGGCCTCGGATTGGGAGCTCGAGGACGCGGAGGCCGAGAAGATCGAGGTCCTCGAGTACCATTCGCCCAGGGAATTCGTGGTGGAGAAGGACGAGCTGACCGGGATGATCTTCGACATTGTCGAGTGGTACGAAGACGAAGGGTCGGGAAGGCAGAAGTCCCGAACGGTCGATGAGGCGTTCATCCCCTGTGACGACGTCATCCTCGCCATCGGACAGGAGAACGCCTTCCCCTGGGTGGAGCGCGACATCGGCATCGAGTTCGGCGAGTGGGACCTGCCGGTTGTGGATCGGGGCACCATGCAGTGTTCCCGTCCGGGCGTCTTCTTCGGGGGAGACGCCGCCTGGGGCCCGGAGAACATCATCTGGGCGGTGGAACACGGTCACCAGGCAGCGATCTCGATTCACAATCACTGCCAGGGAATTCCGCTGGGAGAGCGCCCCCCCTACGGTATGAACCTCGTCTCCCAGAAGATGGGAATCCACGAGTGGTCGTACTCCAACGACTACAACCCCGTTGCGCGCACCGCGATGCGCTACGTCGATCTGGAAGACCGTCTGCGCGGCCTTGCCGTGGAAGCCGAGCTGGGCTTCGGCATCGAGGAGACCGCCCGAGAGGTGGAGCGGTGCCTGAACTGCGATATCCAGACCGACTTCGCGGCGAACCTGTGCATCGAATGTGACGCGTGTATCGACGTGTGTCCGCTGCACTGTCTCACCATCACGGAAGACGGCCCCGAGCACGATCTCCGCCAGCGTCTCACGGCCCCAGCGGATAACCTCGCCCAGGATCTGTACGTGTCCGAAGCGCTGCCGCAGACGCGTCGCATCATGGTGAAGGACGAGGATCTCTGCGTGCACTGCGGCCTGTGTGCCGAGCGGTGCCCCACGGCGGCGTGGGACATGCGCAAGTTCGACCTCCTCATACCCTACGCAGGACACGATTCGTGGCCCACGAACCCATCGACCTCGTAAACGACTTTGCCGTCAAGATCGGGACGGTCAACGGAACGGGGTCTGCCAGTGCCAACAGCCTGCTCCTGCAGGCGCTGTTCCGGATGGGCATCCCGGTGTCCGGAAAGAACGTCTTCCCGTCCAACATCCAGGGCTTGCCCACCTGGTACGAGATCCGGGTCAGCAAGAGTGGCTATACGGCCCGGAGCCCCGACTTTCACTTGATGGTCGCGATGAATCCGCAGAGCTACCAGCGAGACATCCAGGAGGTGGAGTCGGGAGGATGGGTGCTTTACGATGCCACGCGGGAGCTGGATGAGGACCTGGTCCGGGACGACGTGACCTTTCTGGGCATCCCTCTCGCACGCATGTGCGCAGAGCGCTTCGAGCGGGCGCGTGAGCGGATCCTCATGAAGAACATCGGCTACGTGGGAGCCCTCGTAGCCCTGCTCGACATCGAGATGGACGTGATCGAGGGCATGCTGCGGGAGACGTTCTCCCACAAGCCGAACCTCATCGATTCGAACTTCTCGGCCATCGAGATGGGTTACGAATACGCCCGGCAGCACTGGGACTGTCCTCTCCCGATCCGTCTGGAACGCATGGACGCCACCGGAGATCACGTGATGGTCACCGGCAACGCCGCTACGGCGCTGGGGTGCGTGTATGCCGGCGCGACGGTGGGAGCGTGGTACCCCATCACCCCGGCGACATCGGTAATGGACGGCTTCAAGGAGTATTGTGAGCGCTTCAGGGTGGACCCGGAGACGGGAAAGAACCACTACTGCATCATCCAGGCCGAGGACGAGCTGGCGGCGGCGGGCATGGTCATCGGCGCCAACTGGATGGGCGCGCGAGCGTTTACGCCCACGTCGGGCGCGGGCATCTCCCTGATGAGCGAGTTCATCGGATTGGCGTACTACGCCGAGGTCCCCTCGGTGTTCGTGGACGTGCAGCGCACGGGGCCCTCGACGGGAATGCCCACGCGCACGCAACAGGGCGACCTGATGCTGACGGCGTATGCGTCTCACGGGGACACGAAGCACATCAACCTCTATCCCGCCGATCCGGGGGAGTGCTTCGAGCTCGCCGTGGCGGCCTTTGACCTGGCGGAGCGCTTCCAGACACCGGTCTTCCTGGTGTCGGATCTGGACATCGGAATGAATGACTGGATGATCCCCAGGCTCAGATGGGACGACGACTACCGGCCCGCTCGCGGCAAGATCCTATCGGCCGAGGAGCTGGAGTCGTTGGAGAAGTACTCCCGGTATCTGGATGTGGACGGCGACGGGATCCCGTACCGGACGCTCCCCGGCACCCACCCCCGGGGCGCCTACTTCACCCGCGGCTCGGGACACGACAAGCACGGGAAGTACACGGAAGACTCGGACGCCTACCTCGAGGTCGTGGACCGGATCGCGCGTAAGATCCAGTCTGCAGCCGAGCACCTGCCGGCCCCGGAGGTCCACCGGGGCGACAGGGCCAGCCCGTGGGGCATCATCTCCATCGGCGGCTGTCACTGGGCGGTGCTCGAGGCCAGGGACGAGCTTCGGGCGGAGGGCGTCGACCTGGACTACCTCCGGGTGCGAGGATTCCCCTTCGGAACGGTCGTCGAGGATTTCGTGGCCGGGCACGACAAGGTGTTCGTCGTGGAGCAGAATCGGGATGCGCAGCTGCGTACCCTGCTGTGCAACGAGACCGGATGCGCGAGATCGAAGCTGGTCTCCGTCCGCTACTACGGTGGGCAACCACTGAGCAAAGGGCACGTCCTGGAGGGCGTCCGCCCCGTCCTGGCCAACGCCCTCTCGGAGGCGACATCATGAGCTACATCACCAAGCCGGTGGCCAGGCATCCCAGGATGCGCACCAACGCCCTGGGCCTGACCTCCAGGGACTACGAAGGGACCATGTCCACGCTCTGCGCCGGCTGCGGTCACGACTCGGTGACGGCGGCGCTTGTCCAGGCGTTCTTCGAGCTGGACGTGGAGCCGCACCGTGTGGCCAAGCTGTCAGGGATCGGGTGCTCGTCCAAGACGCCGGCGTACTTCGTGAGCGAGGCGCACGGCTTCAACTCGGTTCACGGGCGTATGCCGTCCATCGCGGCCGGAGCCAACGCCGCCAACAGGGACCTCCTGTACGTGGGGATCTCCGGGGACGGCGACTCCCTCTCCATCGGCCTTGGCCAGCTCTGCCACGCCATCCGGCGAAACGTGAACATGCTCTACGTTCTGGAGAACAACGGCGTCTACGGGCTCACCAAAGGCCAGTTCTCCGCATCCGCCGACGTGGGAACGAAGTCCAAGCGCGGCGAAGTGAACAGGCACGGGCCCATCGACCCGGTGAACGTGGCCCTTTCTCTGGGTGCCACCTTCGTCGCCCGGTCCTTCTCCGGCGACAAGCGACAGCTGGTCCCGATCCTGAAGGCCGGCCTGAAGCATACGGGGTTCGCCCTCGTGGACGTGATCTCCCCGTGCGTGACCTTCAATGACCACAAGGGGTCCACCAAGAGCTATGCCCATACGCGCTTTCACATGCACGAGGTCGTGGAGACCGACTTCGTGCCCCTGAGGGCCGAGATCCAGACCGACTACGGGGAGGGGGCGGTCCAGTCGGTGACCATGCACGACGGCAGCGTCGTCCGCTTCCGGAAGGTTGCCGGGGACTACGATCCCACTGACCGCGGAGCGGTCCTCGAGCACTTGCGTGAATCCCGAAGCAGGGGCGAGGTGGCTACGGGACTCCTCTACCTGGAGGAGACGGGCGAGGACATGCACGCCTACGAGAACACCGTGGAGGAGCCCCTGGTCGACCTGCCGTTCGAGGCGCTCTGTCCGGGAAGCGCAGCTCTGGAGAAGCTTCAGCAGGAGTGGCGGTGACACGCGGCACCGCCGGGGCCGGGATCGTGGTGGGCCTGACGGCCCTCCTCGCGCTGACCGTGCCACTCGCAGCGCAGGTCACGAATCGTGCGCGGCTGGTGGAGAAGCTCGATTCGGCCGCCAGGGCGCATGCGGATCACGAGATGGTCGCAGGCGTGTCGGTGGCCGTGGTCCAGGACGCGGATACACTGCTTCTTTCCGGGTACGGATTCGTGGACCTGGAGTGGAGCGTCGGCACGCCCCGCGACGCCGCGGCCGCCTACGAGATCGGGTCGGTGACGAAGCAGTTCACGGCGGCCGCGATCCTGCAGCTGGTGGAGGAGGGGAAGGTCGACCTGTCCGCCGACATTTCCGAGTATCTCCCCGAGTTCGACACGCAGGGACGTCGGATTCCCCTTCGCCGCATGCTGGACCACACCTCGGGGATCAAGGGCTACACCGAGATGCCGATCTTCGGGGAGCTGGCCATGAAGGATCTACCCCGGGACACGTTGGTGTCGCTGGTGGAGCGAGAGCCCTTCGATTTCGAGCCCGGGACGGCCCTTGTCTACAACAACTCGGCGTACTTCCTCCTCGGGCTCGTCATCGAGAAGGTCAGCGGTCAACCGTACGAGGAATACGTCGAGGAGCACCTCTTCGACCCTCTCGGCATGGACGCCTCCTACTACTGCTCGGAGAGCGCCATTCGAAGGGGCCGCGCCCACGGATACGACGGGAGCCGGGAAGGGTTGGTGCGGAAGCGCTATCTGGATCACACCTGGCCCTACGCCGCCGGCTCACTCTGCTCCACGGCGGGAGATCTGGTTCGGTGGAACCAGGCCCTTCACGGAGGAGAGGTGTTGTCCGAGGCATCCTATCGGGAGATGACTACGCCGAGTCCTCTGGAGGACGGTACGCCTGTCCGCTACGCCATGGGTCTGGGCATCGACGACCGGGCAGGTCGCCGCGCGATCGTGCACGGTGGAGGCATCAACGGCTTCCTGTCCGACGGTCGGTACTACCCCGACAACCGGCTGACCATCGTGGTCCTCCAGAACTCCACCGGACCCCCTGGAGCGAGCGCGCTCGGAGCGGCGCTGGCGGACGTGGTGCTGGGACCCCTCCCCGAGGTCACGGCCAGCCCGTACGAGGGCAGCCTGGCCGAGCTGACGGGAGAGTACGTCGGCCCCGCCCGGGGAAGGCCGCTCACGCTCGAGGTGACCCAGGACGGAGACCGGCTGATCTTCACGCAGCGGGGGTCGGAGGAAGAGATGCGCCCGATCCACGTCGGCGGTCTCACCTGGGAAACCGGAATGACTCGCCTCTGGTTCGTGCGTGAAGAAGGGCGGATCGCCCAGCTCCGCATGGACCACGGCGCGGGGCACTACGTGCTGCGGCGGATGGATCGGCGCTGATCGACCCCGGTCGGCGGGCGTCTACTGGGCTCCGGATCCCTCGGGAGCCGTCGTGGCCACCCGCTTGGCCAGCGGCCTGTACATGAGGCCGTAGAACATCTCCAGATAGCGACGGGTCTCGGCACGCTCCAGCGAGGAGATGTGGCGCCAGAATCCGTAGATGCGCGACAGCCGCAGGAGCTGGTTGGCGTAGCGTTCCCAGGTGTAGTGGGACCGGACCCGAGCGATGGCGCCCCGGGAGGTCTGGGTCCAGGTGTCGGGGTCCTCGGCGCATTGCCGGAAGAAATCCACCATCGTGGCGGCGACGTCATTGCCTGAGGCCGTGTCGATGTGGAAGCCGGAGATCCCGTGCTCGATGATCTCGAGCGGGCCGCCATAGCGCGTCGCAAACACCGGGAGTCCGGAGCTCATCGCCTCGACCACCGTGAGACCGAAGGCCTCGAAAAGCGCGGGTTGCACGAATGCACCTCGGGTGTCGGCGACGAACCGGTAGAATCCCCCCACTCGGTTCTTGTCGGTCTGCATCTCGATCCAGCGTACGGACGAGTCGAGCCCCGGACGATCCAGGAGCTGATGCATCCGTTGGATCTGTTCCTTCTCGTCGCGGTCGTTCGACTGGTCGACGTCCAGGGTCCCACCCACGAGCAACAGGTTCGTCCGTTCCCGTAGCTCGTCCGAGTCGGCGTACCACTCCAGGAGGCCCGACATGTTCTTGATGACGTCCAATCTCGACATGGCGAAAAGGATGGGCTTGTCCGGGTCCGCAAACTCTCCCCGGGACATTCCATCGGCGTCACCAAACACCAATGAGGTGATCTCGTCCTTCAGCTCCTCCGGTCGTCTCCATTCCTCCGAGTGGGGGAAGAACACCTCAGGGTCCGCGCCGGGCGAGACGATGTTGAACTTCGGGTCGAAGCAGTCGATGCCCGCCACCACGCGGTAGAGCCCGGGCAATGTGAACGACTGGTAGCTCTCGTACTGTCCGACGCTTTCCTCCGTGCCCGCAATCTCCTGGTAGGTGCTCGTGATGATGAAGTCCGCCGTGTTCATGGCGATGAGGTCCGCCGTGAACTGGCTGGAGAAGTGGTACTCCCCGTCGAGATCCATCCACTTCAGGTCGGAATCCTGGTACTTCGTCTTCTCGAGCGCGTGGGCGATGTTGCACTGCGTGACGCCGAGCCGATGGGCCAGGATGCTGGCCACCAGGTTTCCGTCCGAGTAGTTGCCCACCACGATGTCGGGCCTGTGGCCGATCTCGGCCAGCAGCTCGCGCTGGGCGTCCACAGCGAAGCGCTCGAGGTAGGGCCACACCTCGAATCGCGAGGTCCACTCCTGGACGATCTCCCCTTCGCGGGTCCGGAAGGGGACTCGCAGGATACGCGCGTTCCGCGTTCCGTGGATGTGCTCGATGGGTTGGTTGCAGCTCGTGCCGTCGGCTTCGGGGATCAGCCTCGTGACGACCAGGATCGTGGGGACGATATCGAGGCCCTGCTCACGGATGGAGTGGTGCATGGCCCGCTCGAGCGCCCGCACCTGATCGAGGATGTACACCACCTGGCCCCCGGTATCCGGCTTGCCGAGCACGTTGGCCTGCCCGAAGTATCCGTGGGGTGACAGGATGGCGATGGAGAAGATCATGGGGATCCTCTCCAGGAAGGCCGCGAGGTTCTCCGCGTCGGGAGAACGGAGCACGTCCAGGAGCAGCACCATGGTCTCCCGTGCCCGCTCGGCCGTGCGTCCCCACCCCGGCTCGAATCCCAGCTGGCGAAGGGACCAGCTCCAGTCGCGTTCCGCGTCCTCCAGCAGGTCCAGCGCCTTCTCCAGGGCGGCGTGCAGCTCGTCTGCGTTCCGGATGAGGTCGTTGAGCATCAGACTCCGGCCGTCCACCTGGTGGACCCGGAGGAACTCGAAGAGATGGGTCGGACCGCGGTCGCCCAGCCCGGCCAGGCGAGTGGACAGGTGCCGGTTCAGGAACTCCACCCCATGACCGATGTCGTTGGGGTCGGAGAGCTTGGGGAAATCCCGCTCGAACGGGCTCAGATCGACCTCGAGCACATAGCGTTCTCCCAGGCCACGACCGTCCACGGAGCGCTCTTTGGCGGCCAGGTACTCGGCCACGTCGATCTCGCGGACCTCCATCTCGTGGGTGTGGAGCTCCAGGTATCGCCAGCGCGCGACGCGCTCTCTCACGGCCAGGTAGAGAAGCGGGTCCACCGCCACCGCCTTCTGGGTGCGGCGAAGCACCCACTCCACCTCGGTCTCGCGTAGACACTCACCCACGGGTGTGGAAGCGAAGGCGTCGAACTGGTGGACCAGGTCCGCCCAGCCGAGGACAGGGCGTTGAAGAGCGTGGAGATGGCGGAAGAGGAGGTAGAGGGGCTCGCGGTGCTCGCGCAGGACGTCGGGGAGGGTCTCGATCAAGTCGGTTCCTCCTCCGGGACGCGCACGGCGCCCAGGAAGTCATAGTGGTCGATGCCTTCGAGAATCCCCCACGCGTGGGGGCGTTCCGCAAAGTATATACGGGGATGGCCTCGGAGGAACTCGAGCTCGGGGCCGTGGTTGCCCACGACGACGCCCAGGGTGTCGCCTGACAGCATGTCGGCGTCATTCCCCGAGTCCCCCGCCACCAGCAGCCGTTCCGGCGGCAGATCCCACTTGAAGCAGAAGAACCGGATGGCGTGACCCGGCGACGCACGCCCAGGGAGCACGTCCACGTAACGCTCCTGATCCAGGAGCAAGGTGACCTGGAGGCCTGCCTGGCGGAGGCGCCGCCGAATCCTGTCCAGAGTGAGATCGGAGTCCGCGTCGATCCGGTACCGGAGTCGTGTGGGAACCGACGGAGTACCCGCGTCGTGGGTCAGACCGGGAAGTTCGGCCAGAGCCCGGACGACGGCGTCTGGCTCCCAGCGGTGGTGGATCTGTCGCTCCCAGGAGCGGTCCCGCACGAGGCGCGGTCCGTAGTGGAGCTGTCCCCCGGATGCCGTGATGAGGACGTCGGGCTCGGGAAGATCCCATGCCGACAGGATGGTCCGCGCGTCTTCCAGCGTGCGTCCGGTAGCCAGGCCGATGCCCACGCCCTCGCTCGTTCCCTCGAGGCGCTCACGGAGCGCGGCCACGCCCTCCTGGTCCCCGATGAGGGTTCCGTCGAGGTCCGTGAGCAGGATCCGGTCCATCCGGGGCAACCTGGTCGACGCCCGTCGAGCCTGAATCGGCCGGACGGCGTTCACGTGTTTGTCGACGGCCCGTACGTAGCGCCGGGCGTGCGTCTTCCAGGAGAAGCGACGGTGGACCAGGGAGACCGCGTTCTTGGCGAAAAGCGCCCATTGACGGCGGTCGGACAGGACGTCGAGCAGAGCCTGTCCGAGGGCCTCCGGATCCAGCGGATCGGCGAGCACCCCATGATCCAGCGCATCCAGGATGTCCCTAGGTCCACCGTCGTTGGTCGCCACCACAGGGAGGCCGCTGGCGGCGGCTTCGATGAGGGTGAGCCCAAAGGGCTCCGTGACCGCCGGATTCACGAACACTCCCCTGGAATGGGCCGCGAGCCGATACAGGTCCGGAACGTCATCCTGCCGGTGGTGCTTGGGGTAGGCCACGGATCCGTACAGGTCGTAGCGGTCCACCAGCATGAGGATCCGCGTGACGACCCGCCGTGGCGCGGGGTCCAACTCGGCGATGTCATCGCGGTTTCCCGCGATGAGCACGAGGTTGGCGGCCTCACGGAGCTCGGGTGAGCCCGCGTAGGCGCGCAACAGGCCACCGAAGTTCTTCCGGTCGTCGGCCCGGGCCAGGGCCAGGATGATCGGCTTGTCCGGGTCGGTGAGGAACCGGTTGACCCGTTCGGCGATTGGCGGCTCGGTCCAGAAACGGGAGGGGGGCGAAAACCTGGTGAGATCCACGCCCGGAGGGATGACCTTCATCCGCCCCGGCAGGTAGTGGTCATAACCCTCGTACTGCTCCCTGACCTCCTGGCGCGTCGACGTGATGACCAGCGAGGCGGCCTCCAGCGCCTGCTCTTCGGCCTCGATCCGCTGGGACAGGTGGTACCGCTCCTCGAGCGTCTCGCGATCGATGCCGTCCGCGAGGAGCCGCTCCCGCTTCACCCGGCCGAGGGAGTGCCCGGTGTACACGAACGGCACGCCGAGAAGGTTGGCCAGCTGGGCACCCACGTAGCCGGCATCCGCGTAGTGGCTGTGGATGATGACCGGCACGGATCCGGTGGACCGCACGAAGCGGGTGAGTTGGTCCATGAGGCCATCCAGATAGGGCCACAACGACTCCTTGCGCAGGTAGCGGCGCGGGCCGAACGGGATTCTCACGATGCGCGCACCTGCTTCCAGGGGCTCGAACGGCTCCGCGTAGGACGGATCCACCCCACGGTCGTGAACCTGCCGCGTGATCACGTCCACCCTTCCCACGCGGGGATGGCGGACCAATGCGCGTGCCTGGTCCACCACGTATGAGACCTGACCTCCCGTGTCAGCATCCCGGCCGAGCTCGATGTCCTGGCCGCGGACGAGCCCGTGCACGCTCAGGGACATGATGTGGAGCGGTCGATCGCTGCCCTCCACGACCGTGGCCGGCGCCTCTTCGGCCCACGTCCGGCTGTGGGTCTCGTACGCGGTCAGGTCCGTCGTCGTGGCTCCGCGGAGGCGACAGGCGTCGGCCGCGAAGCCGGAGGCCCGTCTCAACATCGTTTCAGGCGCCCAGCCGGCGAGGATGCCCAGGATCAGCACGGAGGAGAACGCGTCGCCGGCGCCGACGGTATCCACGATGTGGGAGACCTCGGGCGCTTCTGCCGCGTACCACTCATCGTCCTGTAGAAGGATCGAGCCCTCCCTCCCCCGGGTGACGACGAGCCAAGGGATGTCGTGGCGGTCGCGCAACCGGCGAGCGGCCTCGACGCAGGCCTCCTTCGTGCGGATGCGGGAGACGTCCGACTCCGAGAGGATGGCCAGCTCCTCGAGACTCGCCTTGACCCAACGCGC
>JARRLD010000021.1:0-22146 GCA_037387345.1 Gemmatimonadota bacterium
CGAACGTCGAGTCCGGGACATCACCGATTCCTGGCGTATGGTGGTTTCGGTCCTAACTCTTCTCGCCTGGGCGCTGTTGGCCGTGGGCACTCCGACCCGCGCCGCCTCCGGGTTGACCGCGGCGCTCACGCTGGTCGCCCTGGCCAGCGTTCTGCCCCTCGATCCGCTTCCAGGGCTCGAATCCCTCTTCGACCCCGGCTCCTACCGGCTGCCCGGCGCCCCAGGCCCCTCCTTGGGCCGATTCGCGGCGCTCACGCTGTCCCTGGCGACGCTGGTCTCCGTGCTTTCCCGGCCCCGGAGCAAGATCCCGCTCTTCGTGGTCGCGGGGGCCGTCGCTCTCTCCTATCCGCTCGCTCTGGGCTGGATCGGGCAGGCACCGGCGGCGAGCCTCCTCACCCGGAGCGGAGCCGCCTGGGTGGTTCATGAGGCCTCTGCCGCGGTCCTGCTCACCCTCGGCACGGGCTGGCTCCTCCTGGTCGGGCGGGAAGGGACCAGGCACATCTATGGGATCCTGGGTGCCGTCGGGCTGGCGATCCTCCTCGGCGCCGGGTCGGCCTTCTTCGTATTCACCGCCGCGGAGATCCCCTTCTGGTGGCCCGCAACCTGGGGCATCCCTGCGTGGGTCGCGGCCCGATCCATGGGAGGCTGGCCCGACTGGCAGAGGTCTCTGGCAGCGTGGGCAATGGCGGGGGTCCTGGCGGGAACCGCCGCCATTCCGTCGGCCTGGAGTCACCGCGTGCAGGCCCGCATGACCGTCGGCGGTGAGTATCTCTCGGGGATCGCGCAACCGCACGATCCGGGGGTCCAGCAGGCCCTGCTCAGGCTGGGGCGGAGCGCGCTCTCCCGCGCGGAGGTCGGAGAGGAGGGTGTGGACCTCCTGTACGGCTCCTGGCGCCGGAGCGGCCTGGCAGAGCTCGGAGCCCCGGCGTGGCTGACGCTGTGGTCTCCGGCCGGGTTTCCCGAGGAGGAGCTCAGGGTCGGCGTGGACGAGCGGCCGGTCGTTGCCTACGACGTTCAAGAAGATCGCTCCCCCGGGCCGAGGGTCAGGCTGGTCCCGGTCGATCGAGATGACGCCCGCTACGTGCTGCGCGTGGCTTTGCCCGACGGCGAGACGCTCACCGCCGCGGCTCCGCCGTTTCTCGATCCGGCGTCCCGTACACCGCTGAGCCCCCTCCTGGCCGGCGAGGCGGTCACCAAGGCGACGGCTCTCACCCTGATTCCCACCGACGACCGGCGGGAAGACACCGGCCTTCGGTGGTCGCGTACGGCGACGGGGTGGCAGGGAGAGCTCCCCCTTCGCTTTTCCGACGAACGCGGCTACGAGGCCCACTATGCCGTGCCCCTTCCCGGGCTTCTCCTCGCCGTGGCCCGGGCCACGCTCCTCCTGGCCCTCAACCTCGGTGTGGTCGGAGCCTTCTGGCTCATGGGAAGGGTCCTCCTCCGGGATACGGCTCCCCCCGGACTTCGCTGGGGGGAGCTCGTGATCTCGTTCCGGGCCCGGGTGACCCTCGCGTTGTTCGGCTTCTTCCTGCTGGCCAACGCCCTGTTCGGCACCCTCGCCTACCGGACCATCTCGGGAACGTCGCATCGCGCCGCGCAGGTCCTGGCCGAGCGTGTGGCCGAGGACGCTTCGGGCTGGTATCTGGACGTCGGGGGAAGGATGGAGGCGTTGGCCCGCCGAGTGGGCGTGGAGCTGCTCGAATACCGCGGCGGGGAGCTTCGCGAAGGGTCCATGGAGGAGCTCGTGGAGCTCGGGCTGTACGAAGGTTGGATTCCCATGGATGTCTTCCGTCTCCTCGACGGCCGCGCCGGGGTGCGCGAGATCACGGAGACGGCGCTGGGCAGCTGGGAGTATGTCACGGCGTTCAGGAGGCTTCCGGACGGAGACATCCTGGCCGCCCAGGTTCCCCTCCAGGCAGGGGCTTCGGCCATCGGATCCGCGGACGTGGCGGAGCTCCTGGGATTCGCGGTCCTCGTCGGCGCTGCGTTGTCCCTGGTGTTGGCCCTCCTGGTGGGACGAACCCTGACCCGGCCGATCCGCGCGCTTCAGGTAGCCTCCGAGCGCGTGGGGGCGGGCAACCTGGGGCTTCGGCTTCCCGCAGACCGTCGGGACGAGTTCGGGACCGTCTTCCGGTCGTTCAACCGCATGGTCGGGCGTCTCCGCCGGGCGCGCCGCCAGCTCGTACGCACCACCCGCCGGACCCAGGCCATCATGGAGGAGGCGGCCGTCGGCATGGTGGCCCTGGATCCCGCAGGAAAGGTGACGCTGGTCAACCCGCGAGCCGAAGGGCTGCTGGGCGCAGAGGTGCGCGTGGGAAGTCCGCTCTCGATCCCGACTCCGATCGGCGAGCAGCTGACGCGCTGGCTGGAGGCCTTCCTCGCGTCCGGAAGTGAGGAGGCGGTTGGGGAGCTTCACGTGGAGGTCGACCGGTTCCGGGTCCGCGCACGACGCCTGGGCCAGGAAGGCGCGTACGGCGGCGCAGTGGTGGCTCTGGAGAACGTGACAGACGAGCTGCGTACGGAGCGGGTGCTCGCCTGGGGAGAGATGGCGCGTCAGGTGGCTCACGAAGTGAAGAACCCCCTCACTCCGATCAAGCTCAGCATCCAGCACATCCGGCGGGCCTGGGACGACGGGAGCCCCGAGTTCGGGAGAATCCTGGAGAGGAACGCCGACGCCATGCTCGCGGAGATCGATCGACTCGCCACGATCGCGAAGACGTTCTCCCGCTTCGGAGCCCCCCAGGAGCCTGGTGCCTCACCGCTGGAGCCAGTGGACGTTGGGAAGGTCGTGGAAGAGGTGATGAGGCTCTACGGTGCCACGGAGGGCCCCGTGGCGTTCGAGTCTGACGTCGAAGGGGGACTTCCCCTGATCCAGGCGAGGGTCTCCGAGCTGAAGGAGGCGCTCATCAACCTCCTCGAGAACGCCCGTACCGCCATGCGCGAGGGCGGACGGGTCACGGTGACCGTGGGCCGCGGGACGCTGCACGGCAGCGTCGAGATCCGGGTGGTCGACGACGGAAGCGGTATTCCGGACGACCTCATGCCCAGGGTCTTCGAGCCGCACTTCAGCACCCGCACCACCGGTACCGGGCTGGGCCTGGCCATCGTGCGCCGACTCGTGGAAAGCTGGGGCGGGGGAGTTTCCCTCGAGAGCACGCCGGGTAGGGGAACCACCGTGACGCTGATCGCCCTGGCCTGGGCGGCCTCCAGCTAGAAAAGGGTGGTCCACCCACCGGGGATTAGGCATCTTAGAGGTGCTGCCCCGAGGGCTCCCTGGATGCCTCGGGTCGACGGCGAGAGCCGGAAGTCACGGCTTCCGGATCGGCATTCGAACCCAACCCCGGCGGACATGAGGAATATCGCGGCCGAGCCCCTCGACCCATCCAATCCGTCCTCGCTGCGCTTCTCCGACCCCCACCGAAGAAACTTGAACCCCAGTGAATTGGCCGCCTGGCTCGAGCATCATCGTCCCTGGCTCGCCGATCGTTGGCGCCGGGAGATCGAACGCCGCTACGGTACGCCGACCCGGGGGATCAACGGCCTGCTGGGGGAGTTCCTCGATGTGCTCGTCAGCTTCCTTCCCGGGTTGATCGGGCCCCATCGGGATCAGGTGGATACGCTGTGGCTGAGGGCCACCGAGCTGTTCGGGGCCGTCGCGGCCCGACGCGGCCTGGCGGCTGGCGAGGTGATCGACGAGTTCCAGATCCTCCGTGAGGGGCTCATCCGTCTTCTTTACCAGAATCCTCCGCTGGGCGGACGCCTGCCGCTCTCGCTCAGGGACATCCTCCGGTTGAACCGAGCCATCGATTCGGGGGTGACGCAGGCCAGCGTGGGGCACACCGACGCGCTCTTCTTCTCCCTGTTCGAAGGATCGGGCATTCCCGAATCACCTCCTACGTCGGAGCTCATGTTCGAAGTACGGAGCCAGCTTCGGGAGATCGGGGAGGAGCTGACCAGCATTGTGAAGGACCCCTCCGGCAGAACGGGACCCGACAACCGGCAGGGGTGATCACCGTGTTCCCGGAGGAACGCCTCGGGGATCTGCCATCCGACGAATTCCGGCGCGCCGCGCGCGAAGTAGCGGATTGGATCGCGGACTACCTCGCCGGGGTCGGCGAGCTTCCGGTGCTACCCGACGTCCGCCCCGGGGAGATCAAGGGTGCGCTTCCGAGCGGCCCACCCGAGCGGGGAGAGCCGGTCGATCGCCTCCTCCGTGACTACCGGGAGATCATCCTGCCCGGGATCACCCACTGGAACCACCCCGCCTTCTTCGGCTACTTCTCGATCACGGGATCCGGGCCGGGAGTCCTGGGCGAGATGCTGGCGGCGGCCCTGAACGTCAACGCCATGGTGTGGCGGAGCTCCCCGGCGGGTACCGAGCTGGAAGAGCTCACGATGGACTGGCTCCGTCAGCTGGTGGATCTTCCGCCCGAGTTCGACGGCGTCATCAACGATACGGCCTCCCACTCGACCCTGTACGCGCTGGCGGCTGCCCGCGAGGTGGCCTATCCGGCATCACACGAGAAGGGCCTCTTCGGGATGCGGCCGGGACGGGTGTACACCTCCGAACATGCGCATTCCTCGGTGGAGAAGGCGGTCCTCGCTCTGGGGTTGGGGCAGGACGGATGCCGGACCATTCCCGCCGACGATGCCTTCCGGATGCGGCCGGACGCACTCGCCGCCGCCCTCGAGGAGGACGTGGCCGCCGGGCTCGTGCCCGTGGCGGTGGTGGCCACCGCGGGCACGACCTCCACCACCTCCGTGGACCCCCTGTCCGAGATCGGGGCCATCGCCCGGAAGCATGGCGCGTGGTTCCATGTCGATGCGGCTTACGGGGGGCCCGCAGCCATCGTCCCCGAGCTCAGACCTCTCTTCGAGGGCTGGGAGCGCGCGGACTCCATCGTCATGAATCCCCACAAATGGCTCTTCACCCCGGTTGACTGCTCGGCGCTCTACTGCCGGAGGCCCGAGGAACTGGTGAAGTCGTTCTCGATCGTGCCGGAGTATCTCCGCACGGCGGAACAGGGAGAGGCGCGCAGCTTGATGGACTACGGCGTGGCCATGGGGCGAAGGTTCCGGGCGCTGAAGCTGTGGTTCGTCATGAGGGCCTTCGGCAGGGCAGGGATCGTGGCGAACCTCAGGGAACACGTGAGGCTGGCAGGCGAGCTCGCGTCGCAGGTTCAGGCGGCGGCGGGTTGGAAGCTGATGGCCCCCGTGCCGTTCAGTGTCGTGTGCTTCCGCTTCGAGCCGGAGGGCCTCGCGGCCGAGTCCGCCGACGAGCTGAACCAGCGTATCCTGGACCGCGTCAACGCCTCGGGTGAGGCCTTCCTCACCCACACGAAGCTGAATGGCCGGATGACGCTCCGGCTGGCCGTGGGAAACCTGAAGACCACGTCCGAGCATGTGAACACGGCCTGGGCGCTCCTCCGTCGGGCTGCGGACCAGGAAGCCCTCCGAGCGCCGTCCTGACGGCTTCGTGACGCGACAGGACCATCTTCGGGGACGGCCCTAGCCTCCGCGCCGTGCGTACCGCTCGGCCTCCGAGCGACGGGGACGCCCCAGGAACATGAACCACCCGCACGCCGCTCCCCCGGCCAGCGCCCACAGGGGCTGATCCGACAGCATGCTGAAGACGATGGCGACCAGGCCCGGCCCCTCACACATCGCCAGGGCGACGATACGAGCGGCCTGGTAGCGCTGGAGTCCCAGCTCCGGAGTCAGATCGCGGGGGATGGCCGCCTCCAATCTTCGGCCGATGGCCAGGCCCAGGAACATGAGCACCACCAGCGCCGGTGCGGCCAGATGGAGGATCCGAGGCTCCAGGACCCCGAAGGCGAGCCCCGCTACGGTCAGTAGAGAGAAGACGACGACGGCGAAGAGGGCGACGCCGGACATCAGGGCCACCCAGATCACCTGCATCGTCCGGAATCGGTTCTCGAATTCGTGCTTGTCCATGCGACTCGGGGGATGGGGGAAAAGAAGAACGGGGTCGGCGCGGGACGCCGACCCCGTTCGAGCGCGCAGCCCGGGCAGGGCTACCCCAGATCCCTGATCTCGCGTACCAGGTCCGACATGGATTGTTTGGCGTCCCCGAAGAACATGAGGTTGTGATCCATGTAGAAGAGGTCGTTGTCGATGCCCGCGAAGCCTGGGGACAGGGATCGCTTCATGACGATGGTACGACGCGCCTTGTCTACGTCCAGGATGGGCATCCCGGCGATGACGCGGGCGGGTTCCCGAGCCGCGGGGTTGCACACGTCGTGGGCGCCCACGATGAGCACCGCGTCGGTGTTGGAAAAGTCGTCGTTGATCTCGTCCAGGTCGTACAGCTTGTCATAGCTGACGTCGGCCTCGGCCAGGAGCACGTTCATGTGGCCGGGCATCCGGCCGGCCACCGGGTGCACGGCGTACTTCACGTCCACACCCCGATCCTCCAGGAGGTCTCCGACCTTGCGCAGCTCATGCTGGGCCTGGGCGACCGCAAGCCCGTAGCCCGGGACGATGATGACCGAATTCACGTACCCCAGCTCGGCGGCCACCATCTCCGCGTCGGCCGACTTGACCGGACGCTTCCCGATCTGACTCCGATCGATGCCTGCCGTTCCTCCGAACGCCCCGAAGGCGACGTTGGCGAGGGACCGGTTCATGCCCTTGCACATGAGCATGGTGAGGATGAGCCCCGAAGCACCCACCAGGGCGCCGGAGATGATCAGCACCATGTTGCCGATGACGAAACCCGCCGCGCTGGCTGCCAGACCCGAATAGGAGTTGAGCAGGGAGATGACCACGGGCATGTCCGCACCACCGATGGGGATGGTGAGGGTCACGCCCATGACCAGGGCCACCGTGACGAGGATGTAGAACATCATCATGGGGTCCTGGGTCCCGGCGCCGAGCGCCAGCGCTGCGAGGACCACCGCACCCACGAACATGATGGCGTTGAGCGTCTTCTGGAGCGGATAGGTGATGGGGTTGCCCGTCATCCACTCCTTCAGCTTCAGGAAGGCGATCATCGAGCCGGAGAAGGTGACACCGCCGATGAACGTGCCGAGCATGATGGTGACGCCCGACGTGCCCGTGCCGACGGCTCCTCCGACTCCCACGAATTCGCCGACGGCCACCAGGGCCGACGCCCCGCCGCCGAAGCCGTTGAACAGGCCCACCATCTCGGGCATGGACGTCATCTTGACCAAGCGGGCCGCCACCGCGCCGATGAGACCGCCCGTGACGAACCCGATGAGGATCGGCGTCCAGGACAGGATCTCATTGTCCACGACGGTGGCAATGATGGCCAGAAACATGGCGAACGCCGCGATGGAGTTGCCGGCTCTCGCGGTCGCGGGGCTCTGGAGCCTCTTGAGCCCGACGACGAAGAGGATCGCCGACAGCAGGTAGGTCAGCTCGACGAGTATGTGCGCATTCATATCGAGCCCTCCCCTAGTGCTTCCTGAACATGCCGAGCATGCGGTCGGTGACCATGAAGCCACCGATCACGTTGATGGTGGCCATCGCGATGGCCACCACGCCCAGCACGGTCTGGGTGGTACCCTCGGCCCGCCCCGCCACCACCAGTGCACCGACGATGGCGATGCCGGATATGGCGTTTGCCCCGGACATGAGGGGGGTGTGGAGGGTCGGAGGGACCTTGGTGATGACCTCGCGGCCCGCCAGGGTCGCGAGGACGAACACGTAGAGTCCGATCATCAACTCGCCCATGGGTTCTCCTCGGAGTTGGGCGTGATCGTTTCGGTATCGGGGAAGAAGGATCGTTGCGTGCTCATCCGAGCGTCTGCTTGACCCTCTCGTTCACGACCTCGCCCTGGTGTGTCACCGTGGACGGGCCGACCACATCGTTCTCGAAGTCAAGATCGACCGTGCCCTCCTCGCCGAGAAACTCGCTCACGAGGGTCACGATGTTCTTGGAGTACATCTGGCTGGCGTGGACGGGGATGGATGCGGCGATGTTCGCCGGTCCCATGATGCACACCCCGTCCACGGTGAGCGTCTCACCGTAGCGGGTGTGCTCGCAGTTCCCACCCGTCTCGGCTGCAAGGTCCACGATGACCGAGCCCGCCTTCATGGACTTCACCATCTCCCCGGTGATGAGGAGCGGTGCGTCGCGGCCCGGAATCGCAGCCGTCGTGACGACGATGTCCGACGCGTGGATATGCGCCGCGATGAGGTCCAACTCCTTCTGATGCTGGTCCTCCGAGAGCTCCTTGGCGTAGCCGCCCTCGCCTTCGGCCGTCACGTCCGCTTCGGCCTCGAGGAACGTGGCGCCCAGCGATTCGACCTGTTCCTTGACTGCGGGTCGAACGTCGAAGGCCTCGACCACGGCACCCAGGCGACGCGCCGTCGCGATGGCCTGGAGGCCTGCCACGCCGGCCCCCAGCACGAGGGCCCTGGCCGGTCGGATGGTCCCGGCGGCCGTGGTGAACATGGGGAGAAACCGGGGAAGCCCGTCCGCTGCCATGAGGACGGCCTTGTAACCCGCGACCGTGGCCTGGGACGACAGGGCATCCATCGACTGGGCACGAGTGATACGAGGCACGAGCTCCATGGAGATCGCCGTGACCTTCCGGCCCACCATGGCTCTCACCGCGTCGGGGTCTCCGAGCGGGTTGAGGAAGGACACGACGATGGCAGCCTCGGGGACGCCCGCGATCTCTTCAACGGTGAGAGGATTGAGATGGAGCACCATTCCGGCGCCCTGGAGAGCTTCGGCGGCACCCCCTGCCAGGGAGGCTCCCGCCTCGGTGTATTCGTCGTCGGATACGCCAGCAGAGGATCCGGCGCCGCGTTCCACGACAACCTCGAGCCCCTTCTTGACGAGCGTCTGGACGCCCTGCGCCACCAGCGCCACGCGGCGCTCGCCCGGGCGTGATTCCTTCAGGACGGCGACCTTCATGGACGCGCTCCCTTGTGGATTCGAACGGAGAAAACGCAACGAAGCCGAACCGACTCCTGGTCGGGCGGCAACGTAGGGTACCGGCAAGCCGATGGGGACACAAGCGGGAATTTCCCTACGCTTGCGGGGGGACCTTCGCCTACCCCACCATGTCCCTTTTTTCAGGGCCTTGTGGGCAGGAGACGCGTCATGGGAGAGCGTGAAATGGAGGGATCCGCGGCGCGCGTGGCCGGAAGGTTGGATCGTCGGAGCTTCATGGCGTACTTCTCGGCAGCGGGCCTCGGTGGGACGCTCTTTCCGGGCGTGCTGTGGGCGAAGGCCCAGGAGGCACCCACCCTCACCGCGGAGATCCTGGAGGACGCCGAGAAGGTCGCCGGCCTCGAGTTCACGGACGACGAGCGGGAGCTCATGCTCCAGGGGCTGGAGCGGAACCTCCGGGCCTATGAGGCCCTTCGCGAGACCCCCATTCCCAACGGAGTGCCTCCCGCGCTTCTCTTCGACCCGATGTTGCCCGGCCGGGAATATCCCACCGGATCCCATCCCCTGCGCATGAGCCGGGAGCGCGGGGTGGAACGGCCCGCCGATCTCGAGGAAGTCTGCTTCTGGCCGGTAACCCGACTCTCGGAGCTCATCCGGACGCGCCAGGTGTCGTCGGTGGAGCTCACCGAGATGTACCTCTCCAGGCTCGAAGCCCACGGGCCCCGGTTGGAGGCTGTCATCACGCTCACGCACGACCTGGCGCTGGCTCAGGCCCGACGCGCCGACGGCGAGCTGGCGCAGGGGACCTACCGTGGCCCCCTGCACGGGATTCCCTGGGGTGCCAAGGACCTGTTGGCGATGCAGGGATATCCCACCACGTGGGGTGCGCAACCGTACGCGGATCAGATGCTGGCCGAGACCGCGACGGTGGTCCGCCGACTGGAGGAAGCCGGGGCCGTCCTGGTGGCCAAGCTCACCCTCGGCGCCCTGGCCATGGGGGACTACTGGTTTGGGGGGCGCACGCGCAACCCCTGGAATCTGGAACAGGGTTCCAGCGGGTCCTCCGCCGGCTCGGCCGCCGCCACCGTGGCGGGGCTCGTCGGGTTCGCCATCGGGAGCGAGACGCTCGGGTCCATCGTGTCTCCCTCCACCCGGTGTGGCGCCAGCGGACTCCGGCCCACGTTCGGTCGGGTGAGTCGCGCCGGCGCCATGGCGCTTTCCTGGAGCATGGACAAGCTCGGACCGCTGTGCCGGAGCGCGGAGGACTGCGCCCTGGTCCTCGATGCCATCCACGGGGCCGACGACATCGACCCCACGGCGCGGACGGTCCCGTTCAACTGGGACGCCGGCCGGGACCTCTCCGAGCTTCGTGTGGGCTATTTCGCCAGTGCGTTCGAGGAAGACCGCCAGACCCGGTCCTTCGACGAGGCGACGCTGGGGGTGTTCCGACGGCTGGGTGTCGATCTGATTCCGCTGGCCCTGCCGGACCAGTACCCGCTGAGCGCCGTGCGCATCATGCTCAGCGCCGAGGCGGCGGCGGCCTTCGACGATCTCACCCGGTCGGGTCGCGACGATCTCATGGTCCGGCAGACGGCGGGAAGCTGGCCAAACAGCTTCCGGACCGCCCGGATGATCCCCGCGGTGGAATACCTGCAGGCCAGTCGCGTGCGCACGATGATCATGGGCGCCATGGAGGCGGCGCTGCAGGGGGTGGACGCGTTCATCACTCCCTCCTACGGCGGCGGGGCGAACGACGGGGTGCTCCTGATGACGAACCTCACGGGACACCCGGCCGTCGTGGTGCCGAACGGGTTCACCGATGAGGGAACACCGGTGAGCATCTCCTTCGTCGGCAAGCTCTGGGGCGACGCGGATTGTCTACGCCTGGCCAAGGCGTACCAGGATACCACCGACTACCACCAGCGGGTACCGCCCCTGTTCGCTCCTTAGGCTATCCCACCTGGGGCCACGGTCCTCCGGGCTCGGGTGGGTCCCCTGGCGCCATGGGTTCGCCCCGGCGGTGATCCCAGGCTTGCCCATGCTTGCCGTGGTCACCACCGCCGCGATCCGCGGGGTCGAGAGCTTCCTGGTCCGGGTCGAAGTCAACCTGAGCGCGGGCCTGCCGGCGTTCTCGGTCGTGGGGTTGGCCCACGGCGCGGTGCGGGAAGGCCGGGAGCGGGTGAGCGCGGCCCTGCGGAATGTCGGACACCCCATCCCGCCCCGCCGCGTCACGGTGAACCTGGCTCCCGCGGACGTCCGCAAGGAGGGGGCTTCCTTCGACCTGGCGGTGGCTGTCGGCCTGCTGGCAGCCGGCGGAGTCGTCGCGCCCGGGCAGATCGAGGGCACGGCCTTCGTGGGAGAGCTGGGGCTGGACGGCACGCTCCGGGGCGTGCGTGGTGCACTCCCCATGGCGGCCTGCTGCGCCGACGCTGGAATCCGCACGCTGGTCGTGCCGGACGTGAACGCTGCGGAGGCGGCCACGGTCAGGGGTGTGGTCACCCTGGGGGCGCGGGCGCTTCCGGAGGTGTTGGATCATCTGGTCGGGAGATCCGTGCTCCGGCCTGTGGACGTGGATCCCCTGGCCCTGCTGGCCGATCCCGACGTGGGCGGCCCGGACCTGGCCGACATCAAGGGGCAGGAGACGGCCAAGCGAGCCCTTGCCATCGCCGCCGCCGGAGGGCACAACCTGCTCCTCCTGGGACCTCCCGGGTCGGGAAAGACCATGCTCGCCCGGCGCCTTTCCGGGATCCTCCCCCCCATGACCCTTCAAGAGGCTCTCGAGGCCACCCGCGTCCATTCCGTGGCCGGACGCCTTCCGCCGGCCAGGGCGATGTTGACTCGACGGCCGTTCCGCGCTCCCCACCACACGGTGTCCGACGCCGGGCTCGTGGGCGGCGGATCGCCGCCGCGCCCAGGGGAGGTCAGCCTGGCCCATCACGGGGTGCTGTTCCTGGACGAGCTGGCGGAGTTCCGTCGCAACGTCCTGGAGGCTCTGCGCCAGCCCCTCGAGGACGGAACGATCAGGGTCGCCCGCGCCAGGGCCACCGAGCGTTTTCCGGCACGGTTCCTCCTCGTCGGGGCGATGAACCCCTGTCCTTGCGGCTACTGGGGCGACGGCAGCGACCGCTGTCTCTGTGATCCGACACTGGTCGACCGTTACCGGGCCCGGATCTCGGGCCCTCTCCTCGACCGCCTCGACCTTCACGTGGAGGTGCCGGCCGTCTCCTTCGATCGGCTCTCCGAGAGGTGGAGCGGCAGGTCCTCCGAGGGCGTCCGAGCGCGGGTGGCCCGGGCCCGCGCCCTCCAGGTGGAGCGTTTCGCCGACGTCCCGGGGGTCTTCGCCAACGGTCAGATGGACGCGGGGCTCTTGCGTCGACTCGGCCCTCCCTCCCAGAAGATCGTGCGGATCCTGCAGCATGCCGTGGACCGGACGGGTCTGTCGGCCCGGGGCTACCATCGGGTGCTGAAGGTTGCCCGAACCGTGGCTGACCTGGACGGCGTAGCTGCCGTGGAGGAGCGTCACGTGCTGGAGGCGCTCCACTACCGCATCCTCGATCGCCGATCGGCAGCCGTACAGTGAGACGCCGGACCCGAGTCCGGAAGGGCCCGACGCCGACTCGGGGAGATTTCCCGACGCAGGAGGGCAGCCCCTTTGGATATCGTTCACCAGCGGGTCAGATCCCGCGTCAACAGTCGCTTCGGTGACTTGCACATAGATCGGTGGCACAACCATGACGCACGCACTCTCCATGATGGCCGACCTGTGGGCCCACGTTGGCCCCGGCCTCATTCTCGCCTTTGCCCTCCCCCTCTTCCTCATCGCGCTCGGGCTCGTGTTCCAGACCGGTGTCCAGCAGATGCGCCATCGTCTCCGGGTCCAGGACTGACCGAGCCGAAGACCTGACGCGGCGCGCCAGGTAGCGCGTCGCGCCTCCCGACACGCGGGGGCCGGTCAGGGACACCCGCGGATCACGCGAGAGGCGGGAAGACGGACGAACATCGTCGTCATGGGCAGGGAGCTCGTCGACGCCAGGCTCCTCCGCCCCCCAGCCTCGCGGAAGGCTCTTGCGCCGCGCCGTAGCTTCCGGAGCATGTCCCCCCCATCCGGACCGCCTCTCCTGCCGCTGCACCCCCCGCCACGCGAGATCCCGCTCCCGAAGCTCCTGGGGGCCTTCACCGCGGTGTCCGTGATCTGGGGATCCACGTACCTGGCCATCCGCGTCGCCATCGAGACCATCCCACCGCTCCTCATGGCGGCGGTCCGTTTTCTCATCGCGGGAGTGGGCCTCTTCGCCTGGACGCGTGCCCGCGGGGCGCCGAAGCCCACGCCCGAACAGTGGAAGGCGGCGGCCGTGGTCGGATGCCTGCTCCTGGCAGGCGGCAACGGTGCCGTCGTGATCGCGGAGCAGTGGATTCCCTCGGGCCTGGCGGCCCTTCTGGTGGCGTCCGTCCCGCTCTGGCTGGTGCTTCTGGATTCGCTGTGGGGCTCGAGGAGTCGCCCGTCACTGCGTGTGATCACAGGCCTGGCTGCCGGGTTCGGCGGTGTGGGTATTCTCGTCGGATCGCCGGGCGCCGGAGCCGGAGGACGGGAGGAGCTCTTCGGTGTGCTCCTGGTCCTGGGCGGCACCCTGGCCTGGGCCATCGGCTCCATCTACTCCCGTCATGCTCCGGCGCCCGACCGACCCCGGCTGTGGGTCGCCATGCAGATGCTGACCGGCGGCGGAGCTCTCCTGGTCCTGGCGTTCCTCCTGGGCGAGCTGGGGGACGTGGATCCCGACGCAATCTCGGCCAGGAGCCTCCTCGCCCTGGCCTATCTCATCGTATTCGGTGCGCTCATCGCCTTTTCCGCGTATATCTGGCTTCTCTCGGTATCCACCCCGGCCCGGGTGGGAACGTACGCCTACGTGAACCCTGTGGTGGCCCTGCTGCTGGGGTGGGCGCTCGCCGGAGAGCCCTTGACCTTCCGCTCCCTCGTCGCTGCGGCCATCATCCTGGGGTCCGTGGTGGTCATCACCGAGGGGAGGCGCCCGCGACGTCGGCCGGGACCGACGCCGGGGGCCACGCTCCAGCAAAAGAGCTGAGGGGGGGACATGTCGGTCATCGGCCTACTGGGCACTGTGCAGGTGCCGGACAGCGCCGCTCAGGGCTCGCCTGGCATCCCCTCCGTGATTCCGGGCGTCAGCACCGAGATCCAGTGGAACATCGTCCTCACGGTAATGGTTGCGCTGCTGCTCGTGTTGGCCCGTCGCGGCATCCTCACCCTCGTCGACCGGCACGTCCAGGATCGGGCCCTCCGATACCGATGGTCCAAGGCTACGGCGTACGGCGCGTTCGTCGTGGGCGTCCTCATCCTCGTTCAGATCTGGTTTACGGCGATCCGTTCGGTGGGCACGTTCCTGGGGCTGCTGTCGGCCGGCGTGGCCATCGCCCTGAAGGACCTCGTGGCGGATCTTGCGGGATGGGTGTTCATACTCTGGAGACGCCCCTTCGAGCCGGGGGACCGAATCCAGATCGGGCCCCACGCCGGAGACGTGGTGGATACCCGGATCTTCGCCTTCACCGTCATGGAGATCGGCAACTGGGTCGCGGCGGATCAGAGCACCGGGCGTTTGATCCACCTTCCCAACCAGTCGGTGTTCACCGAGCCGCTGGCGAACTACACCGCCAGCTTTCCGTTCCTGTGGAACGAGCTCGCGGTTCTGGTGACGTTCGAGAGTGACTGGAGGCGGGCCAAGAGCCTCCTGGAGGCCATTGCCCGGGAAGAAGTTGGCGATGTGGCTGCCGACGCCGAGCGCACGCTGACGCAAAGCTCACAGAGATTCCTGATCCACTATCGGACGCTGACACCCGCCGTCTACACGGAGGTGCTCGACAGCGGGGTCAATCTGACCATCCGGTACCTGTGTCACCCGCGGCAGCGCCGCGGCACGGCCCAGACGCTCTGGGAGAGGATTCTCGACGCCTTCGCTGCCGACGAGAGCATCGACTTCGCCTATCCCACGAAACGGGTCTACTTCAATGCCGTCGAGGGGAAGGAAGGGGCGCGCGTGGAGCTTCCGCGGGGATGGAGCGCCCCGTCCGGCACGGGCTCAGGTCCTGGCGAATGAGCCACTACCTCGACTTCGCTGCCACCTCGGCGATCCGCCCTCCTGCGGTGGCGGCTTCGATGGCACGGTTTCTGGCGGAGTGCGGGGCCACTCCGGGGCGGGGTGGGCACGATCGGGCGCTGGAGGCGGGGCGCCTCGCGTTTCGCTGCAGACGGGCCGTCCAACAGCTGTTGGGCCTCCCGGGTGATCCCGGTCGCGTGACCTTCTTTGCGAACGCGACCGCCGCCCTGAACACCGCCCTGTGGGGGACTCTCGAGCCAGGCGATGTGCTCGTGGTGACGGCGTTCGATCACAACGCCGTGCTCCGGCCGGCCGCGTATCTGGGCGAATCCCGCGGGGTCGACGTGCGCACCTTACCCGGGACTCCGGATGGCGGGATCGACCTGGCACAGGCTGAGAGACTCCTGGCGGGGGCGCGGATGCTGTCGGTGAACGCCGCGTCGAACGTCCTGGGGCACCGGTTGCCGGTGAGGGAGCTGGCGGTCAGGGCCCGCGCGGCCGGAGCGCTGGTCCTGCTGGACACCGCCCAGGCAGCGGGCCACGTCCCCATGCAGTGTGCGGACGACGGGGTCGACCTGGTGGCCTTCACCGGTCACAAGGGAATGCTCGGGCCCCAGGGCACCGGAGGACTCTGGGTGAGGGAAGGGGTGGATGTAACGCCGCTTCTTCGAGGAGGTACGGGCGGGGACTCGCGACGGCGGGACATGCCCCGGAGCATGCCGGACAGGTTGGAGGCGGGCTCCCTGCACTCCCCCGGGCTCGCAGGGCTGGAGGCGGGCATCGAGTTCGTGCTCGCCCGGGGGGTCGACGCGATTCATCGGCATGAGAGCGACCTCAAACGACGACTCTGGTCCGGTCTCGCGTCGGTACCGGGAGTGAACGTCCTTTCGCCCTCCGCTCCCGACGGGGTGGGGATCGTCACGCTGGTCGTTCCCGGCGTCGACCCCGGAGCTCTGGCGAGGAGATTGGAGCAAGAGTGGGGTGTCCAGGGTAGGGCGGGGTTGCACTGCGCGCCAGAATGTCACCGTGTCCTGGGCTCCCTCGAGTCGGGAGCGCTGAGGTTGTCGGTGGGGTGGGCGACCACGGAGGAGGACGTGAATCGCGCCTTGGAAGGGCTCGAGGCCCTGGCGGCCTCTTCGGGGCACGGGCGGTAACATCACAACGAGGTGAAGCGGCTAGATGCGGATATTCATCGCCCTGAACATTCCCAAGAAGGAGCGGCAGCGGATCCATCGGGCGGCGCGGGCGCTGCGCGAGGAGCACCTTCCGGTCCGATGGGTGGATCCCGATGCCTATCACATCACTCTGAAGTTCCTGGGTGACGTGCGTCCCGAGCGAGTTCCTGGTATCGAGGAGGCCCTCGGCCGGGTGGCCACTTCGACGTCACCGTTCCAGATGGGCCTCGGCGGTTTCGGGGCGTTTCCCACCATTCGCAACCCTCGGGTGGTCTGGATGGGGGTACACGCCAGTCCCGAGCTCCGATGCCTCAAGCAGGATCTGGAATGGGGCCTGGCCGACTGTGGCTTCGAGGCGGAGACGCGGGCCTTCCATCCTCACCTCACATTGGGACGTACCCGGGGCCAGGACGGTGCCGGCGCCTTCCGTGGACTCGACGACCTGGTCGCCACCATGTCGTTCGAAGGGAAGGTCCAGGTGCGGACCGTCGATCTGATGCGGAGCCGTCTCTCCAAGGAGGGAGCTCGGTACTCGCTCGTGTCCAGCACCAGGCTGGGAGGCTGAGTCCCGTGGTCAAGCTCTTGAAGCGCATCGCGCTCACGGTGGTGCTGGTGGGGGCCGCCTACGCCGGCTTTCGCTGGGGCCCGCGTGTCTTTCCGCCGCTCGAGCGGGCGCTCGGATGGAGAACCCCCGGTGGGGAGGTCGCCGAGGACGCAGACCCGCCGCCCTCGGCGGCGCTCGCCGATTCCACGCTGGATCGTTTCGAGCGATTCAGGTCCGGCGAGGGGCCTGACCGGTTGGTGCTCGGCAGCCGGGAGCTCACCTCCGTGGTTCGATTCGCGTTGCCGGGACTGCTGCCTCCGGGCGTGGACGAGCCGCGCGTGGAGCTGGAGGGGAGTCGAGTCCGATTGAGTGCCCGGGTGGCCCTGGAGGCGTTTCCACGCCTTCCCCGCCTGGACGAAGTGGTGGGCGTGCTGCCGGACACTGTCGCGGTTGTCCTCGAGGGCCCCCTGGTGCCCTACGGCGAGAGACGCCTGGCGCTCATGGTGGACCGGGTCGAGGCGGCCCACCTGCCACTTCCCCGACGCATGGTCGGGGACGTCGTCGTCGGCTTCGGTCGTGAGGCCCCTCGGGGACTCCCAAAGGACGCCCTCGCCGTGCCCCTGCCCGACGGCATCCAGGCCGTGTACGTCCGCCAGGACAGCCTGGTGCTGGTGGGGGAGCGGTAGGCGTATGGCCAGGCTGCTCATCGTCGACGACGAGAAGTCGATCCGGGACGCCCTGGTCCAGGTCTTCGAGTACGAGGGGCACGAAGTCCGTGGCTCCGAGGACGGAATGGACGCCCTGAAGGACGCCCAGAAGTTCCATCCTGACATCGTGTTCCTGGACGTGAAGATGCCAGGCATGGATGGCATCGAGGTGCTGCGGGCGCTGCGTGAGCAGGATCCCTCGACCCTGGTGATCATGATCTCGGGGCACGGCACCATCGACACCGCCGTCGAGGCCACCCGCCAGGGTGCCTACGATTTTCTCGAGAAGCCGCTGGACACGGATCGCCTCCTCGTGACGCTGAAGCGTGCCCTGGAGCTTCGTGGACTCGCCGCCAGCGTGGAGGCCCTGAAGAGCGAGGTCGAGAGCCGGCATCAGATCGTGGGGAGCTCGTATCCCATTCGTCAGGTCTGGGAGCGGGTCGAGCGGGTCGCTCCAACCGATGCCTGGGTCCTCATCACCGGAGAGAACGGCACGGGAAAGGAGCTCGTGGCCCGGGCGGTTCACAGGCTGTCCCCCCGCTCGGACGCCCCGTTCGTGGAGGTGAATTGCGCCGCCATTCCCTCGGAGCTCATCGAGTCGGCGTTGTTCGGCCACATCAAGGGGTCCTTCACGGGGGCGGTGGCGGATCGAGCCGGCAAGTTCGAGCAGGCTGACGGCGGCACGCTCTTTCTGGACGAGATCGGGGACATGTCCCTGGCCGCTCAAGCGAAGGTGCTCCGGGCCCTCGAGCAGGGTGTGGTGACCCGGGTCGGCGGCTCCAGGTCCATCGAGGTGGACGTACGGGTGGTGGCCGCGACCAACAAGGATCTCTCCGAGGAGATTGAAGAGGGACGGTTCCGGGAGGACCTGTTCTACCGCCTGAATGTCGTCCCCATCGAAGTCCCTCCCCTGAGGGACCGCCGGGAGGACATTCCCATGCTGGTCCAGCACTTCGCCGAGCATATGGCAGGAGCGGCACAGGTCGGACCGAAGCGATTCACCGGGGAGGCCGTGGAACGCCTGGCCAGCCTGGAGTGGCCCGGCAACGTGCGGGAGCTCCGAAACACCGTAGAGCGGCTGCTGATCCTCTCCACCGGCGACTCGATCGGGGAGGGGGATGTCGATCTCCTGGTCCCGGGCCGCCACGCCGGGTCCGGGCTCGGCGGCGAGCTCCTGGCGGCGGGGACGTTCTCGGAGTTCAAGGACCTCGCGGAGCGGGCCTACATCCTGCACAGGCTGAGGGCTTGCGACTGGAACGTCGCGGAGGCTGCCCGACGGATGGACATGCCCCGCTCGAACCTGTACAAGAAGATCGAGAAGTACGGGCTCGTCCGGGACAGCTGAGGGGCAGGCCGCCGTCGCCCGGGCCGGGTCTTTCGGCCGGACCGTCGGACCGTTAGGGTTCGGCCGACAATCAGACTCGGCGGGTGGGTCACCCCGGAAGCCGGTGAGAATCCGGCGCGGCCCCGCCACTGTGAGAGGCCCGAGCGCGACTCGGAACGCCTGCTTTTCCACGCCACTGGACCATCGTCTGGGAAGGCGAGCACGGCGGCCTCGAGCCAGGAGACCTGACCCACCCCCGCCTCGCCATCCGGCTCCGAGGGAGAGCGGGCGTGCGCTGCGCTCCCAACCCTCCACTTCGGCGAGGACCTCGTTTCCGACCGTGGGGGAGGAACGCAGTGATGACGGCGACGCTCACCAGCATGATCGTGCTTTTCGGTTCCCTGGTCGGACCGCCCCTCGCGGGCCAGGACCATCCCTTCCTGTTGGACAGCCTCGTCGTGACCGCCAGCCCGACGCCACGTCCGGCGGGCGCCGTGGGCCGTTCAGTGACGGTGCTCGAGGGAGCGGATCTGAGAGCCCGGGGCCTGACGCGGGTCGCCGAGGCCCTCCGAGGGGTTCCGGGGGTGACCGTGACGCAGGGAGGCTCGTTCGGTGCCACGACGTCGGTCTTCCTCAGAGGGGGCGAGAGCGACCACGTGCAGGTGCTCGTGGACGGCGTGCAGGTCAATCAGCCTGGGGGAGCCTTCGACTTTGCCTCGCTGACCCTGGTGAACGTCGAGCGGATCGAGATCGTCCGGGGGCCCGCCTCCTCCCTCTTCGGGTCCGACGCCGTGGCCGGCGTGATCCACGTCATCAGCCGTGCGGGGTGGGTGGGGCCGAGGGCCACGATCGCGGCTCGTGGTGGAAGCCACGGATGGCTTGACTTCTCGGCCGACGTCTCTGGCGGTGGGGCCGGCGCCGGTTGGGCCGTGGCGGTGCAACACCTGCGCACGGACGGAATCCTGCCGGTGAACAACGCCCACCGAAGCTCGACCCTCTCGGGCAACGTCCGGCTGGCTCCCGACGAGCGCACGAGGGTTCAGGTGAGCGTACGATGGACCAACCGTTCGTACCACTTTCCCACAGACGGAGCGGGGAACGTCGCGGACGAGAACTCCTTCACCTTCGGGGACGAGGCGACCCTGGGCCTGTCGCTGTCACGATGGCTCACCGGGGGCCTGGAAGTACGGGGGGAGGTGGGCGTGCACCAGAGCGACCTCGGAACCGACGACCAGCCCGACGGACCGGCGGACACGCTGGGCTACGTCGGCTTCTCCAATCTCGACCACGTCCGGCGGGCGACCGTGGACGGACAGCTCAATCTGCACCTGTCCGGGAGCGTGGTAACCGCCGGGATCGAGGTGGAGGAGCAGGCGGTGCGCTCCCATTCCGAGTCCCGAAGCCAATGGGGAGCCGCGCACGGGAAGAGTGACAACCAGCGGTGGAACCGTGCGGTCTTCCTGCACTGGACCGGGGGGAGGGGCCCGGTGTCCTACGGCGTCGGTGGCCGGATGGAGGACAACCAGCGCTTCGGGGGCTCGGAGAGCTGGAACTCCGAGATGACATGGCGGGTCGTTCCCTCCACCCGCGTGCGCGCCTCGGCCGGTCGATCGGTGAAGGAGCCCACGTTCTACGAGAACTTCGCGCAGGGGTACGCGACCGGGAATCCCGATCTGGCACCGGAGGTAGGTCTATCCTGGGACGTGGGACTTGAACGTAGCCTGGCCGGAGAGCGGGTCGACGTCCACGTGGCGTACTTCAGCCAGCGTTTCCGCGATCTCATCCAGTATTCCTCGACAACGCCCGCCCTCGGCGGCCCCAACTACTTCAACGTCGCGCGCGCGAACGCCCGCGGAGTGGAGGCAGGGATCGGCCTTCGGCTCGGTGCCATTCGAGCAGGGGTCGATTGGACATGGCTTCATACCATGGTCCGGGACGCCGGCCCCGAGGGGGCGGCAGAAGGGGACTTCGTCCAGGGGGAACGCCTGCTACGCCGTCCCGATCACGAGATGAGCGGCCACCTCGGGGCGGAGCTGGGGTGGGGGTACCTCCGGATCGAAGCGAAGACGACAGGGTCCAGGGACGATCGGGACTTCTCCACGTTTCCCGCGCGCCGGGTGACGCTGCCACGACATACGACAGTCGCGGTCGGAGGGGAGGTTCCGCTGTGGACGGAGATGCCCCACGGAGGTGAGCTGGCGGTGACGTTCCGGATCGACAACCTGACGGACGTTTCGTACGAGGACATCCGAGGCTTTCCGGCGCCGGGCAGGGTGATCTACCTCGGAGGACGGACGTCCTTCGGAGGGGACTAGCGGGGGCCAGGACCGAGGGCACCATGATCCCCGGACCCCTGGACATCGGTGGCCGGCTTCGGCTGCGGAGGCGAACGACCGCGGTGTCGAATCCGGGCGTGACGTCGACGGAGCGGAACGAGGAAGGGAACGGTAGTAGCCGCGATTGGGTACCGTGTTCACTCGACTCGCAGGCGGCGGCTGGCCGGAGCCCGGACCATGTGGGCCAATTCCTCATTCAGGAGGTCACGGCGTGCAGGACGATCAGAAGCCGGGGATGGTCAGTGGGATTCTGGAGCGGGAGGAGCAGCGGGTGCGGAGACTCGCGCGTGGCCTCTGGGACTGGACCCGCTCCATCGTCGTGGCGTTCCTCCTCTTCATCGTCATCCGTACGTTCCTGATCGAGGCCTTCAAGATCCCCACGTCCTCCATGGAAGAGACGCTTCTCGTGGGGGATTTTCTTCTGGAGAACAAGGCCGTCTACGGGGCGGAGGTGCCGGGCACCCACTTGAGGCTGCCCGCGTTCGCCGAGCCGCATCGGGGTGATGTGGTGGTCTTCCAACCTCCCCATGAGCCCGGCAAGAGTTACGTGAAGCGCCTGGTGGGGGAACCCGGAGACACGCTCTCCATGCGCGACAAGGAGCTTCAGGTGAACGGGGCCCCAGTCGACGAGCCCTACGCTCGCTTCATCGACCTCGACGGAGATGCCAGGCACCCCCGCATGAGCTGGCAATCGAACCACCTGATCGCCAACACCATGAGGGGCTACCACCCCACCCGGGACAACTGGGGCCCCATCATCGTACCTCCGGGCCAATACTTCATGCTGGGGGACAATCGGGACAACAGCGAGGACTCCCGGTACTGGGGCTTCGTCCAGCGCGAGGCCATCCGAGGTCGCCCCTGGTTCGTGTATTACTCGTTCGACGGGTCCGGGCAGGACGACCTTCCCTGGATCCGGCACGTTCGGTGGCGCCGGATCGGTGCGCGCATACGCTGAGAGTCATGCTGGCGACCCGACGGCTTGCTCGACTCCGGAGTTGCGCGACGCAGCCGCTTTCCCCCAATCTTCGTCATCGTCGATCCCGCCCGCTCGGGGGCCGACGGA
>JARRLD010000022.1:0-59847 GCA_037387345.1 Gemmatimonadota bacterium
GGGGACGTTCAGGTTGGTCCCCTCGGTCACGGCGCGGCCGCACACGCCGGTACCGACGGGGATCTTCGAGTGCTCCGTGGGCGTCCCGACATAGTTGTGCAGCCAGAGCTCGTCATCGTCGACGTTCAGCAAGTAGACCCCCACCCAGCTGAATCGGTCATCGGAGGACGAGATGGTTCGCACCGCATAGCGCAGGAGCGCGTCGGAGAGATGTCCCTCGTCGCGCATCGTCTGCAGATCCAACACGAGCTTCCCAGGGTCTAGCATGCTTGAGCATTCCATCCGAACGGGTTCACCTGCCCCGGCGCGACCCCGTGCAGGCGTACGTTCTCCGATTCCGGACGCCTCTCCGCGTGAGAGGTCCCACCGCGGCCCGGACGTGGAGCCAATAACCCTAGACAACGCCCCGTGAAGCGTCAATCTCCCCAGCCAGGGATCCCGTCAGCGAGGAGTGAAGTCCGTCTCCGCCCCGAGCTGCCGGATGAACGCGGCCAGGAGGCCGGCCGTGTTCCGGAGGTCCTCGAGGCTCACCACCTCGTTGGGCGAATGCATGTACCGGTTCGGCACGGAGACCAGGCCCGTCGGCACGCCGGCGCGCGTCAGGAAGATGCCGTCGGCGTCGGTCCGCGTGGCCCTGGGCGAAGCCTGGATGGTATGCGGGATCCCTTCCGCCGCAGCCACGTCCGCCAGCTTCTCGAAGACCTGGCTGTGCGACGCCGACCCCCGACTCAGGACCGGACCACCCCCCAGGTGGTGCTCTCCGAGCTCCTTCTTCTCGATGTTCGGCACGTCGGTGCTGAACGTGACGTCCACCACCAGGGCGACGTCAGGTCTGAGGGAATAGGCACTCGTGCGGGCCCCACCGCCGGAATGGCCGATCTCCTCCTGCACCGTCGCCACCGCCGTGACGGCGGCCCCGGGCGGATCCTCGGCGAGAAGCCGTAGCGCCTCCAGGACCACATAGGCTCCGATCCGGTTGTCGATGGCCCGACTGGCGATCCGGTCTCCGGCAAGCCACACCACACCCTGGGCAAGGACCATGGGATCTCCGACCCGTACCCCCAGGGCTGCCACTTCCTCACGGCTGCCGGCGCCCACGTCGACCCAGAGGTCCCTGGTCTTCGACGCCTTGGCCTTCTCCTCGTCGGTCATGAGGTGGATCGCCTTCTTGCCGAGCACCCCCGGAACGTCACCGTCACGGCCGAGCAAGGTAACCCGCTGTCCCACCAGCACCTGCGGATCCCAGCCGCCGATCTCGTCGACGTACAGGAACCCCTCCTCATCGATATGCGTGACCTGGAGCCCGATCTCGTCGATATGGCCCGCCAGCATCACGGAGGGATTTCCGTCACCATGGACCGTCGCGTAGGAGTTGCCGCTCACGTCGACCCTGACGTCCTGGGCGAACCGCATCGCCTCTTCGCGCCATACGCGGGCTGGACGTACCTCGAACCCGGACGGGCCGGGGGCATCCAGGAGACGTTCGAGAAAGGAGATGTCGTTGGACATGAAAGGACACGGTGGGAAGGGGGTGGATCGAGTCAGGGAAGACCGGTATTCGCGGCGACGGCGATCACGCTTCGGGAGGGTCGACGGAGATCTCCTTGTCCGGGTCGAGATCAGGGGAGGTCCGGCCGGCGGCCTCTGGGCCGCTCCAGAAGCCGGGTTCCCCGACCAACACCCGCACGGTCCCGTCGCGAATCCGTCGCTCCAGCAAACGGCGCACGCGTCGCTGGATCCAGCGACGGGAAAGGGGAAGAAGAAGAGCGAATCCCGCCAGATCCGTGAGGATACCCGGGGTCAGCAGGAAAGCGCCACCGACCAGGACCGCGATCCCGTCCTGAAGAGCCTGCCCTGGTAGCCTTCCTGACGCCAGCTCCCTCTGGAACGCCCAGAACACGCGGAAGCCCTCTGCTCGGGCAAGCGCCGCGCCTGTCAGGCCGGTGAAGATCACGAGGGCCAACGTGGGCAGAAGGCCGACGATCTGCCCCAGCTCCACGAGCAACACCAGCTCCAGAACGGGAATGATGACGAAGAGCAGGGCGAGACGGGCCAGAATGGACATGCGACCCTCTACCCACCGACCCAGGGCGGGATCCGCTTCGGGCGGTGCGGTCCGCACCCCGGACCCCCGTGACGCCCGGGGGGTAGCCTCGGACCCACACAGCATACGGCATCGCAGGGTGAGGACGTCTCGAATGGAGCAGACCTACTTCCGACGGGGATTCGGGCTCAAGAAGGAGCTGCGGCCGCTCATCGACGCCGAGTACCAATCGGCGCTCGTGGAGCGCATCCGGTCCCGTGGCTTCACCGACAGCTTCGGGGATGTAACGGTGCGCCTGGCGCAGGAGTTCGGGTTCTGCTACGGAGTGGACCGGGCCGTGGACTACGCCTACGAGACCGTCCACAAGTTCCCGCACAAGAAGATCTATCTGGTGGGCGAGATCATCCACAATCCTCATGTGAACCAGCGCATGACGGACATGGGCATCACCTTCATCTACCCGGACTCCGACGGCCGTTTCGACTTCTCCCACGTCACGAGCGACGACGTGGTGATCATCCCCGCCTTCGGCGTGACCCTTGACGACTTCGACGCATTGCGCGACACCGGCTGCATCCTGGTGGACACCACGTGCGGATCCGTGCTCCACGTGTGGAAGCGGGTGGAGAGCTATGCACGGGATGGGTTCACCTCGGTGATCCACGGTAAATACACACACGAGGAGTCCCGGGCCACGGCGTCGCAGGCACGAAAGCACCGGGGGGGCAAGTACATCGTCGTCAGGGACATGGCGGAGGCCGAGCTGATCTGCGACTACATCGCCGATCGGCCTGGAAGCATGACCCGCGAGGAGTTCCTCGTTCACTTCGAGGGGAAGTCCTCTCCCGGGTTCGATCCCGACGTGGATCTGACGCGCGTGGGCGTGGCGAATCAGACCACCATGCTCGCCAGCGAGTCCATCGCCATCGGCATGAGGATCCATGAAGCGATGCTGGAGCTTCACGACCTGGACGATGTGGCAGACTACTACCGCTCTTTCGGCACCATCTGCTCGGCCACGCAGGAGCGGCAGGACGCCGTGGCGGAGATGATGAAGAATCCCCCCGACGTCATGATCGTCATCGGGGGATACAACTCCTCGAACACCAACCATCTCGCACACCTGTGCCGGCAATACACCCCCACCTACCACATCCAGGACGCGTCCTGCATCGCCGTGGAGACGGGAGCCATCCGCCACAAGCCTGAGCTCAGCCCGGACGCGGACGAGGCGCAAAGCGTCGCGTGGCTTCCCGAAGGTCCCTTCGAGCTCGGGATCACCGCCGGCGCCTCCACTCCGAACAACAAGATCGGTGAGGCGCTCCTGAGGGTGCTGAGGATCAGGGGGATCGACGTGGAACGGGAAGCCGAGCAGTCCCAACCCGCCTGAGGGGGAGCTCCGCTACCCTCCAGCTGGAGTGTCCTGGATGGCACGGCCCAGCTTCTTGAGAAGGCTCCTGAGCATCTCCTGCTCCTCGGGCTCCAGGTGACCGCTGAGCTCCTCCACGTAGCTGCCGTGGCCGGGAAAGACGGAGGCGATGAGGGCCTTTCCATCATGCGTAAGCTTCGCCTGGATGATCCGCCGATCCCTGGGTGAGCGCTCCCGGTACACCAGCCCCTGCTCTTCCAGACGATCCATCACGTACGTGATATTGCCCCCGGTCACGAGGAGCTTGTCCGCCAACTCTCCCAGCGACAGCGGACCCAGGTGATAGAGCGCCTCGATGATCCCGAACTGTGGCGGCGTGAGTCCGTACTCCTGGATCTTGCAGGCGATGGCCTTGGCGTAGGTGGCGTAGCAGCGCGCGAGCGCGATCCACAGGCGAAGCGCACGCTCCTGGCTCCCGGACCAGTCTCTCGCAGCCGGGCGGTCGGGGTCCGCGGGAGCCCCGGAGGGGCCCACCTGTCCGGGTGAAGGCCGTTCCGCCATCAGACGTGGATGGCCCGGCCCAGGGCCGCGAGGGCACCCTCCGCCACGCCCTCGGACAACGTCGGATGGGGATGCATCGCCTTCTCCAGCTCCTCCACCGTGGATTCGAGGTGCCGGCCCACCACAAATTCCGCGATGAGCTCGGTGGCGTGGGGCCCGACGATGTGGGCTCCGAGGATCTCCGAGTACTGCTTGTCACGGATGACCTTGATGAAGCCCTCGGTATGCCCAGCAGCCACGGCTCGCCCGATCCCCACCCATGGGAACTTGCCGACCTCGATGTCGAACCCTTGCTCCTTCGCCTGCTCCTCCGTAAGTCCCACCGACGCCACCTCCGGATGGCAGTAGGTGCAGTTCGGCACGTTTCCGTAGTCCACGGTCCCGTGGCCCTGGCCGGCGATATGCTCTACACAGACGATGCCCTCGTGGCTGGCCTTGTGCGCCAGTAGCTGGCGGCCGGCCACGTCTCCGATGGCGTAGACGCCGGGGGCGCTGGTGCGCATCCGGTCGTCCACCGGGATGAATCCACGGGGATCCGGGGTGATGTCCACCGTTTCGAGACCGATGTCCTCGGAGTTGGGCACGCGACCGACCGCCGAGAGGACGTAATCGACCTTCATCTCGTGGGCCTCGTCCTTGACGTCCTTGAAGGTGACGCTGACGCCGTCGTCCAGGACCTCCGCCGTCTCCAGGCGAGCCGACACGTGGATGGCGATGCCCCGCTTCTTGAAGCTCCGCGTCATGAGCCTGGAGACCTCGGCGTCCTCCAGCGGAAGGATCCGGTCGAGAGCCTCGACGAGGGTGACCTCGGTCCCGAAGGCGTTGTAGATGTCGGCGAACTCCATGCCGATGGCTCCTGCACCGACGATGAACAGCGAACCGGGCGCCGTCTCCTGCATGAGGGCGCCGGTGGACGACCAGATCCGTTGTTCGTCGATCTGGAGGAACGGGAGGTCACGCGACCTCGAGCCCGTCGCGATGATGACGTGGGAGGCTTCCACCACCGTCCGCGATCCGTCGGCCTCCTCCACCTCCACCTTTCCCTGGCCCTTCAGGCGTCCGTACCCCTCGAGAGGGGTGACCTTGTTCTTCTTGAACAGGTGGGCGACCCCCCGGCTCAGCTGGTCCGCCACGGCGCGGCTGCGCTTCTGGGCGGGCCCGAGGTCGAAGGAGAGGTCGGAGGCCGCGATCCCGTGCCGCGCCCCCTCCTTCATCTCGTTGGCGAGAAACGCGCTGGTGAGGAGCGCCTTGGTGGGAATGCACCCGATGTTGAGGCACACGCCGCCGAGCGCGTCCGTCTCGACGCATGCCACGCTCAGGCCCAATTGGGCCGCCCGGATTGCAGCCACGTACCCGCCGGGGCCGCTGCCGATGATCACCAGATCGAAGCGATCGCCGCTCGCCACTCTGACCTCGCTGGAAAGGAGAGACGGAGCTCTCCGGAGAATCCGTATAATGTTGAAGAATCATGAAGGTAGAGTCCCGTCCGGAGGGGGTAAAGCCCGACTCCACCTCATCCTCGTCCGCCCCTCGGGGGAGAAGGCCGACTGCCTGGCCCAAAGAGACACGCGGCGGAGGTCGCAGGGACGCTCGGCTTTGCCCGTCTCGCCCTTCCTCCCCTAGAATGCCAGGCGCGCAGCGCCAGGAGCTACCCCCCGCCGGGAGGTCGAACATGTGGGAGCTGGGAGTCGTCGCGGTCGTCGCGATCGTAGGCATCGCCATGTACAACTCGCTGGTGCGGCTTCGAGAGCGCGCCGACGGAGCCTGGGCCGACGTGGACGTTCAGCTGAAACGACGCTACGACCTCATCCCGAATCTCGTGGAAACGGTCAAGGGGTACGCCAGCCACGAGAAGGATACCCTCGAAGCGGGTCATCCAGGCCCGGAACTCGGCCATGGCGGCCCAGGGCCCCGCGGCGAAGGGCGAGGCCGAGAATGTGCTCACCGGCGCACTTCGGTCCTTGTTCGCGCTGTCGGAGGCATATCCCCAGCTCCAGGCAGCCGAGGGTTTTCGAGACCTCCAGGCGAGCCTGAGCCAGCTGGAGCACCAGGTGGCAGAGGCCAGACGCTACTACAACGCCGTCGTGCGGGATTTCAACACGAAGACGCAGACCTTTCCCAGCGTCGTGATCGCCCGGGCCTTCGGATTCGGCCAGCGGGAGTTCTTCGAGGTGGCCGAGGATGAGCGGGCCGCGCCAGAAGTCAGCTTCGAGTAGCGAAGCTCGGCCCGCCTCACCTCGTCACGTACTCGGAGGAGCGATTCCCGTGCCCAACGCCGTCCGATCGCGTTTCGTCATCTTGGCGGCGGCCCTCGCCGTGGCGGCCGGCTGCCTTCCCGCCGCTGTCGCGGCCCAACGAAGCCTCGAGATCCTGAGCTTCGACGTCACCCTCGGCGTGGAGCCGTCGGGTTGGCTGGACGTCCGCGAGGAGATCCAGGTCCGGTTCACCGGGTCCTGGAACGGCATCTTCCGCTTGATTCCCGTGGAATACCGGACACCCCAGGGCTTTTCGTACCGGTTGTTCATGGACGACGTCGCCGTCACCGGCCCTGGCGGGCAGCCCTACGAGTTCGAATCCTCGCGAGAGCGACACTACAAGAAGCTCCGCATCCGGGTTCCGGGAGCGGATGACGCGACCCGGACGGTGTTCATCCGCTACCGCGTCCCCAACGCGCTGAAGTTCTGGGACGAGTATGACGAGCTGTACTGGAACGTCACCGGCGACGAGTGGGAGATACCCATCCGCTCCGCCTCCGCCATGGTCGTGCTCCCCGCTGGTGCGACCAACACCCGAACCGCCTCCTGGACCGGCGGCTACGGCTCCACGCAGAACGCAGCGTCGGTGGAGCCAACCGGGGGAGGATTCTTCTTCGAGACGCAAAGGCCCCTGAGCTACCGGGAGGGCCTCACCATCGCCGTTGCCTGGGATCCCGGCGTCGTCCGCCGCCCGGGCCTGCTCGCCCGTTCGATCCTCTTTCTCAGGGCCAATTGGCTCCTTTTCTTCCCCTTCGTGAGCCTGGCCGTCATGTGGCGCCTGTGGGCACGGCGCGGTCGGGACCCCGCCCGGCTCTCCGTATCACCCCAGTACGAGCCTCCCGACGGGCTGACTCCGGCCGAGGCGGGGACGCTCCTGGACAACCGTCCGGACATGCGTGACGTCACGGCCGGTCTGGTCGACCTGGCGGTGCGAGGCTACGTGCGCATCGAAGAGACCATGGCGGAAGGCTTCCTGGCCAGGATCACGGGTGGGACGGACTACCTCCTCGTCCCGGCGCGGCCCCGGGCGACGTGGAGTGAGCTCCAGGACCACGAGCGCGAGATCCTCTTCGGGGTCTTCGGCCGATCGGGCGAGGATCTGCCTCCCCCTGTGCCGCTGTCCAGCCTGGAACGGGAGTTCTACACGCACCAGGCCTGGATGGGGACGGCGGCCACCGTCCTCGCCCTGGGGGTAGCGGGGGGACTCGCCCTGGCCGGCTGGCTCGAGCTCTCGCGCCTCACGGCGATCCTGGCCGGTGTCGGTACCGCGCTGCCCGTGTTCGGCTTCGGCATGTTCATGCCGGCCCGTACCGTGAAGGGCGCCCGGACGCAGGAGCTGGTCATGGGATTCGAGGAGTTTCTCGAGCGGGTGGAGTCGGACCGGTACCGGCGCATGGTGACGTCGCCGGAGATGTTCGAACGTTTCCTTCCCTACGCCATGGCGTTCGGCGTGGAGCGGCGCTGGGCCGCCGCCTTCGACGGCATCTATCAGGAACCCCCGACGTGGTACGTGGGCAGTTGGGACGGGGACGGGGGGTTCCGTCCGAGCCGGTTCGCCGACTCCATGGGTCGGATGTCGTCCACTGCCGCCTCCACGCTCGCGTCCCAACCACGCAGCAGCGGTGGGTCGGGCTTCAGCAGCGGCGGAGGGTTCTCTGGAGGGGGAGGCTTCAGCGGCGGCGGCTCCGGGGGTGGCGGAGGAGGCGGTTGGTAGATCGCCCGCGGGAGTCACGACTCCGGAGATCACTCGCTGCCGATTCGACCTGCGCGGAATGGCTGAACCTCCGGCGGCCGGCATGATGTAGGGTTCGGTGGGGCTCGGTGCCGCCGGCGCCCGGACGCCAATCCAGGGAAGGGGCGGGAAGCACGATGACAGAGCTGACTCGCGATCTGCGGTACGCCGCCCGCATGCTGGTGAAGGACCCGATGTTCACCGCCGCCGCGGTAGTCACCCTGGCGCTGGGAATCGGGCTCAACGCGGCGACCTTCTCCGTGGTCCACGGCCTTCTGCTCCGGCCCCTCTCGGGCACGGAGCATCCCGAGGAGCTGGTGCAGATCTACCGGAAATGGCCGGGCATGGACTACGGGTCCAACTCCATTCCCCACTACCAGGACGTACGCGACCGGTCCGCCGACGTCTTCGAGACCGTGGCGGCGTGGTACTTCACGCCGATCTCCCTGTCCGCCGACGGACGCAGCGAGCGGACCATGGGAATGCTGGTCAGCGCAAATTTCTTCCAGACATACGGTGCGACGCCGGTCCTGGGCCGCCCGTTCTTCCCAGGAGAGGAGGATACGGCTCCGGGCGCGCATCCGGTCGCCGTCCTGGGACACGGCTTCTGGCAGACGCGCTTCGGAGGCGACCCGTCGGTGCTGGGAGCTACCCTGATCCTCAACGGGCATCCCTTCGAGGTCGTGGGTGTCGCCCCCGAGGAATTCCGGGGGCCGGTGAGCTTCGCCAACGTGCCCGTCTATGTCCCGTTGATGATGCAGCGGGAGATCGACCCCGGAAGGGATCTCATCGAAGACCGGACCAGCACCATGCTGAACGTGGTGGGAAGGCTCCGCGACGGTGAGACGCTGGATCGAGCCCAGGAGATCATGGACGTCATGCTCGTCCGGCTCCAGGAAGAGCTCCCGGACTCGTACGGCAATCAACGGGGGACCACCCTGGTCCTTCAGAACGAGGCCGGAATCCATCCCACCTTCCGCAGCGCCCAGCTCGGGATGAGCTCGGTCATCATGGTGGTGGTGGTGCTCCTCCTCCTCATCGCGTGCCTCAACGTGGCGAACCTGTTCCTGGCGCGGGCGCGGGATCGGAGGGGGGAGCTGGGCATCCGCCTCGCCCTCGGCGCCGGGCGCCGACGGATCGTGCAGCAGCTACTCACCGAAAGCCTGGTGTTCAGCACCATCGCCGGCATCGCGGGATTGGGTCTCGCGGGACTCGTGACCCGTTTCCTGGGCAAGTTCCGTCTGCCGCTGGACGGGCCCTGGAGCTTCGCGGTGAACTTGAACGACACGGTGCTCGTCTTCACCCTCGTCGTCTCCGTCGCCGCCGGGCTCTTGTTCGGGATGGTTCCCGCGCTGCAGGTGGCACGCTCCGGTGCCGCTGCCGCCGTGAACTGCGAGTCGGCCCAACGGGGCGGCTTCCGGCCGGGCCGGGCCCTCGTCGTCCTTCAGATGGCCCTTTCCCTCCTCCTCCTCATCAGCTCCGGGCTCTTTCTTCGCAGCCTGAAGGGAGCTATGGAGATCGACCCCGGCTTCGATGCCCCGGAGAACCTCGTCATGGCCTCGGTCGACCCCGGCCTCCAGGGATATGACAACGCCAGGGCAAGGGCGTTCTTCGACCGTCTCGTGGAAGATGTGGAAGCGCTGCCCGAGGTAACCCGCGTGGGGTTGTCGAGCTCCCTGCCCCTGGGGTTCGCCAACAGCGACGGAAGCGTGACCATTCCGGGGTACGAGTTCGTCGATGGCGAGCGCCGTAGCCTCCAGTACGCGCTCGTCACCGAAGGCTATCTCCAGACCATGGGCGTGACGTTGCTGGACGGACGAACGTTGGCCCGGACGGACGACGAGGCCGGGGCGCCAGTGATCATCGTCAACCAGCGCTTCGCCGACCGCTTCTGGCCCGGGGAGTCCGCGGTCGGCAAGACCGTACGTACGGCGGGAAGGGAGCGCACCGTGATCGGCGTCGTGGCCACGGGAAAGTACCGGAGCCTTGGTGAAGAGCCCACCGAGTTCATGTACCTGCCTCAGCGGGAGCTGTTCACCACGGGTATGACGTTGGTGGCCCGGACCCCGTCCGACCCCCAGGCGGTGCTCGGAGCCATCCGGGCGGTCGTCCGCGAAGCCGCCACGGTCGACCCCATGAGGGCCCTGAAGACGGACTGAGCCCGGGCCGACGCCGGCCTCACGCGTCGCGACGGCTCAGAGGTCGGCAAGGGCCCGCTCATACGCCTGCTCCACATCCTCGATCCGGCTCACCGAGAATCCGAGGTCCCGGAGGAGGCCGTCCTCCAGCCCGTAGATCAGGCCGTGGACCGTGAGATCCCGACCTGCACGCCACGCCTCCCGCACGGAAGGCGTGTAGCATGCGGACACGGCCTGCTGCAGAACATTGAGCTCGCACAGCTTGTGGAAACGCTCGTCGTGGGAGTCGAGGTCGTCCAGCTCCTCCCGGTGCAGACGAACCACCTCACGGATCCGGGCGAGCCACGCGTCGATGATTCCCAGCGGCTCGTCTCCCATGGCGGCATGAACGCCCCCACACCCGTAGTGCCCGCACACGATGATGTGTCTCACCTGCAGTACGCTCACGGCAAACTGGAGCACTGAGAGGCAGTTGATGTCCGACGGCTCCACGACGTTGGCCACATTGCGATGGACGAAGAGCTCCCCGGCGCTCACGCCCACGATGTCCTCGGCGGGGACCCTGCTGTCCGAGCACCCGATCCACAGGTACATCGGGCTCTGGCCCTCGGTGAGGCGCACGAAGAAGTCCGGATCCGCGGCCAGCCGCTCGGAGGCCCAGGCACGGTTGTTCTCGAAGAGCTCGTGCAGGTCGCGCATGGGTCGGCGTGCTCTGACTAGACCGGTTCCACCCTCAGACGAGGATGGCCGCCGGCTCCTCGAGCATGGCCGTGAGCGTGGCCAGGAACCTGGAGCCCTGCGCACCGTCGATCACCCGGTGATCGCAACTCATGGTAACGCGCATGCGCGGTCGCACGACCACCTCCCCGTCCAGGACCACCGGCGTGTCCTCGACTCCTCCCACGGCCAGGATGCCCGCTTCCGGCGGGTTGATGATGGCCGTGAACTCGTGGATCCCGAACATGCCGAGGTTGGAGACCGAGAACGTGGCGCCCGTGTACTCCTCGGGCGTGAGCTTCCTCTCCCTCGCCCGTGCCGCCAGCTCTCGCACTTCCCGGGCGATGAGGGCGATCCCCTTGGCTTGGGCATCCCTGATCACCGGTGTGATGAGCCCGTCCTCCACCGCCACCGCAACGCCGAGGTGGACGCGGTTGAACCGCCGGATGTGACCCCCGTGCCACTGGGCGTTGCAGTCCGGATGCTTCCTGAGAGCGCCCGCCACGGCCTTGAGGAGGATATCGTTGATGGAGACCTTCTGACCTTCCTTCTCGAGGATGGCGTTGATGCTCTTCCGTGACTCCAGCACGCGGCCCATGTCCACGTCAACGGTGAGGAAGAAGTGGGGAACGGGTCCGATGGACTCCACGAGGCGCCTGGCGATGGTCTTGCGCATCTGCGAGACCGGCACGTCCTCGTAGTCCGCCTCGTCCGGGGTCCACGCCACCGCGGGCGCCGGGGCCGCGACCGGCGACGCCTTCGCCGCCTCCACATCCCGCTTTACGATCCGCCCTCCGGGCCCCGAGCCGCTCACCGTCGTGAGATCCACACCCATGTCCTCGGCGAGGCGGCGGGCGAGAGGTGAGGCCTTGATTCGCTCCCCCGCTCCTGCGGGGGGAGCCTGCGCCGCGGCCGGCGGCGCGGCCACGGACGGTGTCTCCTCCGGTGCGGCTCCGTCATCCTCCCGGGGTCCTTCCCCCGAGGGGGCTGGCGTCTCCCCTGCCCGGGCGCCAACCACATCCGAGATATCCTCGTCCTCCCCGGCGATCACGGCAATGACATCGCCTACCGGAGCCGTCCCGCCCTCCCCGAGGAGGATCTTCCTCAGGGTCCCGTCACCGCGTGCCACCAGCTCCATCGTGGCCTTGTCGGTCTCGATCTCGGCGAGAACGTCTCCGCTGGAAACGGCTTCGCCCTCGGCTCGATGCCACTTGACGAGCTGACCCTCCTCCATGGTCGGGGAGAGCGCTTCCATATGGACTTTCGTGATCATGCGCGCACGCCCTGATGGAGACGTCCGGGTTGAGTCCGCGCCAAGTGTCGGGGACTCGACACTAGCGGTACAGGACCTTGTTTACGGCGGCCACGACTCGGTCCGCGCTCGGCTTCGCCAACATCTCCAGGTTCTTGGCGTAGGGCATGGGGATGTCCGCCTGGGTGACCCTGAGGACCGGCGCGTCGAGGTAGTCGAAGGCTTCCTCCTGGATGGTGGCGACGATTTGGGCCCCCACGCCCACGTACGACCACCCCTCCTCCAGGTAGACGGCCCGGTTGGTCTTCCTGACCGTGGCCAGGATAGCGTCCACGTCCAGGGGACGGAGCGAGCGCAGGTCCAGCACATCGGCCTCGATCCCCTCCTTCTCGAGCTTGCCCGCCGCCTGCATCGCGACGTGCAGCATCTTTCCGTGGGTGATGATGGAGACGTCCGATCCCTCTCGCTTCAGCTCCGCCACACCCAGGGGGATCACGAAGTCGTCGTCGTCGGGAACCTCACCTTTGAAGTTGTACAGCAGCTCGCCTTCCAAGAACGCGACCGGATCGTTGTCCCGGATGGATGCCTTCAGCAGGCCTTTGGCATCGGCGGGCGTAGCGGGCGTGACGACCTTGCAGCCCGGAGAGTGCAGGTAATACGTCTCGCAGGAGACGGAGTGCTGCGCCGACAGCTGGAGGGCCGCCCCGGTGGGGCCTCGAAACACGACGGGAATGGGGAACTGCCCGTCGGACATGTACATCATCTTGGAGGCACCGTTGATGACCTGGTCGATGGCCAGGAACGCGAAGTTGAACGTCATGAACTCCACGATAGGCCTCAAGCCGGCCATGGCAGCTCCCACACACAGCCCCGCGAATCCCAGCTCGCTGATGGGAGAGTCCACCACCCGCCCGGCTCCGAACTCCTTCAGAAGTCCCTTCGACACCTTGTAGGCCCCATCGTACTCGGCCACCTCCTCACCCATGAGGAACACGTCGGGGTCCCTGGACATCTCCTCCCGGAGCGCCGTATTGAGGGCTTCGCGGTAGGTCATCACCGCCATGGCGACTCCCCCCGGCCGTCGAAGTTCAGGCGTCCGTTCGGATTGATGTCAGCCCACACGTGGGCGTACAGCGCCTCGGGCCCCGGCCGCGGAGAGTTGTCGGCGAACTCGACCGCTTCCTCCACCAGCTCACGCACCCCGGCATCCATCTCTTCCAGCGCCGTCTGGTCGAGGACCCCGACATCCATGAGCCGATTCCGGAGGATCACGATGGGGTCCTGGTGCTCCTTGCGCTCCTCCACCTCTTCCGTTGGACGGTAGGTGCCGGACACCGGGTCCGACATGGAGTGTCCCCGGAACCGATAGGTCTCCAGGTCCACGAACCTGGGGCCGCCCCCGCCCCGTACCTCCGCCGCCAGATCGCGGAAGTGCGCGTATGTGGCGAGGACGTCCTGGCCGTCAACGGAGCTCGCGGGAATGCCGTAGGGCGACGCCTTCTCCACCATGTCCGTGAGGGAGACCCGGCGGAAGGCGGTTCCCATGCCGTACTGGTTGTTTTCGACAACGTAGATGGCCGGAAGCTCCCAGATGGCCGCCATGTTGAGCGCCTCGTGGAAGGCTCCCTGGTTCACCGCCGCATCGCCCATGAAGCAGACGACCACGCCGTCCTCCTCGCGGTACTTGATCTTCCATGCCATCCCGGTGGCCAGGGGCACCTGGCCCCCTACGATGCCATGGCCTCCCATGAACCGGACGCTCCTGTCGAAGACGTGCATGGAGCCACCCTTTCCACCCGAGGCGCCGCCTGCTCTGCCATAGAGCTCCGCCATCACCGGGCCCGGCGCCACGCCCTTGGCCAGGGCCTGGGTGTGCTCCCGGTAGGCGCTGATGACGTAGTCGTCGTCCCGAAGGGGCTTGATGGAGCCGGCGGCGGCTCCCTCCTGCCCGATGTGCAGGTGACAGAAGCCCCCGATCTTTCCGATGGCGTAGGCCTCCTCCGCCTTTTCCTCGAACCGGCGGAAGAGGAGCATGTCCCGAAGCAGCTCGACGGCCGTTTCCGGGGTTATCCCGGTGTCGCTGAAGACGTCCTTCTTCCGGGTCTCCTTCTTCCTGGTCTTGGTCTGCGCCATGGACGTCAACGACCTCCACCCACAGGCCTGCCAGGACGCCCGAGCTCGAGCTCGACCAGATCGAGCCTGACCTCGGCCGGAGCAGGAATGTCCGCCTCAAGGACCGTGGTGATGGCCCCGGGGCCCCCGGCCTCCACCTCCCGGGCCTGTTCCCTGGCGTGATAGCTGGACCGCACCAGCGGCCCCGATTCCACGTGCCGGAAGCCCTGCTCCTCCTCTCCGATCCGCTTCCAGCTCGCGAACTCCTCGGGGGCCACCCACCGCGCCACTGGAATGTGCATGGGGGAGGGGCGCAGGTACTGGCCCAGGGTCAGGATGTCCACCGCGGCTTCCCGGAGATCTGCCATGGCTTGGCGCACCTCGGGCGCCTCCTCGCCCATACCCAGGATGATCCCCGTCTTGGTCAGCATGTCCGGGTCCATCCGCTTCACTGCCCCGAGGAAGGAGATGGATCGCCAATACCGCCCGCCGGGGCGCACGTCGGGATGGAGTCGCTCGACCGTCTCCAGGTTGTGCCCGAGGATCTCCGGCTTCGCCTCCACGACCACGCGGAGCGCGTCCTCGTCGCCCTTGAAGTCCGGGATCAGCACCTCCACCGAGCAGCCGGGCACGGTGTCGTGGATCCTGCGGATGGTGTCCGCATAGATGGACGCCCCGCCGTCCGCGAGCTCGTCCCGATTCACGCTGGTGATGACCGCGTGCTCCAGTCCCATTCGGGCCACGCTTTCAGCCACCCGCCGGGGCTCATCGGTGTCGAGCTCCGTCGGCATCCCGTGGGCGACGCCACAGTACTTGCAAGCCCGGGTGCAGACGTCGCCCAGGATCATGAACGTGGCCGTTCCCGCCTCCCAGCACTCGCCGATGTTCGGGCAGCCCGCCTCCTCGCACACGGTGTGGAGGGACTCGGCCCGCATCAAGCGCTTGAGGTGGAGGTAGTTCCGTCCTCCCGGGGAGCGGACCTTCAGCCACGCCGGTTTCCGGGCGCGGATATCGACGGTATCCAGGCCCTGGTGCGCCGGGATCCTCGACGTGCCCTTGGGCTTCACCACACCGGTATCCTTGCCGGTGGGCGCGTAGCCACGCGTTGCCTGGGTTGCGATGCCGCTCATCGCCTTATCCTCCGGTCAGGTGCGCCGGACGGAAGCGCCCGGCCGACCCTCCGGGGTCGGCCCGCGGCCCGCGTCTTCGGCCCCGACAACCATTCAAGTTGGAAAAGGCTCCCGCCGCAGTTCCGTGGGGGAGCCTGAAATCATAGTCCCAACCCGAAGCCACGTACAAGGTACGCGACCCCGAAGCCCAGGTAGTTCCCCGCGGCATACCCGAGCAATCCCACGATGATCCCAGGCAGCACCAGACCGGGCCACTCCCGGGCCACGGCCACGGCCAGGGCGCTCGAAGGCCCGCCAACCGACGCCTGGGAGGCTACCGAAAGCGTCGCGGGGTCCAACCGGAAGAGACGCCCACCACCGAAGACCACCAGGCCATGAACGGCCACCAGGACCAGCGTATAGAGGAACACCACCAGCCCCACGGAAACGATCTCCGCCACGCGGGACCAGATGCCGATGACGACGAAGAAGAGGTGCAGGACCATGGTGCCCAGCTGCAGCGCCCCCGGGGGCTGCCGAAAGGTCTTCGTATGGCCCAGGAGCAGCGCGTAGGTCGTGAGCCAGAGGATGGCGGGCACCTGGGGCACCAGCTGTGCCGTGAGCTCGGCCGCCGCCAGCAGGGCGAAGGCCGCCGCGACCAGAAACGAGAGGTTCAACGCCGAGACCCCGGCCGGCTCGAAGAACGGATGGGGGTGCGCGCCGGACCCGTCATGAACCACCACCGACTCGGGGATCGGTGGAAAGAAGCGGACCAGCCCCAGGGGAAGCAGGAGTGTGGCGGCCATCCAGATCCCCGTGGTCATGGCGTCCGCCGCCGTGGCGCCAGCCCACAGGCTGTCCGGCAGGCCCACGCCCCGACCCACCGAGACGAAGTTCACCGACCCACCCGAGTAGGTGCCGGTGAACACCCCCGCCAACCGCCAGGTGTTGGCTCCGATCTGTCCCGAAAAGGCCAGGGCTCCCACCAGGGCCCCCAGGGCCGTGCCCAGCAACGCCAGGCCGAACGCCCCCACCATCCTCGGCCCGGCCCGCTGGAGATCGCCCAGGTTGACCGAAAGCAGGAGCCAGGCGATGGCCAACGACGTGACGGGGCCTGCGATGGCGTCGTATACCGGCGAGGTCGCCGGGACGATCCCGAGGTTCGACAGGAGCGCGCCGAAGACGAGGGTGAGGAGCGACGCTCCCACCTTGGAGAGGGCGGGCACCCGGTGGTCGAGCCAGAACGCGAGCGCCGCCGCAGCGGCGATCAGCGCGGTCAGGGGAAGCGCGGAATCGATCACCGGCCAGCCTCACGCTCGTCCGGGAGACTGCCCTTCAAGAGCGCCTTTCGTCGGCCGTAGCGTTGGACGATATGATCACGCGCTTCCTCGGGGTCGTCCGTGAGGAGCATGAGATCCAGATCCTCCTCGGCGATCTTGCCCTCGGGGGCCATGCGGTCCCTGATCCACCCCAGGAGTCCATCCCAGTAGTCGAGGCCCATCAGCACCACCGGGAAGTGACGCACCTTGCCGGTCTGGATGAGCGTGAGGGACTCGAAGAGCTCGTCCATGGTGCCGAAGCCCCCCGGGAAGATGACGAAGGCCTGCGCGTACTTTACGAACATGGTCTTCCGGACGAAGAAGTACCGGAAGTCGATGGCGAGATCGACGAACTCGTTGCCCGCCTGCTCGAAGGGCAGCTCGATGTTGCACCCGACGGAGAGCGCACCGGCCTCGCGGGCTCCCTTGTTGGCTGCCTCCATGATGCCGGGACCACCCCCGGTGATGATGCTGAACCCCGCCTCGCCGATCAGCCGCGCCGTGTGGACACACGCTCCGTACCGGGGATCGTCGGGGGTCGTGCGGGCGGATCCGAAGATGGAGACCGCCGGCCCCACCTTCCCCATCTCCTCGAACCCCTCGACGAACTCACCCATGATCCGGAAGATTCGCCAGGCATCCTGGCCGATGACCTGGAGCTCCTCCACGCTCTCGAGGAGTCGCTCGTCCTCGGTCTCGCGTCGGCGCGGGAACGGCTCGGCCCAGCGGGCTCCCGAATCATGCTCGATCATCTTCCGACTACTCCTTTCCTGCCAGAGGTCCCGTCGTCAGCCAGCGTCCGGTGCGCCAAAGCGCGTCCTCGTGCCGATGGGGCGGGGTCCATCCCAGCTCCCCCCTGATGCGCACCGAGGAATAGGGATTCTCTCCCAGCGACAGCGCCGCCACCCGCTCCAGGGGGACCCGTCCGGGGCGGAGTGGCGACATACCTATACGCCGGAGGACGTAGGCTCCGCCACGGATCAGGGTCGAGGGGATCGGCAGGACGACAGGCGAGGCGCCCATGCCGGCGGCGATGCCCTGGACCATCATGCGCTGCGTGAGGGGGCATCGCACCACCGCGTCGGCCACATTCCCCGCGTATACCGTGGGGATCGTGTTTCGGCCGGGGCCCAGCGTGAACGCCACTCCGCGGCGCGCCATACGCCCGATCCGCATCGACAGCAGGCGGTCGTGCTCGCCGTACAGCCCTGCGGGTCGGAGCACCGTGACCGGGAGTCCCGTGCGGTTCTCCACGTCTCGCACGGCCCGTTCCGCTTCCCGCTTCGATCGTCCGTAGCTATCGCGTCGGTTGAGCGGAGCGTCGGGGGCCGGATCCTCCGAGACGGGTCCGCAGGGGATTCCGTAGACCGCGACCGAGGATACGTGGACCGCGTGCCCGACTCCCGCGAGCGCGGCGGCCTCCATCACCGCCTTCGCTCCCTCGACGTTGACGGACCACACGGTCTCCCGGCGTCCGCCACTGTAGACCAGAGCGGCGGCGTGAACCACGTGGGAGCACCCCGACATGGCCTCCGCCAGGATGTCCACAGGGTCGAGCACGTCGCCGGCCACCACCCGACAGCCGTCTGCGAGCGCGCTCACGTCCGACGTCGGACGGCACAGCGCGACGACCTCATGACCGTCGGAGACGAGTCTCCGGGCCGTGTGAGAACCGAGAAGTCCGGTGCCCCCGGTAAGGAATACGCGCATGCCGGGGGCTACCGGCGGATCTCGACGGCCGCGGTCCGCGGCCCGGTCAGCGCCCTGCCAGGAACGCCCGTGCCGCGCTCTGCATCTGGGTCAGAGACGGCTGGTGCCCCTGGTACTCGGGCAGCGGCCTCGCCACCTGGGCGTCGAACACGTCCAGCAGGTGCTGGTAGTGCGCGGCGGCCTGTTCCTCGTCACCGAGACGAAGAGCCGCCTGGGCCGCCATCCCCAGGCCGAGCACGTGATCGGTCTCCACCTCCAGGATCCGATCGGCCGTGACCAGGGCTGCCGAGGGATCCACGAGAATCTGCAGCATGGCCAGGTGGAAGAGCCCATCGAGGTCGAGCGGCTCCAGCATCTCGTAGGCCTGGATCGCCATCGGCTGGAACCCGATGGCCCCTGCCGTGTCCCCTGCCTCCAGCGTGCTCATCACCCTGTTGAACAGCCGGTTCGCGGCTTCCTGGGGACTCATGGAGGAGAGGTCCACGGGCGCCTGGCCTCCGGGGGGCACTGTGGCCCCGGTAGGCGCGCCCCCCGGGGTCGGTGGAGGTCCCGCTCGCACCATGGACCACCCGACCACCAGGATGAGTCCGAACATGGCGACCCCGGCGATCCACCAGGGGGTGTTGGCGCCGCCGAACGCCGCGGACGCAGCCGCACGGTGGCCAACCCCGGCATCCGGCGCCCCCGCCTTGCGGCTCGCTTTGGCGCCGCACTGGTTGCAGAACCTGGCCCCGCCGGAGAGCTTGGCGCCGCACTGGTTGCAGAAGCGCCCACCCAGCTTCGCCCCGCAGCTCTGACAGAAGTTGCCGCCGGCCGGCTTGCCACATTCCGGACAGGGCATCTTCCGCCCCGCGGTACTCCCCCCCTTGCCCAGGCCGCTCATCGAGCCAGGGCGTTGAAGAGGAGCGGCCAGGTCGCCGTGGTCTGTGCCCGGTAGTTGGGTTGGAAGCCGAAGAGGACCACGGAACCCGTCCCGACATCCGCCTCCACCACGGCAGGCCTTCCGGCCACGTGCTGTCCACCGAGCACCCACCCGGACAACAGGGGATCGCCGTCTCCATAGCGAGCGGCTACCCGCAGGTCGGGTCCCACCTCGAACGCCATGCTGCTTCTCCAATACCAGGCGATGCTCTCCGGGTCGAGGCCCCGGGTGAGATCCGACTCCGGGTCCAGCTCCAGCCGCAGGATGGAGCCGGGAATATAGAACTCCGTGCTGGGAAGGTCGGCGGTGACGTTGGTGACATCGAGGGCGAAGACCTCCGCCACGAACTCGGCCGACTCTTCTACCGCCACCAGACGTCCCCCTCCCTCCACGAAGCGCCGCAGCGCGGCGACGCCCTCTTCCCCGATGCCCCCCGCGAACTCCGGAGGGACACGGTCCTCGGAATAGCCGTCGACGATGGATCGGCGGCTCTGGGACTGCAGGAGAAGGACGTCGTATTCGCCCAGGCCGCCCGACCGCACCTCGGCGCTGCCGATGGTGTCGTAGCGCAGCCCGTGCTGGTCGAAGACCCACCTCGTCCACCCCGCCTCCATGGACTCCTGCGGTGTCTTGAGCACGGCCACGCGGGGGGCGGAGGATCCGGTCAGGTCCGGCGGCAGTCGGAAGTCGAAGTCAGGGATCCCCATGGGCTCCGACAACTGCGCCGTGACCTCCTCGTCGACCGCCACCGCCTCCACATCCATGAGATACGGCAGGGTATGCGCCGTCACGTCGTAGGGACGCAGGGGCGGACCACCCGGGTACTCGCGGAGGTCCGGATAGTGCTGCACCTCGAGCATGGTCTGGGCGAAGGAGGCGTAGGGCTGGCGCATGGGGATCACCCAGCTGCCCGCGGGAAACGAGATGCCGTCGGCCGAGAAGGCCTGCAGGGCCCGATGGACCTCCACGTCGGCCATGGTGAGGATCCTCAGCACGTAGCTCACGCCGGTCTCGTTGTCCTGGCCCGCCGGAATCACCCAGGCGCCGGGCCAGGAGTCCCAACCCTCCACCGCCCGGCGGTTGATGCCGTAGAAGTTCTCGAGCCAGTATCGGCGGTTCTTCGCCGCGTTTCCCAACAGCGCCAGGGCGCCGGCCTCCATGTAGTCCACGATATCGGGAAGACCCCACTCGCCCCCTTCCCAGGGGGCGGGGAAGTTCCACGAGCTCTGGCCCGAGTTGTATCCCCGGCGCGGGCCCTGCAGCTGCTGAGGCGCGACCTCCACCGGCGTGGCGATGCGGGCCGAGGCCGTCTCACTGAGAATCCGCGCGCCGCCGTGGTAGTGCTGATAGGCCCGAGCCGGCGTGAACGCGTCGTACTGGGCGCCCACCACCGCGCCCTTCTTGCCCTGGGCCGTGAGCTCGGCGGCCATGTACGTACCGAGCTGATTGACGGCCGTGGTGAGGGCGGGATCGATGTTCGGCTCCCAGGGGTCGATGTAGGGTGGGAAGAAGATGCGCGCCCCGTTGCCCCCCATCTGGTGGATGTCGTGTACGATCTGAGGGTGCCAAGCGTTGTGGGCGCCCATGACCGTGTGGACGGTCTCGGCCTGGGTGAACGCGTACCAATCCCGGTTGTTGTCGTGACCGACGTAGAACTGGTACAGCCATGGAAGGGGTGCGCCCTCGTACTGCGTGCCCACCCACCGGTTGTACCACTCTACCACCCACTGGAGTCCATCCGGGTTCAGGGACGGAATCTGGAGGAAGATGACCTCTTCGAGGATCCGGCGTATCTCGTCATCGTCCGAAGAGGCCATGCGCCAGGCCAGCCGGGCAGCGGTCTGGCTCCCGCCCACCTCCGTCGCGTGAATGCCGTGGGTGATGAGCACCACGGTCCTTCCCTGGTCCAGGAGCCGCTCGAGCTCTGCCTCTCCGGAGATCGACCGGGGGTCGGCCAGCTTCATCTGGATCTCGTGCAGCTCCTCCAGGCGGGCGTGGTTCTCGGGACTGGTGATGGTGAGCATCACGAAAGGACGCCCCCTGGTGGTCGCACCCAGGGTGTCGACGTCGATGCGGGGGCTCGTCCGGGCCAGGGCTTCGTAGTACGAGGTCAGTTGCCCCCAGTCCGCGAGCTTCCGATCCTCGCCCATGTCGAATCCGAAGAACTGCCGCGGCGTGGGCACGCCCTGGGCCGCCGCCGACGCCGATGCCAGGAGCACGGCCGCGAAGGCCAGTCCGAAACGCCGAATCATCGGGTCTCCTCAACTCGTCGTGAATGATGTGAAGATGGTATCCTCAGGTCCCCACCCCGGCAAACGGAGCCAAACCGTGCGCCTCGCACCGGTATGGATGTCGGCAATCCTCGTTGTCTCGGCCGGGTACGCCAGCGCTCAGACGCGGGCGTCCTCCTCCGACACGTACAAGGACCCCGCTGTGCGCTCTCTGATCCTCCGCGCCCGGGAGGCCAGGGAGGCCGAGATCGAGGGGATGGAAAGCTACGAAGGTCAACTGAGGGAGCGGATCTACGTCGGCCTGACGGCCCTGCGCTTTCGCCGGGAGCGGTCGCTCTTCGAGCAGGAGCGCCTGGCGCGAATCCGGTGGAGCGCCGACGGGGAGCGCGCCATCCAGTGGATGGGTGCCAGGCGCGCCATTCCCGTGGTGGGCGCCGACACCCGGCGGGCAGAGGTCCGGGCCGAGGGCCGGGTGGGGGGTGCGGGCCAGGAGGTCCGGGCCGAGCTCCGGAACGAGCTGTCGAGGGAGCTTCTCGACGCGACGGACCTCCCGGCTTTCGCGTTCGATCCCGCCGGAGACCGGCTGACCTTCGGGGAAGACTGGGCGCTGCACCCGCTTTCGGACACCGCAGACGCGCACTATCGATTCGCCTCCGGAGACACGCTCCGCATCCGGCTGCCCCCTCCCGCCAACGACGTCGTCCTCCATGAAGTGCGGGTAGAGCCCCGCAGGGCCGACTTCCATCTGGTGGCTGGATCGCTCTGGTTCGACGCTCAGTCGGCGTCGCTGGTGCGCGCCAGCTACCGGCCGGCGCGTGCCTTCAACCTGGCGCTGGACGAGCCGCAGGACGCCGAGGACGTCCCCGGGATCCTTCAGCCCATCGAGGCGGAGATCCGGTACATCACCGTTGAATACAGTCTCCACGAGCTGCGCTTCTGGCTACCCCGCCGATTCGCCCTGGAAGGGGAGGCCCGCGTGGGGCGATGGATGCGTATCCCCCTCACCGTGGAGTGGAGCGTGCGCGACTACCGGGTGAACGAGGCCGAGACCGAGCTGCCCGTCGCCGGCCCACTCCCGCCGGGGTGGTCGCGCCGGGAGCAGCGCCTGGAGGACGACGACGGGAAGGTGAGCTATCTGACGGTGATCGTCCCCGAGACCGAGCAGCTTCTGTCCTCGCCCGAGCTGTCCGAGGACTTCGGCGAGCGAGCGCCGGTAGCCTTCACGGACGAGGAGATCGACGAGCTGCGGGGCGAGCTGGAGGCCATGCTTCCCACCTATCAGCGCTTCCGCCCCGACTTCGCCTGGGGCCTCCAACGGGGCCTGCTCCGATACAATCGGGTCGAAGGGCTGAGCGCTGGAGGCGCCCTCGACGTTCCGCTCTCGCCCTCCATGGCCCTGGGCCTCGAGGGCAGGATCGGAACCGGCGACTGGGAGCCCAACATGGCATTGACCCTCCGGCGCGGGCCGGACGACCGCTACTGGACGGTCGGCGGGTACCACCGCCTCCGGAGCATGGGCGACTGGGGGGACCCCTTCTCGCTCAAGAGCTCTCTGGACAATCTGCTCTTCGGGTCCGACGAGGGTGAGTACGTGCGGGTGACCGGGGTGGCCGTCGCGCGCCACTCGTTCGGCGCTCGGGTGCGCTGGTCGGCGGAGGCGTTCCACGAACGGCAGCGGGAAGTGTCCCTGGGGACGGATTTCCATCTGGTCACCTTCCTGGGATCGGACTCGGTCCGCAGCGTCCTTCCGGCCGAGGCGGCAGATCTCTCGGGCGCGCGAGGCAGCCTGAACTGGTTCTCCGGCGTCGACCCCAACGGGCTGATCGTCACCGGCCAGGTGCTCGGCGAGGCGGCGACGGGCGACGCGGAATTCCAACGGCTGGCCGTCTCGCTGTCCGCGAGCCATCCCCTGCCCTTTGGCCTCGCCGGGGCCATGGAGCTGGGAGGCGGGACCGTGTGGGGGGAAGCGCCGGTCCAGTCGATGTTCTTCCTCGGTGGAGGGCCCACCCTCAGGGGATTCCCGAGCCACGACGTATACGGGCCGACCTTCTGGCGAGGGAGGGCGGAGGTCGCCAGCGGCTTCGCGGGCGCACGGGTCGGTCTGTTCTCCGACCTGGGGTGGGCGGGCGAGCGAGAGGACCTCACCTTCAACGATCCTTATGCCTCCGTCGGCGTGGGCGCTTCACTTCTGGACGGACTCTTACGGTTCGATGTGGCCCGGGCGATTCGCCGACAGCCTCGCTGGAAGGTCCACCTGTATCTGGACGGGCTTTTCTGAGGAACGAGGGTCGCGCCCAGGAGGCCGCGACGACCCGGCGCCGTGGGCTCAGAGCCCCGTGGGGTGATCGATGAAGCTCCACTCCAGGTCGAAACGCTCCGCGATGTGCACCGTGAGGGCCTGGACGCCGAAGACCTCGGTCGCGTAGTGGCCGCCGAAGAGCAGGTGGATCCCCATTTCCATGGCGTCGAAGTGCGTATGGTGGGATCCTTCTCCCGTTACGAGGGCGTCGAGGCCGGCCTCCACGGCCTCCCCGACGAACGAGGCCCCGCCTCCCGTGACCACTCCGACCCGCTCGACCCGGTCCGGGCCACCCGGAATCAGGTGCACGGGCGCCCCGTCAACCGCCTCCGCCACGCTCCGGCGCAGATCCTCGGCAGACGCCCCCTCACCGAAGGTGCCCCACCATCCGATCTCCACATCCTGGTAGGCCGCGAAGCGCCCTTGCACGTCCAGGCCGAGCGCGCGAGCCAGCAAGGCGCTGTTGCCCACTTCCGCGTGGCTGTCCAGGGGCAGATGGACGCTGTACAGCCCGATCCCGTGCTCCAACAGAGGCCCCACCCGGCGCAGCAGGCGCCCCGTCAGCGGCTGCAGCCCCTCCCAGAAGAGCCCGTGGTGCACGACCATGAGGTCGGCCCCCCGGGAGGCAGCTTCAAGGATGCTCGCTTCCGAGGCGTCGACAGCCGCGACCACCTTCCGTACCTCGGGACCTCCTTCGACCTGGAGCCCGTTCAGCGCGTTGGGGAAATCGGGAAAATCCCGGACGCCCAGATACGCGTCCAGATATTGGAGGAGAGATTCTAATTGCATTCCTCATTCCCTGCGGCGGATGGGGACGTGGAGAAGCTGTGGAAAACTCGTCCCGGTCGGCGGTTCGATCTTGTCCCAGGCGTGCTATGAACAACGCAAAATACAGTGCAGCAACTACTTGCGCGTGGTGGCAAGGGTCTGCGAGTCCTCCGCGCTGGGTATCCCGGGACTGAGGAAAACTCCTCCGTCTAGGAGGCCACGGACCCTGGAGAACCCGACTCCCGGACGGCTGCGGGGCCCTGGAACACGGGCTTCTCCTTGGTGGCCGACTGACCCATGGTGACGCTCCCGTTGAGCACGGCGCCTTCATCGAGCTGCATCCTTCGGGCCTTGACCTCCCCCTCGATGGTGGCGGAAGCCTGGACCTCCAGTCGCGACTCGGCCGTGAGGGAGCCGATGATCCGACCGGACACCACGGCGTCCTGGGTGAAGATGTCGCCCTGGACGGTTCCCTCCTTGCCAATCACCACGGCCTTGCCCGCCCGGACCGATCCCTGGATGGTGCCCTCGATCCGGACGGTGCCGTCTGTCTCGCAGTCGCCGACGACCTTCATGCCGGGTCCAACGATGGAGATCACCGCCTCCGGCGCCGTCCCTCCGTCCCCTCGATCCCTTGCCATTCTTCCTGCCTTTCCCCCGGTCAGGGCTGTTGGATCATGGTCAGTGGATCCACGGCCTCCCCATTCAACAGGATCTCGAAGTGCAGATGGGGGGCCGTGGACTGCCCTGTCGACCCTGACAGGGCGATGACCTCGTTCCGGCGGACGACATGGCCCAGCGTCACGAGGTGGCTCGACGCGTGTGCGTAGAGTGTGGTGTACCCGTCTCCGTGATCGATGACCACGTACCGTCCGTACACGTCGTCCTCGCCCACGTCGACGACGGTCCCGGCACCGGCCGCACGGACATAGGAGTCGGTCGGGATCGCGATGTCCAGGCCGGGATGGTCCCCCTCCTCCTGGTCGCTGTCGAGGAGGCCCTGGGTCACGAAGCCTCGCTCGGTCAGCGGCCAGCTGGTGGGGAGAGAGCTCGCTGCGGCATTGCGGTCCGCGGCCCTGGAGGGACTCCCGGACAGCGGTGGAATCCAGACGTCCGAGGGCGCTCCCGCGGTGCCGAACAAACCCCGAAGATGGCCGTATTGTGATTCGAGCATCTCGAGTTGTCGCTGGAGGCTGACGACCTGATCCCGCTCCGCCCGGAGCTCCCGGACCTGCGCTTCCAGCGTCGACGTCCTGGAGGCCCGGGCGGCCAGGTACCACCAGCTGCCCGCCACCAGCGTGAACGCGGCCGCCAGGACCACCGCCAGGCCACCCAGGATCCTGAGCATCCTGTACGAGACCTGGTAGGTGTGGGTTCGTTCGCCGCCGTCGGGCACCACCATGATGGTGACGCGACGCTGTTCAGACCCGGCTGTCACCCGATCACCTCTCCGACTTCGTGGCCCGTCATGAGCTCGAAGATCCGCTCGAAGTCCTCGGCACCGTGGTAGGTGATCTCGATGGAGCCCTTTCCCGTCCGGTCCTCTTTGATGCGCACCCTGGTGGCGAACAGATCTTGAAGCGCTTCTTCCAGGGCGAGGCTCACGGGGTCCCGGGGCTTCCGGACCCTGGTCCGGCGCTTGCCGTCTGCCGAGACCTGCGTCTCACCGACCCGCCGCTCCACCTCGCGGACCGACCATCCCTCCCGGGCCGCGTTGCGGGCAAGCTGCCCGGCCCGGATCTCGTCCTCCACCGACAGAAGCGCCCGGGCATGACCCATGGAGAGGGAGCCCGCCTCCAGGAGCGCCCGCACGGACGGCGGAAGCTTGAGAAGGCGCAGGGTGTTGGCCACGGCCGGCCGGCTCTTGCCGACGGCCCGGGCTACCTCGCCCTGATTCATGGAAAACCGATCCATGAGCGCCTGGTATCCCTCCGCCTCCTCCAGGGGGTTCAGCGCGGAGCGTTGCAGGTTCTCCACCAGGGCCAGGACGAGCAGCGTTTCGTCCGACGCGTCCCGGACGAGGGCGGGAACATCGGCCCATCCGAGCCTGGAAACCGCCCGAAACCTGCGCTCTCCCGCCACGATCTCGAAGCGATCGGGCGCCGCGGGTGCCGGTCGCACGACCAGAGGCTGAAGAAGGCCGTTCTCCTGGATCGAGGCCGAGAGCTCCTCGAGCTCCGAGTCGGTGAACGTGCGTCGCGGTTGGAGCGGGTTGGGAACGATGTTCGCGACCGGAACGCGCCGGATCTCCGACGCATCCACCTCCGGCTCCATGTACTCGCCCAGGAGCGCGCCCAGGCCCTTGCCCAGCCGATCGCGGCCGCCCATCAAACGGAGACCCCCACGGCCGTCCTGCCGGCGGGGCGTCTCCCGAGCACCTCCCGCGCCAGGGCGAGGTAGGCCTGCGCACCGTGGGAGCCCACATCGTAGATCACGATGGGTTGTCCGAAGCTGGGCGCTTCCGCGAGGCGGACGTTCCGAGGGATCGCCGTCCGGTAGACCTTGGACCCGAAGTACTCCCGGGCCTCGGCGGCCACCTGCTTCGACAGGTTCAGCCGTCGATCGTACATCGTCAACAGAACGCCTTCGATATCCAGTCCCGGATTCAGCCCCTTCTGCACGAGCCGGATGGTGTTCAGGAGCTGGCTCAGACCCTCCAGGGCGTAGAACTCACACTGGATGGGAATCAGGACCGAGTCCGCGGCCGTCAGCGTGTTGAGCGTGAGGAGGCCCAGGGAGGGGGGGCAATCCACGAGAATGTAGTCATACCGTTCCCGGAAGCCCTCGAGCGCCCGGCGCAGGATGGTCTCCCTGCGAGGGACTTCCACCAGCTCGATCTCGGCGCCTACCAGGTCCCTTGTGGAGGGCACCAGATCCAGGTGTTCGAAGTGGAGTCTCGGCGCCACGACGTCGGACAGGGGACGACTGCGCACGAGAACGTCGTAGATGGTCGCCCGCCCCGATCGGCTCTCCAAGCCCATTCCGCTCGTGGCATTGCCCTGGGGATCGATGTCCAGCACCAGCGTGCGCATCTCCGCAACCGCCAGGGCCGCACCAAGATTGATCGCGGTCGTGGTCTTGCCCACCCCACCTTTCTGGTTGGCGATGGCGATAACGCGAGACATTCGGCTCCGGCCAGCCTTCTTCTTCTGATGAGACCACACGATGGGAGCGCAAAACATACCCCGGCCCCATGACCTGGTAAATAGACGATCCTTGACGAGGGCGGGGCCTGCGGGGAAGTTCTCCCCTCGGGGGTGCGATTCCAGGGACGACGGTAGGAGAAACGGGGGAGATATGAGCAGCTGGCATCGGATCAGGGCGGCGTGGGGAAGCGCGATCCTGGTCGCAACCGCGCTCCTGTGGGGAGGGTGTGGAGGCGGGGACGACCCCATAGACGTCGAGCCCGACCCCGCCATTGCGCCCTTCGTGGGCAACTGGACGGCCCTGGCCATGGTGGTGACGTCGGTCGCCAACCCCGACGTCTCGCCGGACCTCATCGAGGAGGGAGCCACGTTCTCCCTCAACGTCCAGGCCTCGGGACAGTACACGGCCAACCTCATCTTCCTCCAGCAGGTGTCCACCGAGATCGGGTTCATCTCCGTGTCGGGCTCCACGGTCACCCTCAAGCGGGAGTTCCCGTCACCATCCACCTCGACCGCTACGTACGAGTTCCAGGGGAGCCTGCTCACTCTGGACGGCCCGACGGAGTTCGACTTCAACCTCGACGGGGAGCCCGAGGCGGCGGAGGGCCATATCGAGCTTCAGCGCAGCTAGGAGGCTGATCGGATCCATTCCCTCCGCGGTGCCGCGTTCTCCCCGAACCTGTTCCACGTGGAACAGTTGCCCACGCCAGGGCCTCCATGTTTCACGTGGAACACCTCCCGTTGCGCAGCCGCGTGCGGTCCACGCCCCTCTTCCCTGCTCGGCGCCTTCCGGAGCTTAGGCGCTCCCGGAGTCCCCCGAATCCCGCGATGGGGCTTCCGGCACCGAGGCCTCGATCCCCCCACCAGGTGCTCGCCATCGGCGGGCCTCGAGCACGAGGTTCTGCAGGTCCGCTGGCGAGACCCCCGGAATCCTGCCGGCCTGGGCCAGCGTCTGCGGCCGGATCCTGGCCAGCTTCTCACGAGCCTCATGGGAGATTGTCGCGAACTCCGCGTATGGTAACGTATTATCCAGAAAGAAGTTAGCATATTGACGCAGCTTGTCCGCTCGCACCCGTTCCCGTTCCACGTAGCCCTCGTACTTCAGCTCCACCTCGACGGTGGCCAAAGCGTCGTCCGTCGCCATGTCCTGTGCCCCACCCGCCGCCAAGAGCGCGCGCGCGCCGACCCGCGGCCGTCGCAGGAGGTCCACGGCTCGCGTGGGCTCGCCGACGGACTCCGACCCGGCGGAGTCCAGCAGCTCCTCCACCTCAGCCGGCGCAAGGGTGGTAGTACGAAACCACGCGAGCACTCGATCCTCTTGCGTGACCCGTCGGTCCAGCTCCTCACGCTGCGGCTCCGTGAGGAAGCCGCGCTCCCTTGCCAGAGGTCCCAGCCGCCTGTGGGCGTTGTCCTGTCGGAGAAGGAGCCTGAACTCCGCTCGCGACGTAAACAGTCGATAGGGCTCGTCGACGCCGCGGGTCACGAGGTCGTCGATGAGGACCCCGATGTACGCCTGGTCCCGCTCCAGAATGAAGGACTCCTCGCCCCGGGCGTGGAGCGCCGCGTTCATCCCCGCCACGACCCCCTGCCCTGCGGCCTCCTCGTAGCCCGTGGTCCCGTTGACCTGACCCGCCAGGAATAGCCCCGGGGCATTCCTCAGCTCCAGAGTGTGCCGAAGCTGATGGGGAGGGAAATAGTCGTATTCGATGGCGTACCCCGCCTTCGTCATCCTCACGTCTCCCAGACCCGGAAGGGTACGCAGAAACGCCAGCTGCACATCCGCCGGCATGGAGGTGGACAGGCCGTTCACGTACAGCTCTGTGGTATCGAGTCCCTCGGGCTCGAGGAAGACCTGGTGGCGGGGGGCGTCCGGAAAGCGGACGATCTTGTCCTCGATGGACGGACAGTACCGGGGGCCGCGGCCCGAGATGGCCCCTCCGTAGAGCGCGCTGCGCTCGAGGTTGTCCCGGATGACTTCCTTCAGTCCCTCGCCGGTCCAGGTGACCCAGCACGGCCTCTGCTCTGGAATGTCCTCCATCTCGTAGCAGGAGAACCTGAAATCCCTCGCATCCCCGTCCTGGCGCTCCAGCGACGAATAGTCCACGGACCGGCCGTCGATGCGTGGGGGGGTCCCGGTCTTGAACCGAGCCACTTCCAGGCCCAGCCGCTCTAGCCCTTCGGCCAGCTCCACCGAGGGGGCCTCACCGGCCCTGCCCGCCCCCACGCCCGCTTCTCCACCCACGTGGATCGTTCCCCGCAGGAACGTGCCGGCCGTCACGACCACCGCTCCGGCCTCCACCACGACGCCTCCCCTTGTCCGTATGCCCCGTACCCGCCCTGCACCCACCAGGAGTTCCGACACCATATCCTGGTACAGGTCAAGCAGGTCCAGCTCGTCCAGAATCCGCCGGACGCCCCGGGGGTATCGCGCTCGGTCACACTGGGCCCTCGGTCCCCACACGGCTGGCCCTTTGGAGCGGTTCAACATGCGGAACTGGATCCTCGAAGCATCGGTGGCCCGCCCCATCACGCCCCCGAGCGCGTCGACTTCACGGGCGACGATCCCCTTGGCGATCCCTCCGATTGCCGGATTACAGCTCATCTGGCCGATGCGCTCCAGGTCGGGCGTCACGAGGAGCGTGCGCACTCCGCCGCGGGCCGCCGCAGCGGCCGCCTCGGCTCCGGCGTGGCCTCCCCCGACCACCACCACATCGTAGGCCATCTTCATGAGCGTCGTATTCCCAGGAGGTGTCAGCAGGTTATCCCGCTCTGGTTACTCGCGAGCCCCCCACGTTTCCATGAGGAAACGGTCCGCGGGTGTGCGGGGATCCGGATCCAGCCGGAGCACCTCGTGGACCCGGGCGGCTGGTGGGCCTTCCTTCAGGGCTCGCTCGAAGGCATCCAGGCTTTGGGCGGGCCCCCGAGCATGCACCTCCACCGATCCGTCCGGGAGGTTTCGCACGTGCCCCCCCAGCCCCAGGGCCCGCCCGGTGCGCTGGGTCCACCACCGGAACCCTACGCCCTGGACACGGCCGGAGACCCGGTACCCTCGGATCAGGTGATCGTTCGAGTCCCTGCTCATCTCACTTGCCGAAACAAAACTCCCCGAACACGACGTCCAGGATCTCATCCACGGTGACCACACCCAGGAGGTCCTCCATGGCAGATTCTGCGGTCCGGAGGTGTGTCGCGGCCAACTCGGGAGGAACGTCGTCCGAAAGCGCCACGGCAAACGCCTCCACGGCCTCGCTGGCATCCCGAAGCGCCCGCGCCTGCCGTCGGCGGGTCAGGACAGGCACCGATCCGTCCCCTTCCGCCAGTCCACGGAACACCAGCTCGGGGAGCAGGGCCCGGAGGCGCTCCAGCCCCTCACCCGTCACCACCGAGGTGTCCACCTCCCCCATCCACGCCTCTTCCCTGTCCGATGCGGCATGCCCAGACCCCCCGACGGTGTCGACCTTCGTGGTCACCTTCACCACGGGAACTTCTCCCACGTCGTTCATGAACGCTCCCTCGGCCGCACCCGGAATCCGACCGGCCTCCACACAGAGCAGGACGAGGTCGGCCTCCTTCAGATAGCTGCGCGCGACCTCCACACCGAGCTTCTCCACGCGGTCCCGGGCTTCTCTCAGGCCTGCCGTGTCCACCAGACGGAACGGGTATCCCCCGAGCTCCACCACCGCCTCCAGGGCATCGCGCGTGGTCCCCGGCTCCTCCGTGACGATTGCCCGCTCCCTGCCGAGGAGCGCGTTGAAGAGCGACGACTTCCCTGCGTTGGGAAGCCCCGCGAGAACCGTCACGGCTCCTTCACGGAGAAGCTCACCTTCGGGGGCGGTGGCAAGTATCCTCCTCATCGCCTCCAGGACCGAGGCCGCTTCCACTCCGATCCGCTCCAGGGACACGGGAGCGTCGTCTTCCTCCGGGAAGTCGATATGGTGCGTCAGGAGCGCCTCGAGGTGCACGACTCGGCTGCGCAGCTCGCCCACGCGCGCCGACAATCCCCTCTCCAGCTGCTGGAAGGCAGCCCGGTGGAAGGCCCGGCTCCGAGCCTCCACCAGATCGTTCACCGCCTCCGCCTGCACCAGGTCCACCTTCCCTCGCAGATACGCCCGACGTGTGAACTCACCGGGCTCGGCGGCCCGGGCGCCTGCCGCGAGGCATGCGTCGAGGATCAGCTCCGGCACCAGCCAGCCCCCGTGGCAGGAGATCTCCACCATGTCCTCTCCGGTGAAGCTCGCTGGAGCGTCGTACCGGACCACAACCGCGCGATCCAGAGGATCCCGCGTTGCGGGATCCCGCAACGCCACGAGGGAGCTCCTGCGTGCCTCCGGGAAACGCCAGGCCTCCGGCGCCAGGGCCCTGAGCACGTCGTGGGCTTCCGGTCCCGAAAGTCGCACCACCGCCAGCGCCCCACGGCCACGCGCCGTGGCCACCGCGGCTATGGTATCAACCTCTAGGGTCATGCGAGGAGTCCCGCTTCCGTCAACCCTTCTTGGACGCGACCGGCGGACCCTTTGCCCGCACCTTCTTCCGCTCGTTGGCGATCCAGACCTGCTGCGGGATCGTGGCGATGTTGGCAACGGCGTAGTAGAGGTTCAGCCCGCTGGCCAACCGGAAGAAGATGAACACCATCATCACGGGCATGATGTACATCATCATCTTCATCTGCGGGTTCGGTTGGTCCAGCGACCGCATGCTCACCCATTGCATCAGGAACATGGAGATGCCGAGGAAGACCGGGAGCACAAAGAGGGGATCCGGGGCCGAGAGGTCAGGCAGCCACAGGAACGGCACCCCCCTCAGCTCGATGGTGTTCTGGAAGACGAAGAACAGGGCGATCAGCACCGGCCAGGGCAGGAGCATGGGCAGACACCCCGCGAGGGGATTGAAGCCGTGTTCCTTGTGAAGCTTCATCATCTCCTTCTGTAGCTTCTCGGGGTTCTCCTTGTACTTGGTCTGGATCTCCTGGAGCAGAGGCTGCACCGCCATGTTCTTCAGCTGGGCGCGCATCGCCTTCTGGTTCAAAGGCCAGAGCACCACCCTCATCAGCACCCCGAACAGCACCAGCACCCAGCCGTAGCCGAGATTCAACCGATCGTGGAGGAACGACAGGACGGCGATGATCACGCCCACGATCGGCCGGACGATGGGGCGGAAGAACCGCCAACCATAGGGGTTGACCTCCTCCAGATCCTCGCCCAGAGAAGACAGGCGCGCGTAGTCCTGTGGCCCCACGAACAGGCGGTACCCGAAGCTCCCGTCCGTGGCCACGGTCTGCGCGGCAGCGACGCGGACCCGCCCTGGCAGCGGGCTCTCCGACACGATGAGACCGCCGAGATAGTTGGCCTCCCCCAGGCTCTCCTCGCTCTCGCCGGCCAACAGCGCCAGCACGAAGAACTTGCTGCGGAATGCCGCCCACAGGAGTGGACCCTCGCGGACCCCCGGCTGTGCCTTGCTCAGCGGCCAGGAGCGGATCCCATCCTGGACGTGGTTACCCACGTAGGCCATGGACCGGGCTTCTCCCGCCGAGTCGGCCTCCGCGAACGCCAGGCCGGAGCCGAGGTTCGTCACCAGAAGGGGGCGGTCGAGACCGCCTACCCGCCCGGTCACCTTCGCCTGGTAGAGATCCGGCTGGAACTCGTAGGTCAGCTCGACCCGGAAGGACGTCGTGGGATGCTGATAGACGAAGCGAAGCTCCTGGGCCTCGCCTCCCTCGGTGAGACGGACTCCATCGGCGGGCGCTACCTCGAAGGGGAGACCCTCCAGATCGACGGTATCCTGACCGATGACGAGCTTCTGGCCCAGGTACCCCACCGCACCGTCCGGAATCAGATCGACGACACCGCCCTGGTTCAGCGCCTGGAACCGGAGCATCTGCGCCGAGACGAGTCGCGCCCCGAGGTTCGTGAACTCGTAGCGGTACAGCGGTCCCTCCGCCGCGACCCGCCGTTCCGGCACTTCGGGCACGGCCGCCGCCTCCGCCTCCGCTTCCCGCGTTTGAACGCCCGGAGGGAGCAGGGGCTCATCGGTCCGCCCCTCCTCCTCCACCGGGGCGGCGACCGCGCCACTGTCCGGGAGCAGCAGCTCATCCGGCGGCGGAGTGGGCGGAAACAGGATGTTCGTGCCCACGAGAACAACCAGCATCAGGCCGATGGCCAGAACGAAACGCGCTTCGGTCTTCATGAATCCCTCGACGCGAGGTGGGCGGTTACCCTACCCGCGGAAGTCTCGATCCCCTGGTCCCCGCCGGAAGCCGCGCCCTTCGATTCCCGCGGGATCGGCACCGGATCGAATCCGTACCCGCCCCAGGGGTGGCAGCGGAGGATCCGCCTCGTCGCAAGCCATCCGCCCTTCCACGCGCCGTGGCGCTCGATGGCTTGGAGGGCATACCTGGAGCACGTGGGCGTATACCGGCAGGACGGCGGTGTCCATGGGGAGATCGCCAGCTGATAGAAGCGAATCAGGCCGATCAGGATACGTCGGGGCAAAGCTCCTCCGTGGCGTTCCTGAGCGCGTCGCTCAGGTCCTCGAAGCCGGCCTCGTACGCCTCCCTTCGTGCTCGGACCAGGAGATCGACCGACGCCCCACGCTCGTGCAGGGCCGGCAGCACGTGCCTTCGCGCGACTTCCCGGAGCCTGCGCTTGAGGAGATTCCGCTCCACGATCCTCCGTCCATGCTTGGGCACGATCAGTCCCAGCCGGGAAAAGCCCGCGGGGGAAGGTGCGAAGAAGACCTCCACGAGGATCGTCCTCTTCCGCTTCCCCCGCTCCAGGAGCGCTCGGATGTCCTTCCTGCTCCGGATGCGAAAGAGCCGGGGCAACCCTTCGCGGCGCTCCGGGTGACGCGGGTCTACTTGCCGCCCACCTTCACTACGAGCCGCGCGCGACCTTTCTTCCGTCGACGCGACAGCGTGGCGCGGCCGCCCCGCGTCTTCATCCTGGCGCGGAACCCGTGCTTGTTGACCCGCTTGCGGTTGCGGGGCCTGTACGTCGGCTTCATCTGGGCAAGCCCGATCCATGGGAGTCATTCGCTTCGAAACGAGCTTGAAAAGATAGTCCGTTCGCGGGGAAAGCGTCAACGCCCCTCCGTTCCACCATGTGGAAAAACCGCCAAATGCCTGGGTGTGCCAGCCTCGATTGACTTTTCCACACCCCCTTCCTAGCTTCGGCGCCCCCACCTCTACCGGTGGGTACATTCACGTCCCCTCCGCCCTTGCTCGCCGTCAGGATGCCGGTTCAGAACGAGCCCCGTTCCGTCCATCCCTCCCGCCCTCCGCTGGCCCCTTCGACGCCTCCCGGGGACCCGTGGAACTGACTGCGCACGAGCTGTGGACGAAGATCTGCGAAGCGGCGCGCCCGTCCGTCCCCGAGCAGGGCTACCGCACGTGGCTCTCCGGAATCCAGGCCGTGGGTCTCTCCGACAAGGAGCTGCTCCTGGAGGCACCGAGCCCCTTCCACGTGGAGTGGGTCGAGGACAAGTTCGGAACCCTCCTCGCGGCAACGGCCGAGCGGATTCTGGGGCGGCCACTCTCCCTGTCCCTGTCGTGCTCCTCGACGCCAATCTCCCTCCAGGTACCGATGCTGGATCTGGGTCCCGCGCAGGGGGGCGTCACCCTCCCGTCGGTTGCACCACCCCTCTCCGAGGCCGTGACGCAGGCCCGCCTCAACGAGCGATATACCTTCGAACGGTTCGTCGTAGGCACCAACAACCAGCTCGCCGTGGCCGCGTCCCGGGCTGTCGCCGAGAAGCCCGCCAGGATGTACAACCCGCTCTTTCTCTATGGCGGCGTCGGGCTCGGCAAGACCCACCTGATGCACGCGATCGGGCACCACCTCCTCCAGGTGGATCCCCGCCGGCACGTGGCCTACGCGTCTTCGGAGCAATTCACCAACGAGCTGGTGGGGTCGATCCAGGCGGGAACCATGTCCGCCTTCCGGCACCGGTATCGCGAGATGGACCTCCTCCTGGTGGACGACATCCACTTCCTGGAGGGAAAGGAACGCACGCAGGAGGAGTTCTTCCATACCTTCAACGCGCTGTACGACGCCCAACGACAGATCATCCTCACCAGCGATCGGCCCCCGAAGGATCTCCCTGGGCTGGAGGCTCGCCTGGTGTCGAGATTCGAGTGGGGTCTGGTGGTGGACATCAGGGCACCCGACTACGAGACGCGCATGGCCATCCTCCGGAAGAAGGCCGAGGACGACGGTCTCCTTCTGGACGACGAAGTCATCGAGTTCATCGCCCACTCCTGTACCTCCTCGGTGCGGGAGCTGGAGGGGGCGGTCATCAAGCTTCTGGCGTATTCCTCCCTGACTCATCAGGAGATCACGCTGCATCTGGCACGGACGGCCCTCTCCGGAGTCCTCGGCAGATCCACGCCTCAAGACCGACCCATCTGGTCTCCCGAGCGCATTCAGGCCATGGTCGCGAGCCGGTGGCGCGTGAAACCCGAAGCCCTGGCGTCCAAGCGACGCACCAGGGACGTCACGGTGCCTCGTCAGGTGGCCATGTATCTCATCAAGGAGACTCTCGGGACGTCCCTGGTTCGGATCGGAGAGATCTTCGGGGGCCGAGATCATTCGACCGTGATCCACTCCATCAAGAAGGTGGAGCAGCAAATGGCCGTCGATCCCGAGTTCCGCAGACGCGTGGCGGACGCCCGCGAAGAGGTGCGTGGCCCCAGGGCTGGGGAGTGAGTGTGGAAAGGTCCGGGAGAAGTCTGCTCGTTGTCCACCGGAGTCGCGCAGGACACGCGTCCCCGTGGAACACCGCTACCGCTTTCAACGGAGCTTCCAGAGCGGTCCGCAAGCCGAAAGAACCGTGTCGGGTCGCGGTTCTCAGGCCCTCGCCGACCCGGTTCTCCACACTTCCACACGCTCTACTACTACTATGTTCTTCTTTCTGTTAGAGAGATAGGTTCATTCACCCGTTGAAAAAGACTCCCGTCAGGAAGCAACCGTATCAGGAGCAGGCAGGTCCATGAACTTCACGATCACCAGGCAGAACCTCCACAGCGGGCTGGCGGCGGTGTCGGCCAGCATCCCGTCGAAGACGACCCTGCCGGTGCTTTCCAACATCCTCTTCGAGGTCCGCGAGAATTCCGTCTGGATGAGCGGCACGGATCTCGATGTGGCCGTCCGCGTTCGGGTGCCCGCGGACGTGAAGGAAGAGGGTAGTCTCACGGCGCCGGGCAAGAAGCTCCAGGAGATCACGCGGGAGCTTCCGGATGAGCCGGTGGACGTGTCGACGCGAGGCGACCAGATCGAGCTCAGATGTGGGCGTAGCAACTTCAAGTTCAACGGGCTTCCCGCCGAGGAGTTTCCCTCACTCCCGTCCATCGACTTCGAGCAGGGCTGGAGAGTCAAGGGGAAGGATCTGCACGGGCTGATTCATCACACCGCCTTTGCCGTGTCTACGGAGGAGAGCCGACCCATCCTGAACGGCGTGTTGTGGGAGCTACGAGACGGGTCCATGACGATGGTGGCCACCAACGGGCACCGTCTCGCTCGGATGGGGATTCCGGCGGATTCCGCCAGCGTGCCTTCCGCAGACTTCATCGTGCCGCCGGCGGCCCTGCAGCACGTGCAGAGGCTGTTCAAAGGGGAGGAGGAGCTCAGCGTGGCACGCGAAGGAAACCATCTCGGGTTCAGCGCGGAGGCCACCGAGGTCTTCACACGGCTCATCGATGGGAGCTATCCCAACTACGACCAGGTCATTCCCAAGGACAATGACCGCATTGCGGCGGTGCACAAGAAGGCTCTGGAGTCTGCCGTGCGCCGCATGGCTGTGGTGGCCTCGGACCAGACGCACCGCATTCGCCTCAAGTTCGAGAGCGGCCGCGTCCACCTGAACGTGCTCACCCCGGACCTGGGGGAAGGACATGACGAGCTGGAGGTGGGATACGAAGGAGAGGAGATGGAGATTGGCTTCAACGCCAATTACCTTCTTGAGGTCCTGCGGTACATGCCCACGGACGAGGTGAGGGTCACCTTCAAGGCTCCGGAGCGCGCCGCGACCATCGAGCCGATTCCCGAGGGGGATGAAGCGATGGATTATCTCTGCTTGGTGATGCCTTTGAGGCTGCTCGACTAGAGGTCTCCTTCACGGAGCGGAGGGGGGTTTTTTGGGGCGGTAGGTCCAACGAGGCCGACCGCCCCGTGGTCGTTCGGATGGCCCGTGGCGGGCCCTCGGGTCGCCTTACGACGATGACCGCACGAACGCAGGGGGGCGCGGTGGGTAAGAATTGCCGATGCCGAGTCCCAACATCCGTGGAGGAGCGTCGTCCGCCTCGGTCACTCATGCGTTTACCTCAGCGAAACCTTCCGACCGCCGGTAGCCTGTGCCGGCGGCGCCTGTTGAGGAGCTACCTTGCGCTCCTGCTCGCCACCGGATCGCTGTCGGCCTGTGGCGACAATGGCACCGCCCCGCCAGGCACATTGCGCTTCGGCCAGCTCGGCCAGATCCGTGCCGAGCTCATGGTGCCCCTTCGGGGTGCTTCCACCCTTGCAGCCGGCCAGCTCCGTCAGGTCCTCACCTGGGAGTCGGGGGGCTCCTGGACCCTGGAGGAGTCCATCTCGTATCGGGGGCTCCTGGGCGACGACGAGCTCCGGCACAATCCGGGGAATGCGGCGCTGTTTGCCGCCGACTACGCTTCCCTGATCACCCAGTTGAACGAGGTCCAGGGACTGGAGCTCTTCATCGACGAGCTGCCCCGGGATACAGACCCGCAGTGTGGACAGACCGGCACGCGTCTCTCCTTCTCCATCCGGGACGATATTCGCGACGAGGAGTACACCTGGATCCGATGCGTCTCCGGGTCGTTGGGGAACCTTACACCGGTGGGCGCCGGTCCCGACCCGTCCGCTTCCCGGGTTGCCCTGGCCACGATGCTGGCCCGGGACCGTACCCTGGGCGAAGACTTCGTCTCGGCCTATGCCGGCAGCGTGCCGGTCGGTACCCTCGACCGGGGCGAAGATACGCCTACGCGTCTCAGCGCGCCGGTGGCCTTCCTGGACGAGAGGAGGTTCGGCGGGTCCTCCAGGTATATGAAGGGACCCTCACGGAGATCTTCGAGCGGGTCCCTGGCGACTTCTGTTCCCCGGCTGCGCAGAGCCACGTGCCATTCCACATCATCGTCGCACCCCGGACGCCCGCTCCCATCCGCTTTGCGGATATACGGGTCGAGCGTGTACCCTGCGGGGTATGACGGATGTCCATCCGCGCGCTGTTCACTACCGCCATCGTGGCCTTTGCCATCATGGTGTCTGCTTCCGGGGGCTATCTGGCGTGGCGCGAAGCCAGGAGGGCGGTGGAGGCCGAGTTGGATCAGCGAGCGTCCTGGGTGGCCGGAGCCGCTGCAGAGACGGGACTCCAGGCGACGATCCTGGAGAGTCTTCAGCCGGGTTTCGAGGACCTGCGAGCCTGGACCAGCAACCACGCGCGCCTCGAGCGTCTGCTCAACTACGTGTCCGAGGCCTACGTGGTGGCCCAGGACAACACGGTGCTCGTAAGCTCCTTTCCGGCTGACTCCTTCCCCATCGGCACACCACTGCGGTTCCTTGAGCCCTTCGACCAGGAGTTGGATTCCGCACGCGCCTGGGGGAGCGCGACGACGCGGTCCTTCACCGGCACGGACAACCGACAGTACAAGTGGGGCTTCGCCAAGCTCGAGCAGTCCCCGTTGGTTCTCGCCGTGCTCATGCCAGCCGACTATCTGTCCCCGCTGGACACGCTCCGTGAGAACCTGCTCATCGGCTCCCTGGTTGCGGCAGTCCTGGCGACGCTCCTCGCCGCGCTGCTCGCCGCGGGCATCATCCGTCCTCTCGAACGACTCAGCCGGGTGGCCCTGCGAATCCAACGGGGGCACATGGACGAACCGGTAGCCATCGAGCGAGGAGTGGAGCTCGGGCGTCTCTCCCGCGCCATGGAGCGAATGCGGCAGGGCGTACAGGAACGGGACGAGCAGCTGCGGCTGATGTTGGCGCAGGTGGCCCACGAGATCCGCAATCCCCTCGGAGGATTGGAGCTGTTCGCATCGGCCGCCGCGGATGCCCACGACGGAGACGAGCGGGTTCGGTTGATGGCCAGGATTCGGGAGGAGATCATCGCCCTCAACCGTATCATCGACGACTTCCTCACCTTCGCCCGTCCCCTGGCACCTGCCCGGGAGCTCGGCGATCTGAGGGTGCCTCTCAGCGAGGCAGCGGAGCTGGTGCGTGCCCAGATGAAGCAGGGCGGAGGGGAGCTTCGGCTCGTGCTGCCGGAGGAGCCGCTGCTCGCGTCGGTGGATCCCCAGCACGCGAAGCGCGCCGTGCTCAACCTCCTGCGCAACGCGGCGCAGGTCGCGAAGAACGTGGAGCTGACCTCCTTCGTCCGGGGTGGCGAGATCGTGGTGGCGGTGGCGGACGACGGTCCGGGAGTCCCCGCCGGTCTCCGGGATCGAATCTTCGATCCGTTCGTGACCGACAAGGAGCAGGGTGCCGGCCTGGGCCTGGCCATCGTCCGCAAGATCGCCGAAGCTCACCACGGACGTGTGGAGCTCGTCCGACGGAAGGAAACAAATGGTGGGAGGGGATCGGAGTTCCGCATATATTTCCGGAGTCTGGAAGATCCTCCACCCGCGTCCAGGCTTCCGGCGGTTGCCGAGGCAGCCAGATAGCGCGCGCCCATGGCCGAGATCCTGATCATCGAAGACCACGCCGCCATGCGGGAGGGGCTGGAGCTGCTCCTGAGGCGCAGAGGTCACCGTACGCGGGTCGCTGACAGCGGCAAGCGGGGCCTGGAGTTGCTGGCCGAGGAGGTGGCTGATCTGGTGATCACGGATCTCAAGATGGCCCGCATGGACGGAATCGAGGTCCTCCGGCGCGTGAAACGGCACACACCCGACACCGAAGTCATGGTCATCACGGCCCACGGCACCATCGAGAAGGTCGTGGAAGCCATGAAGCTGGGTGCGGCAGACTACATCACGAAGCCGTTCTCCTCGGAAGAGTTCGCGGTCAAGGTCGATCGCCTGGTGGCGGAGCACTATGAGCGAGCCCGTCTCCGTCGGGAGAACGTGGCCCTCAAGGTGGAGAACACCTACCTGAGGGAGGAGACCCAGGCCCGGTACGGTGAGATCGTGGGGGAGTCTCCGCCCATGACCCAGGTGTTCCGTTGGGTCGACCGGATCGCACGAAGTGACTCGACGGTCATGATCTACGGTGAATCCGGGACGGGGAAGGAGCTGGTGGCGAGGGCCATTCATGCCGGATCACCGCGCTGTGACGGACCCTTTGTGCGTGTGAACTGCGGTGCGCTTACCGAGAGTCTTCTGGACTCGGAGCTCTTCGGCCACGAGAAGGGTGCGTTCACCGGCGCGGAGCGACGGCGTCGGGGGCGCTTCGAGCTCGCGGACGGAGGTACGTTGTTCCTCGACGAGATCGCCACGGTTCCCCATACGACACAGGTGCGCCTGCTGCGTGTCCTTCAGGAGCGGGAGCTCGAGAGGGTCGGCGGTGAGGAGACCCTTCCGGTGGACGTGCGCATCATTGCCGCCACGAATGCTACGGCCGACCGGCTTCTGTCAGACGGCACGTTCAGGGAGGACCTCTTCTATCGCCTCCACGTTGTGCCGATCACGCTGCCTCCGCTTCGCGACAGGAAGGAAGACATCCCCCTGCTGGTCAACCACTTCATCGACAAGCTGCACGCGAGGACGGCATCTCCCGCGCTCACGGCTACGCCCGGGACCTTGAAGCGACTGGCAGCGTACGGCTGGCCCGGCAATGTCCGGGAGCTCGAAAACGTGATCGAGCGTGCCCTCGTCATGGCGGATGGAGAAGAGCTGACAGAGGACTACCTCCCGCCCCTCGGCGGAGCGGTCCCCTCGCACAGCGCCTTCGGCGACGGAGTCCCGCGCAGAGATCTTCCCGAGGGAGGATTGGACCTCAATCAGGCGGTGGAAGGGATCGAGGAGCGGCTTCTGCGACAGGCGCTGGAGCAGGCTAGCGGCGTCAAGGCCGAAGCCGCTCGGCTTCTCGGCCTGAAGCCGAGCGCGCTCTATTACAAGCTCGAGAAGTACGGAATCGAGGCATGAAGCTTTCCTGCCGGGTATGGAGCGGATGGCTGCGATCGCGGCGCCCCCTCCTCGTGGTGCTGGCGTCGCTCGCGCCTGTGGGAGCCCGTGGTCAGTCGCTGGAGGAGCAGGTCATCCAGCGACGCCTCGAGTTCCAGCAAGCGGAGCTGGAATATGAAGCAGCCCGCGCGGCACTCAGCGTCGTGGATCGCCAGTTCTCCGCGGCGCTCAACACGGTTCGGGAGGCCCACCGCACCGGCGACGACCAGGCCCTGGAGTCAGCCTACGCCCAGGCCCAGGCCCGCTCGGGGCCACTCGCGGCTCAGGAGCGCAGGGTCGACGAGGCCCGCCAAAGACTCGCCGAGGCCCGACAGGCGTTCGTCGAGGTGCTCAACCTCAGCCTCCAGCAGCTCGCCGTCGCGATGTCGGAGGCGCCCACGGAGCTGCGACTGACGGAGATCGACGCCATCTATCGAGACCGTCGGGCGGAGCTGTCCCGGCTCGAGGACGGGGGTGAGGAGCATGCCTTCCGCATCGACGTCGCCATCCTCCCCGACATCAACTTCGATCCGAGGGACGGCCCCGAGGAGCTCGAGACCAAGGCACAGCTGGTGGAGGCGTACGCCGCGCTCGTGGATACGGTCATCTCCGACATCGACCGGCGCGTGGAGCTGCTCAACGAACAGGCCCGCAGCGACCGGCAGCGGGAGGATCTGCTGCGGGCTGTCGGTCGCTTCGACGATACGAACCTGCCTGTCGGTGTCACCACGGGTCCGCCTGGGAGCGATGCGGCCGCGGACAGCACCGGGGTGGGCAATCGCCCCCTGACCCTCGAGGAGCGGATCGAGGAGCTCATGTCGTACAGGGCGCAGCTGGTGGGCTACCGGGACCAGGTGCTCATCAAGGCGAGAACGTTCCGGTCTCGGTTGAGGTCGATCGTATGAGGCGGCGGATCAGCTACGCACGCGCTCTGGTTTTCACGTCGGCGATGTTGGCCGTGAGCGGATCAGCTGCGCCGGCCGAAAGCCAGGTGCGGTTCCGTGACCTGGTGGTCACTCTTGGGGGGTCCGCGGAATCCTACTCGGGCAACTTTTCCGCGGTGACGCTGCCGATCGTGGACAGCACCGAAGACGCTACGGCGGCGGTGGGGGAGGTCGCCGTCAGCGGCTCGCTGATTCTGCTCGGCTCGCGGACGCGGAGCTTCGACGTCTCCTTCGACGGAGGGATGCGCCAGGCCGCGGCCTTCGGGTTCGAGGAGCTCGACTACGCTCCGAGAGAATGGGTGGGCTCGGTGTCGCCGCGGTTCATCCAGGGGCTGGGAAGCTGGGGGTCCCTGCGCGTGCGGGGGCTTTACCGAGGGAGATCCGTCCAGGACAGGCCGCCCATGCCCCTGTTCCTACAGCCGGGCTATTCGATGCTGCAGGGTGTCGTCGGCCTGATTACCCGGTCGTTCGACGGCCTGAGCTTCGACGCACGCGTGGATGTCGAGGAAACGGATTACGGGGCCCTGGCGCTCGTTCCGCAGCTGGACCTCCTGGATCGAAGGTCGTCCGGAGTCGAGGTGGGGCTGCGGTGGGGGGCGACATCGACGATCCGGGTCCACGGGGGTCTGCGCTGGACGGAGTACAGCAATCAGGGAAGCTTCGATCCGGACGATCCCTTCCGGCGGGACCGCACCGCGCGGGTGGGCATGGAGTGGACACATTCCGGGCACGTCTTTGCGCAGGTGGGGCTCGACGGGGCAATGAATCGGTCGAATTCCGACAGACCCGAGTACGATGCAGTCAGCTTCCGGGCGCTCGTCACCACGCCCCTGCCTGCGGGCTTCTCGCTGAATGCCTATGCGGTGCTCACGGACAAGGGCTATCTGCACGAGACGGATTTCGCCCGGCTGGTTCCCGGAGAGGAGGCCGATAACGCGTCCATCGCGTACCTGCAGGTCGGGCGGTCGCTCGCATCCAACCTGGACGGCGCCGTGCGGCTGGGATGGACGCGCGCGGAGACCGACTTCGGGCAAGCGTACTATGAGCGCTTCGGTCTCTCGGTGCACGCCAACTATCGGCCGCTGACGCGCTGAGGGCCGGGGGTCAGCCGCTCCCGGCGGGCCCTGCCCAGAAGGCCCACGCGATCCAGGGCCCGTCGTGGGACAGGGACACGTCGGCCGGGGCCTCCGAGCCGTCCAAGAGGACCATCGGCGGCTTCCGTTCGCCGAGCCCGGGATGTCTCACGATCTCGAGGCGCGCATCGTCCACGTCCATCGCATGGGCCATTGCAGACCGGGCATCGATGCGGACCGCGACGGACACGGATGAGCTTGCCGCCTCGGCCTCCCGCGGGGACAGCAGATCCCGCAGCCTGTCTGCAGTCTCCTGTCCGTAGTGAGCGATCTCCGCCAGGCGACGCCTTCCTGCCACGATCTCATAGAGGAGGTCGATCCGACCCCCCAATATCGCCACGGCGTGGAGCACCCCGAACTCGTGCCTCACCTCGACCGGGGTCTCCACATTCTCACAGGAGACGACGCCTCTTCGGACGGTTGACTCGTCTCCCAACCGTGCCATGCCGCGGCAGGTCCAGGCCACGCGGAACGCCGCGTGGCCGAATACGGGAGGGCGCTTCCGCATCTTGGCCACGACCTTGTAGGCAGCCTCCTTCGCCGCCCACAGGCACCAGAGCTCGAGGTCGGGATCCGTTCTCGCGCTGAGCGCCGGACGCTCCGACGCGTCGAGGATCCGCGAGACGAACCGTTCGTCCCCGGCCTTGCCACGTACCCGGGGATTCGAGAGATCCACCACGTCGTTGCCCACAAGCACCGGCGGCGCCATCGTCGACATCCTCCAGGTCGCTATGTCATGATCCCCGGTACACGACTCGCCATATCCGACCACGGGAGGAATCGGATATGAACAGGGATCCGTCGGGGCCGGTGGATAGCCCTACGGGTCGCGCTACAGACGCGTTGTCACCCTCGCGGCGGAATCCGTCCGCGAAGGTCTCCCAGGTCGTGTCCGGTCCGTTCGCCGAGGCCGGAACGAAGACGACGCGGTAGCCGTCCTGGGGTCTTGGGGCCCGGTTCCAGGAACCGTGAAAGGCGATGAACGCGCCCCCGCGATAGGCAGCGGGGAACTGGGTGCCCGAGTAGAACTCCAGGTCATTCGGTGCCCAGTGAGCGGGGAAGCCGATGATGGGCATGTCCTTGTCGGCGCAGCGACCGACCTGGGCGCCGTCCCCGCCGTATTCCGGGGCCAGGACCTTGGCGCCGGTCTCGGGATCGTGGTAGCAGTACGGCCATCCGAAGTCGGATCCCTCAACAATCCGGACGAATTCCTCGGAAGGCTTTTCGGCGTTCTGATCCACCGTGAAGAGGTCCGGGAACATGCCGTGCAGCTGGTCGCGTCCGTGCATGACACCGTATAGCACGTTGGTTCCCGGGTGGACCTGAAGCGCCACCACGTTTCTCAGGCCCGTCGCGAAGCGCGTGCCGTCGGCCTGGGTCTGACCCGTGCGGTCGGCGTCAAACCTCCAGATTCCCGCCCGATCTTCGAGTTGACGGCAGGGGTCCTGTCCGGGCGACCCCGCCGTGCGGCTCTCCACCATGCAGGCGTTCGACGGCGCCCCGATGTTCACGTACAGGCTTCCGTCCGACCCCAGGGCGATGCTCTTGGCTGTGTGGTTCCGCGTGTCGGGCAGGCCGGAGACGATGGTGTCCGGCGGGCCGGAAGGCACCATGGCGCCTTCGTCGAGGGGATACCGCAAGACCGCGTCGTCGGGAGCGTGATAGACGAACCCCTCGGCGATGAGCACGTCGTTCCCCCCGTTCTCGCCCCAGGTCTGCGAGCGGTCGGCAACCCCGTCGCCGTCGGTGTCCCGCAGCACGGTGACGCCCCCGGTCTGGATCGGGGCGTCGCGAGACGTCCTCCGGTTCCGTCGGGCGACGAAGACGTCACCGTTGGCGGCGATCTCCACGTGCCGCGTACCGGGGAGGCTGTCTACGAACAGGATGGCGCAGAATCCGTCGGGGAGCGTAATGCCTCCGTTGTCCGCAGCACACTGGCTGGCAAGCGCCGACGGTGTTTCCTCGCTGGGGGCCGCGGAGGATTCGTCCGGGCCCGATGAGCATGCCGCCGCGGCGCACGCGGCCAGGGCGGTCAGGAATCCGGGAACTGGGCGGATGGTCATGGGGATCACTCCGATGGAATCGCTTGGGAGGAGTCGGACCATGGCAGATTCAGAAGTGGTCCGTCAGGGGTCAAGGGTGGCGACGTCGCCGGTTCCACCGAACCCCAGGGCGGCCTGGACCTCGGCGGGCACCCGCATGGGCCGACCGGACGGATCGACCCACACGGCGGTGACGAGCGCCCGGGCGATACCGACCTCCGGCTCGTCTGCCCGAGCGATATCCTGTTCGATCAGCAGGGTGGACCGTTTCCGGGAACGGGCCCAGGTGCGGATGCGCAGACGGTCGCCCAGCCGGGCCTGATGCAGATAGTCGATCTCGAGGCGAACCACGTACACCCCCCAGCCGCGGCGGATCATCTCCTCGTACGGGAACCCGCCCTGCCTCAACGCATCGTAGCGGGCGTACTCCAGATAGTTGAGGAAGATGGAGTGGTTGACGTGGTCGAAGGCGTCCAGCTCGTAGCTGCGGACCTCGACGGTGGTTTCGCTGACACGGACGTCGACGACAGGCTCCGGCATGGAGTGAATAGACGGCGCCCTGCGCCTGGTGAGCAAGGCCGACGCCGCCGGAGCGCCGACCGTATTCCGGGGCTCAGGGCTCGAGGTCCGGCCGATCCTCCATCAGGCCCTGGTCCCGGACCAGGTCGCCCAGCTGGATTCGTGAGCTCACATCCAGCTTCCGGAAGATGCTCGAGAGGTGGGTGCTCACCGTTCGAGGGGAGATTCCCATCTCCTTGCCGACGGCCTTGTTCGACAGACGGTGCGCCACGAGGCGGGCGACCTTGAGCTCCTTGGGCGTGAGGCCGAGCATCCCCTTCCCCCGGGGCGGAGGCCGTACGTCGAGCTCCCTCAGCTGCTTGCGGGTCTTCTCCAGCTCGATCTCCGCGCCGAGCTTGGCGAAAACGTCGTGGATGTGGAGGAGCTCGGCCACGGCCTCCTCTTTCCTGTCGATGTCACGGAGGCGAGCGGCCAGCTGGCGACGGATGCGCACGGCGTAGGGGATCATGGGGATCTCCTCCAGCTTCTCCGCGGCCTGCATCATGCCCTGCGCGCCGCCTTCCGGATCCCCCCGCTTCCACCGGACCAGCGCGTCGCAGGCGTCGGCCCAGGCCATGCCCAGCTTGTGATCCATCTTCTCGGCGTAGTCCCTGAGGCGGCGCCCCGCCGCTTCCGCCTCGTCGATCCGCTCGGCCCACAGCCAGGCCTCGGCGAGGATGGGGAGGAGCCGGTGCACCACGAGGAGATGGTACTCGGTGCCCTCGGCGATCTCGAGGGCCTGTCGGGCGGCGTCCGCTGCCTCCTCGTACTTGCCGACGGCCACCAGGTAGTGGGCCAGAGCGGTGAGAGCCGGGATGGTCCGGTAGACGGGACCCGGGCCCTCGGCATCGTCCTTCCTGGCGATCTCACACGCCTCGTCCACCAGGAGCTTCGCCCGGTCGAACTCGGCCCGTCCCAGGTAGAACTGGGAGGTAGCGGCCAGGAGCAGGGGCAGCAGGCTCTTCTGGTTGAGGTTGCGGGCCAGGGCGACGCTCTGCTCGCCCAGGGCGATGCCCTCGTCCCAATTGCCGGCGGCGTACGCGTGCTCGATGGACATCGTGGCGGTCCAGAGCCTCAGCACGGGGGAGCGGAGGCGATCCGCGAGAATCATGAGCTCGTCGAGCCCGTCTGCCATGCGCTGCGCGTCACCCCTCATCCCCCAGAGGACGGCCAGACCCCACCGGGCCCAGAACTCGGTCCGCAGGTCGGTGGCCTGTTGCGACAGCTCGATGGCCTTGGAGGCGTGCTCCTCGGCCGTGGCGGGAGGGCCGGTCCACACGTGGAGCAACGCCAGGGACCGCCGGACCCGCCCCAACAGCCTGGCATCGCCCAGCATCTCGGCCTCGGGCAGCGTACCGGTGACCTCCTCCAGGGCCTCCTTCGCCCGCCCCATCTCCTGGAGGCAGTGGAAGCGTGCGAGGCGAAGCCGGACCCGGGTGGCCCGGTCCCCCGCTTCCTCGGCGGACTCGAGGCCACGGTCCAGGATCTGGAAGGCCTCGTCCCGGCGTCCACACCAGAAGGAGGTCAGGCCGTGCATCCGACACAGGCTGGCGTGGGCGCCCGTGCCGGGCTCGGCGCTCGCCACCGCCTGCTCCGAGAGCTTCCTGGCGGTCTCGTATTCTCCGAGACGCAGGTAGCACCGTGCCAGGTCGGCAGTGAGGGCTCTCCGTATCCCTTCGTAGCCATCCCCGGGGGATCCGGTGACGCGCTCGAGAGCAGCCTGCAGGTACCCGACGGCCTCCCGGTCGGCGTGACGTTCCAGGGCCGCGCGACCCGCCGCGGTCAGATACGTCACGGCTTTCACGGAGAGGCGGGCCGCGTCGGTCCGGGCGAAGTGGTACGCCAGCTGGTCGGCATGCTGGACGGCCGCCTCGCCCCAGTACGCCTCCATGGCCTCGGCCACGGCTCCATGGAGCAGCCGGCTGCGCTGTAGCCCCAGCTCCCGGTAGAGCACCTCCCGCATCACCGGATACCGGTAGTCGTACAGCACCCTGCCCCCCTCCACCTGCTCCACGAGGACGCCGTTCGCCACGAGCTCCTCCAGGGCAGCGAGAAGCTCCGGCTCCTCGAGGCCGCTGATGGATACCAGAAGCGGATAGGCCGCCCTCGAGCCCATCACCGTAACCAGTTCGGCCACGGCCTGAACGTCACTGCTGAATCGTGCCACCCGCGTGACCACGGCGTCACGGACGGAGCCGGGCAAGGCGAAGTCGCGGGCGTCCCAGCCCACCCAGGTGCCCTTGTGGCTGGACAGGGCACCGGTCGCGACCAGGGATTTGAGGGTCTCGCCGACGAAGAACGGGTTGCCGCGGGTCCACCCGAACAGCATGGCCGAGAACTCGCGAACCATGTCCGATGCCACGGTAAAGACCCGACACACCAGCTCGGTCACCTGTTCCCGGGTCAGCGCATCGAGGCTGATGGCGTGGACGACCCCGAGGGAGATGAGCGATCGCTCGGCCCTCACCAGTCGGGGGCTTCGATCCCGCTCGACGACGTCGTAGGTGCACAGGAGGAGCACCGGGTGCTCGGTGAGCTGCCGGGCCAGGAAATGGATGAGCTCGAGCGACGACGCGTCGGCCCAATGGAGGTCATCGAGGCAGACCAGGAGGGGTGAGCGGGAGGCGTAGCTCTTCAGGAACTCGGCGAAGGTCCAGTAGAGGCGCGTCCGGAACTCCTCGGGATTGGCTCCCTCCGGGTCCTGGGCCGGATCGCGGTGGGGCCCCAGAGCAGGGAAGAGGTACTCCAGGTCGCGTTCCCCTCCACGGCTGAGGACCGCCAGCGTGTCGGCGTCCATCGCGTCCAACAGCGGCTGGAACGCGTCGGAGAACAGGGCGTAGGGGACGCCCTGCTCCATCGGATAGGCCCGGCCCCGGGCCACGGTCCAGCCCCGGCGTTCGGCGCGGGCGGCCAGCTCCCTGGCCAGGCGCGTCTTGCCCGAGCCCCGCTCGCCCGAGATCAGGGCAAGGGACACGGGATGCCCGGGGTGGAGCAGCCCCTCCAGCTCCGCCAGCTCCGCCGTCCTGCCGACGAGAGGATAGGGGCCTTGGAGAGGGTCCACCGGACCAGAGGCTGCAGGCTTGCGTGTGGCCGACATCATCACCGTCCGGGTGATGGGAGTGCTCCGGTGAGATCCCCAAGCTATGGTTCCAATGGACCTTACGACAGGATGTACGGAAGCGGCATCCCGCCTGGAGCCCTCCTTCGGGGAGCGGCGCGGCACCCTTGGGAGGTCCATGTCCCGGGAGGGGGCGTCGGGGCCGATACTCATCAAGCGTCTCCTGAGATGGCGATCGGAGGTATCGACATCCAAGATCTGCCGACCTCGACGGCCGGGCCCTACGGCAGAGTACGTACCCGACCCCCGGCAGTGACGTAGACTGGCGGGCCAGGCCAGGCGACCGCGCGGAGAGATCGAGGTCCTACGTGGTGGTCCGACTGATAGTTAGACGGCCTCCGCCACGTTGCCGAACCGCCGCTGTCGCCCGTGGAAGGTCCGAACCGCCATGGCCAGGTCGGCCGGGGTGAAGTCCGGCCACATCCTGGGCGTGAAGAAGAGCTCCGCGTAGGCGCACTCCCACAGCAGGAAGTCGCTGAGGCGCTGCTCGCCACCGGTACGGACCAACAGGTCGACGTCGATGGCCGGTCCCCCGCCATGGACCACCGTGCCCAGGGCGTCGGCGAGCTTTTCCCGGCCGGCTCCGGTCGTGTTGCACAGGCGTGCGGCCGCGGTCAGCGCTTCCCGGGCGGAGTAGTCCACGGCGAGCCGCAGAAGGAGTCGGCGGCCCCCGGCGGTGGCCGCCTCCGAGCGCTCGATGGTCTGGAGCAGCGTTGGGGCGAGGCGATCCCTGCGCCCCAGGATCTGGAGTCGGACGTCCTTCTCCGCCAGGGCGCCGGTCTCGGACCGCAGGTACCGGCGGAAGAGGCTCATGAGGCTGTCGACCTCTCTTCGTGGCCGACGCCAGTTGTCCGACGAGAACGCGTAGAGGGTCAGGACGCCTATGCCCAGGTCGGGCGCGGCTTCCACGACGGGTCGCACGGCCCGAGCACCGGCCCGGTGGCCCCACTCCCGGGGCCGCCCTCGTGCCATGGCCCAGCGGCCGTTGCCGTCCATGATGAGGCCCGCGTGTAGGCCAGGCGGATGTGGTGGAGCACTTTGCATCACAGAGTCACCTCCGAAAAAAATAGAGCTGCCATTCTAATCCTTGTCTCCCTCCCGCGTCGTCCTGATGATCGCCTCCATGTGCTCGAGATACGCGGCCAGGGCCCGGCGCCCCGTGTCGGTAAGCGCGTACTCCGTCTTCGGCGTTCGCCCTTCGAAGGACTTCTCGCAGAGGACGTAGCCGGCATCCTCGAGCTTGCGGGCGTGGGCGCTGAGGTTGCCGTCGGTGGTTCCCAGGAGATCCCGAAGCTCGGTGAACGGGAGGGTGCCATTCACCGCCAGGGCGCTGACGATTCCGAGGCGCACGCGCTCGTGGATGAGTCGATCCAGGTCGAGAGGCCCCTGGTCGAGGCCGTGCCCAGGTACCGACCCCAGGGTCGGTCGACTCCCGGACCGGGGTCCGCCAGGTCGGGGCGCGGGCTCCCGCTCAGCCCCCATATCTCCTCCAGATGACGCCACCGAACGCCAGGTGCAGGCCGCCGAAGCCGAGGGCCATGAGCCCGTCACCCCAGGAGGCCGGCGCGAACAGGGCCACGGCGCCCAGGGTCATGAAGAGCGATCCCATCAGGGGGACCACGCGAACCGAAAACGCGCCTCCGGTGACGACGCCGGTCCCGTACATCAGCAGCCAGGTTCCGGGCAGCAGCTCGGTCAGGCCCTCCCGGAGGAAGGCGAGGGTGAGGAGTCCGCCGACCAGCAACGGCGGGCTCACGTTCCAGGCGAATTTCGTTCCCGCACCTGCGAGGAGCGTGGTTCCTGCGGCCCGTGCCTTGGAGCTCATGGCCCAGAGGGCTACGGCCAGCGCCAGCGCCGCCGCACCCATCCAGACGGCCACCCAGCCGGACGGCGACGAGGGAACCTGGGCGCCCGCCGCGGCGAGCAGGGCCACGAGACCCATGACGATGCCCCCTCGACCGGATACGGCGGTGAAGGAGCCCGACCGCTCCATGGTCTCCCTGATGAAGCGGATGTCGTCCAGCGCCCGGTCGTGGAGAGCGAGCGGTGGCTGCGCCTTCCTGGGGGCCCTTGGCATGGACATGGACATGCTCCCAGTCTGCCACGGTTATGCCGCGACGTCAAGTACTCTGTATACCAAAGTCCGTGCGACCTGAAGGAGTGGGGGCGTTGAGACGCCTCAGGCGGTGGGGGGTGGCGTGACGACGCGCAGGGCCTGCGGGAGGATTTGTGCCACGACGGTCGGGTCCTGCGCGTTCCGTATGTCACCGTCCATCTCGAACCGGGGCGGCCGGTCGAAGTCCAGGCGGAAGCGGGTGTCGGACAACACCTCCACCCGGGGGTCCAGGACATGGCGTCCCCGCTGGGCCAGGTTGAACAGCCTAAGGCGGCCCAGTGGGGTCGCGTCACCGATACGACAGGCATGGAGACAACCGTCGTCCATGCGGGCCTCGGGCGCGATGGGGAACCCCCCGCCGAAATATCGTCCGTTGGACACGGTGAGCATGAGGTGGGTCTCATCCCTCCTCGTCCCTTCGGATGTCTCGAGGCCGAAGCGGACCCCGGGGAACCGAAAGAGCTGCTGCAGAGCGGTCACCTTGTAGAGCAGCTCACCCCTCAAGAAGCGAGCGCGCGCCGCAGCATCGATCACGGCGATGTCGAAGCCGAACCCGATGAGGTTGATGAAGTGCCGTGCCTCGGACAGCTCGGGTCGGTGCTCGGAGGCGCTGGGCGTCTCCAGCCGGCCGACGTCGATGGCCCGGGTGTGCCCGGTCCGCAGGACGCGAACCGCCTCCCCTGGGTCGGACGGATCGAAGCCGAGGTTTCGCCCGAAGTCGTTCCCGGTGCCGTTGGGAAGGACGCCGAACACCACGTCCTCGCGGCCCGACGCCACCACGCGGTCGGCCACGTTGCTCCAGGTCCCGTCCCCGCCGACCGCCACCAGCAGCTCGTACCCGCCCGCCAGGGCCCGATCGGCAAGATCCCGCTCCTCACCCGCGAACGTGGTGATCCCGAAGCCGAAGCCCGGCAGCTCGTCGGCCAGCAGCGCCTGGTAGCTGGCCAAACGCCTGGCACCTCGGCCCCGCCCCGCGGCGGGGTTGAAGATGACGAACGTCTTTCGCGCCGCCTTCAGATGGACTCCAGGGGCTCGAACGTCTGCAGGCCCGCCTGATACCACTGCTCACGGAACGGATAGGTGGCGATGTCGTCGATGGTGAGACCCTCGGTCATGGCGTGCCGGTAGAGCGTGAGGGAGCCGTTCTCCTCCTCATGCTCCGAATGGGGGCCCTCCATGTAGATGTTCGCCTTGAACCGGGCATCCCCGTCCACGGTGAAGGCGCTGTACATGTTCTTGGACGGGCGGTACTCGTGCTGGGTGACCATGAGGTCCAGGATGGGGCCGTCCTCGTCGCGGACCCTCACGTCCATGGTGTCCCCGTCCTCATCGAAGTCCATGGTCACGTCCTTCATGAGGTGGGGGAGGTGCCAGCGGTCGATGGCGTGGAGGCGTGCGGCCTCGGTGGATGTCGCCACCATGAATGGGTAGAACGCGGCTTTGGGGAGCGGCCTGTCCGGCTCCACCATCGGGGGAACGATGATGGCCATCACAAGCTCGTCATAGGCCCCAACCGTGCTTTCCGTGAACTGGAATGCCATGACGGAGAGAATGCTCCTCGTGTGCTGCATCTCCATGGGCTGGAGATGGCGGGGCAGCAGCCCGCGGGCATCGGCCGTAGGCATCTCGAAGAAGGCGCCGACGCAGTTCTGGAAGCCGTAGTAGGTGTACTCCATGTCCTCTCGATGTCCTCTCTGGTTCTCTTCCGCAAGATCCGGCGGGGCGCGGGACCGCTTGATGCACCTCCGCTGATCCGATTACCCTACGCCGTCATTCCGAGCACCGGCCCGCCGGTGTCTCGACTCGTTCCTGAAACAGGCGCCCCCTTGTCGACGCTCCGAGGCTATCTGGCCCTCTTCCTTGTGCTCTCCGGCCTGCTGCTGTGCGACCCGGTCCAGCGGTTCGTCGTCGCACCGGCGGTCCGCCTCTTTCCCTCCCGCCGCGGGAGGATCCTCACCCGATGGCAGCAGGCCCTGGCGAGATTCATCCTGCGATGCTTTGCCAGCGTGGGCGGTGCGCACATCCCGAAGCTGCCCCGCCTTCCGGCCGACCCTGGCACCCTCGTCATCATGAACCACCAGTCGGTCCTCGACATCCCGCTGGTGGTCGCTTCGATGGACGGATCGTACCCTCTCATCGTTACGCGCCGGCGCTATTTTCGATGGATTCCGCTAATCTCGCACATGCTGCGGCTCTATCAATACCCGGAGGTGGACCCGACGGCAAACACCGCGAAGGCCAGGAAGATGTTGACGGATCTCAGCGTGGTGGCACGGGATGCCGCTCCACCGGTGGCCATCTTTCCCGAAGGCACGCGGACCCGGGACGGGGAGATCGGACGCTTCAAGACCCGGGGACTGAGGAAGATCCTCTCCCAACGCTCCTGGACGATCTGGGTCCTGGTGACCGACGGGTTCTGGGAGCGGGCCAAGATGAAGCATTTCGTGGGCGGGATGGGTCGGATTGACGGCCGGATCGAGATGCTGGGGCCGTTCCGTTGGGAGGAGGCGGAGGCAGATCCGCGGGAGTTCATCGCCGGGATTCGGCAGCGGATGATCGAGGTGCTCGAGAAGATGCGGGCCGGTCTCCCGGCATGAGCGGGCCGCCGCGCCCGGTGCCCGGTACGGACCAAACGCCGGGCCTCGCCCTGGCCCGGGCGCTCACCGAGAGGGCCGGGCCTCGCCCTGGCCCGGGCGCTTACCGAGAGGCTGGTCGAAACCGCCCAGGGGTCGGTGGAGGCCGTGTTCCTGTACGGCTCGCATCTTCACGGAGCCAGGCCGGGCCGCCACAGCGCCCTGGACCTGGTCATCGTGGTGGAGGACTACCGGAGGTTCTACGACGGGCTCTGCACCGCCGGGGAGATCCACCGCCCGGCGTGGCTTCTCGTCGCTCTCGCCCACGTCCTGCCTCCCAACGTCATCGCGTTCCAGACGGACGAGGCTGCCGGTGACGGAGCCTTGGCCAAGTGCCTCGTGGTGAGCCGGCGGCATCTGGAGCGGGCGCTGGCGGAGAAGCCTCCCGACCACTTCCTCTTGAGCCGGATGGTTCAGGAAGTGGGCCTGGTATGGGCGAAGGACGCGAACCGACGATCCTGGGTGATGGCGCGCATCCAGCACGCCCGGGCCGGCGTGCTGGCCTGGGTGGGGCCCTTCCTTCCGGCCGTGTTCGACGCAGGCACCTTGGGCCGGACCATGATGGAGGTCTCCTATCGGGCGGAGTTCCGCCCCGAGGCCGCCGACCGTTCGGAGGTCATCTTCGAGAGCCAGAAGAGACACTTCGAATCCCGATTCACGCCGATATTGAAGGAGGCGGCGTCCGCCGGAGTCCTCGAGCGCACGGACGGGGGGTACCGGTATACGGCGGGACGCAAGCCCAGGCGCGTCGCCTTCGGGCGCGGATACTTCGCTCGGTCGAAGGCCAGGGTCACCGCCCGGTGGCTCAAGCACGTGCTGACCTTCGACAAATGGCTTCCCTACATCGTTCGGAAGGTGGAACGGCGGACCGGGACGACCATCGAGCTGACGCGCCTGGAGCGACGTTGGCCCGTCATCTTCCTCTGGCCCAGGGTGATCCGGGTGCTGCGCTACCGTCCGGACACGGAGGAGCCCTCTTGAGACGCGATCTCGCCGTGCTGGTGGTGGTGCTTGGCGTGGCCTTGTTGTCCATGCCCCTGTACGGGCTCGGCCGGGCAGGGCGGGGCAGCGATCCGCTGGATGTGGCGGATCGCGGTTCCTTCGTCCTCGGGGCGTTCGCGCGCAGGTGGTTCTACTGGTTCATCGGACCGGCGGAGCGGCTCGCTCTGGTTGCAGGGCTGGGCCCGCTGTTCTTCAATCTGCTGGGCGTGGCGTTCGGGGTGGTGGCCGCCGTCTGCTTCGGTCTGGGACGCGTAAGCCTGGGCGGCTGGATGGTGCTCCTGGGAGGAGTCGCCGACATCCTCGACGGACGGATCGCCCGTGCGCGGGGCCTGGCGGACCCCAGGGGCGCGTTCCTGGATTCCACCCTGGACCGCTTCGCCGAGTTTGCCGCCTTCATCGGGTTGGCGGTCCTGTTCGCGGACTCCCGGGTCGGCTTGATCCTGGTCGTGACGGCCCTGGGCGGCTCGCTTCTGGTGAGCTACGCCCGGGCTCGCGGAGAGAGCGTGGGCGTCGTCTGCAAGCTGGGCGTGATGCAGCGGGCGGAACGACTCCTGGCAGTGGGCTTCGGCGCCATCCTGGATCCCACCCTGTCCGCATGGCTGGGCGGCCGGGCGCCGGGCACGCTGCTGGTACCGGTGCTGGGTGTCGTAGCGGTCGGCACCGTCGGCACGGCCGTATATCGCACCGTCTGGATCAGTCGTAAACTGTCGTAAGTCCCGGCCCGACTTTACGATCCGACGGTCCGCCGGAAGCTGGGCACCGTGCCGTGCAGGGCGGCCATGGAGCTCCGGTCGACCGGCCCTCACAGGGGGAGGATCCCCCGAATCCGGCCCATCCAGCCATCCCTCTCGGTCGCCCCCGGCGGCAGATTTTGCTCCGAGGACATCACGGGAGGCTTCGAGGAATGATGGCTGTGAAACGAGGAGCGGTGGCTCACCAGGGACCCGACGGACGGAGGCGGCGCGTGCATGCGCGCCGGCGCGTCAGACGATGGATGGGGGTTACGCTTCTGTGGTCGTGCGCACCCGCGGCGGCGCAGGTTCCGTCCGGATCAGGGGTGTGCTCGTGGACCGTTGCGGGGCGGCAGCTCCTTTCCCTGGAGTCGGGCGACCTGGCCTACGTCGAGGCGCGGTCGTTGTCGGCCACCGAAAGGGGCATGCTCCTGCTGGGCTCGCCTTCCTACGTCTGGTCACGAGGCGCCCAGTCGGGTGTGGTCGTGCCCCGGGACTCCGTCGTCGGGGCCGTGATCGACTCGACAGGCTCCGCACGCGCCGTGCCGGCGCCTCTTCCCGGCGCCGAGATCCGTGGCCTCTCCGCTGTCGGAAACAAGGATGGCACCTGGTCAGTGGCGTTCACGGTGCTCCGGCCGGAGACGCGGTTCCCGGAAGACGAGGTGGCTGGACAGCTCGGCTACGGTTCGTTCGACGGGCGCGAATGGACCGACCTCCAGACCGAGCCGATTCCTCGAGACGTGGCCCTCAACCCCATGAGGCCGTCCCCACTGGTGAGGGGCGAAGGAGGAGGGCTTCTCTGGTCCCTCCCCACCCGGGCTCGTGCGGCGAACGCAGGCGTCGCCATTCTGCGCCGGGTGGGAAGTCATTGGCGGTTGACGACGGACACCCCGTCACGCGTTTTCGGGCTGAGCGTTGCCCATATCCCGTCCTGGGGCGAGGTGGTCGCCATCGCCAGGGCGGACACGATCAGCTCGATGCCGAGGGGGACCCTTCGGCTCGAGTCCGTGGAGCTGGGCGGAGGCGTCGCCGAAGCGTTCCGCTTCGATCCCGGGCCGGGGAACCTCTGGGACCCCGTGTTCGACCGCGGCCAAGACCCCAGATGGATCGGCTGGCTGTCGGAGGCTGCGGACGAAGGGCTCGCACGACTCGAGGCTCGAGCGGCCCCCCTCTACCCGCGCGACGAGCGCCAGAAGGTCATGGTCCTCGACTCCAACTCCGCGGCGCTCCACCCCCTAGGCGTTCTGGACGGCGGGGCGTCCTATTGGATCAGCCATCACACCGGCGAGGAGAGCCAGATTGTCCTGGTGCGAACGGGCGACGTCGGCGTCGAACGCGAGCTCACCATGCCGAATCCGTTCGTCGGGCCCTTCGGAGCCGTGGCCCCGGGTCCCTCCAGGGTTCTCCTCGCCGGACCGCTGATGGGGCGTGACGAGCGATCCCCACCGGTAACGACCCTGATGATTCACCTGAAGCGAACGTGCCGGGAGGCATCCTAGCCCGTCGTCACGTCGGGGCCATCCAAAGCAGATCGCCCCTGTGTTTCCTACCCCCCCAGGAGGAGTGTCATGTCCACGCAGAGACGCTTGGCTCTATTGATCGCGGTGTTTCTCTCTGGCCCGATGGCCTGCAGCGAAGAACCCGTTGCTCCGAAGGCCGTGCTCGACGAACCGGGCGGGGTGACGGTGCCTGGCCACGACCTGGAGCTCACCCTGCCCCTTCCGGAACGAGCCGCGAACGCAGGACCCTCCGCCCGAGCCGATGAGCCTATGCCGGCGGATCTTCCCGAGGAGTACGACCTGGAGGCGGCCCTGATCAGCAAGGCCACCAGCAGTCCCTACGTCGCCTACGGACGGGCCGGGAACCAGGCGAAGACCACCTTCACGGGCAACCGCATCAAGGTCGACGTCTACACCACGGTGACCTTCCTCGCCGAGCCCCTCGTCACGGAATTCCTGCAGACCACCCAGGACAGCTACTTCTGGCCCCAGACCGAAAAGCGGCACGACGCGTTCTCGCAGATCGCGATCGAAGGCTCCTGCGGACACACCGCCTCGGGTCGCGCCCAGCACGTCGTGTGGATCGACTACGGACCCTACGAGTGGGGGGAGACCGAGCGGCCGAGCAACGGGAAGCCCTATTCGCAGCGGGACTGTGAGACCGACGACGCTCCTGTGGACGATCCGCGGACCGGGAGTGGAGGAGACGAGCCTCCTCCCGGGGAGATCTATACCTGCTGGTACCGTTACACCTACGACATCTACACAGGCGAGGTCCTCGAATTCGAGCTCCTGTACTGCGAGACCACCTGAGACCCCATCACCAAACAACCGAGGTCGCATATCATGTCTCTGAACCAATGGCTCTCCCGTCACCTTTCGCTGGCGTTCCTCCTCCTCGGGGCGCTCTCCGCTCCGTCCGCCCTGTGGGCGCAGGCATCGGGCGGCATAATCATCTCGGTGCCGGATCGGTTTCCCGAGGTCAACGGCAGACCTGTTGCCCTGGTCCTCACCGAGGCCGACCGGTCGGTCATCGTGCTTCGCCGGGACAGATTGAATCCGCGGGCGCTGGAAGCCGCGCTCAGGATTGCGGCGAAGGCCGGCGTGGACGAAATCCCGGCCGGACAGGCAACGGTCGATGTCGTGACCGGGTTCGTGGTGAGGAGAGGGATCCGGGGCGAGCGAATGAAGGCCCTACGGCAGGTGATCGACGCACTCCGCGGCGCGCCGACTTCATCCCTGGGATCGATGGGGACAGGGAGGTGGGTACGCTGGTACCCCGAGGGGTCCTAGGAGGGTGATCGGAACGGGGAGTAGCCCGCGCCCCCTGGCGTTGCCGAGGGGCACGTCCGGATCAGTCGCAGTGGAAATGGAAGCGATTCCCGTCGAGGTCTTCGACGGTGAATTGACGCATTCCCCAGGGTTTGTCCTCAGGAGGCTCGACGACGTGCGCGCCGAGCCCTGACAGCTCGCGGTGGGTGCCGTCGAGACCAAACCCACCCACCGGCTGCGTCTCGACTCGCTGCGAGTAGCCACCGATCATGGGCTGACCTTCGCGAATCGCTGACAGCACCGAGGGGAGAGCGAGGGACGCCGTATGGCTTTCCTTGCTCTCCCACACTTCTGTGACCCAAAGCACGTCCGGATCGTCCGGCTCGTATGCGACCACGTAACTGTGACATCCGGGCATGCCAGACACAGTGTTCAACAGGATGGCCGCAAGCGCGTCCCGTTGCCCAGGGATGACGTCAATTCTCCCGATCAGTTCGTACATGTTTCCGCGGCCCTGGTCGGAGATTGGGAGCGAGGGTCGCTAACTCCTTCGGAGATGGCGCCGAACACGAGGAATATGGGTCGGTTCGAGAGATGCGCAGTGCTGTATCCGCGGGGGAGGACTTGATCTCAACCCTGGCGCGCCTGCGGTGACGCAAGTCACCCCTCATCTCTTTGGCTGACGATCGTCCAGGCCAAGTCTTGTAGGAAGGCCGCGTCGTCTCACCAGTAACCGTATCGGTGACGGTCGCGAGTGCGCTCTGTTCTTGAAGCACGACGATGTCCCACGCTCGATCTGACGAGCGATCAGTCTCGAACGCACCCGGAAGGTGCCCATCGGTCAGATGCCTACGGAGTGTGTAGCCCCCGTGCGTGTGGCTCGCCGTACTCACGTAGGGACCATCGAGCCCTGAGAGATCCCCTCCAAGAGGCCAGGAAGGTTGTTGAAGTAGATGTAGCTGTTCCCGACGAAGAACACCTCCAGGGTATCCCTTGCCTCTTGCCCCGCAATCGGGG
>JARRLD010000023.1:0-20896 GCA_037387345.1 Gemmatimonadota bacterium
ATCGGACCGCCGCGCGTCGCCGAGCGGCTCATGGCCTCGGGGCTGTAGGATGCGCTGGTGCGCACGTTCCAGTAGTTCAGGAGCTCGGCGTTGGCGTTGAGGCTGTATGACCCCCTCAGTCGGGCCTGGTGCCACGAGTCAAGAGACCACATGTCGTCGAGCGCCTCGTGGCTCCAGTTGTGGTAGCTCCAGAAGCTGACGCTGTAGTTCCGGAAGACGTCGCCTGGGCGGATTTCCCGGTACCCGATCCGGGCTCCCCCGTCCAGCCGCTCGGCGGTGGTGGAGTAGCCCAGGTCATTGATCTCGAAGCCCTTCGTGACCTCGGCAGCCCAGACGCTCCCCGTCCAGTGCTCTCCTCCCTGCTTCTCCACCCCCAGCCGCCAGTTGATGCCCGAGAGGGAGGTGGCGGTCTCGTCGACGCCGAAGCGTGTCGCGTCGGGCCGCTGGAAATAGTGGTTGCTCGCCCGCTGGAGGCGGGTCATGGCCTCGGGTGATCCGCGCACGTGGCTGGCCGTCAGGAAGCCGTTCACGGCATAGGTCCGATCCGCCCATTGATGCTGGAAGCGGGCGCCGCCGTTGAATGCCGACGACGGTAGCCAGTCGAACGCTCCGTCCCCCGGAAGCTCGCGGCGCATGGCAGTGGCGATGCCCCGGACCTGCGACGCACCTTCGTTGAAGTCCTGGGCCAAGCTGAACACGCCGTACTCCGAGCGCGGTTCCACGAGGAACTCGGCCTGCGTTCCGTCGTCGAAGAGGCCTTCGCCGAACTCATCTCCCGTCACCGCGGCCATGGCCCCGACGGACAGACCGCCGGACGTTCGACCCGAGAGCTTGGCCGCGCCGAGAATCGTCGCGTTGTCCGGGACGAGCTCGAACTCCGCACCGGCCGGAGCGCCCCCGTGGGGCGCGCGACCCACCCGTCGGGAGTAGAAAAGCTGGTCGCGGTGGCCCGAGAGGCTGAAGTCGAAGACCCGGGCGTCCTCCACGAAGAACGGGCGCCGTTCCTCGAAGAACGTCTCGAACGCGGTGAGGTTGATGACCGCCGGGTCCGCCTCCACCTGGCCGAAGTCGGGATTGATGGTGGCGTCCAGGGTAAAGGCCGCCCCGAGTCCGTAGCTCAGGTCCAGACCGACTCGGCCGCCCATATCGGACCCGTCGAAGAACGGGTCCCCCGGGGTGGACGGTCCGCGGTGCAGGCTCTGGACGACGTACGGCAGAGCCTCGACCCGGCGCGACGGCCGACTCACGTGGATGCCCTCCACTTCGGCCATCTGGCTCACACGCCCTTCCCGGGTCTTCGACACCAACGAGTAGTAGGTCTGTTCGTTGCTGGCTGTCCTGGAGCGGGAGAAGTTCATCCCCCAGACCTGCTCGCCCGCGCTGGCTTCGTAGCGGATCTGGGACAGGGGAATCCGAAGCTCGACCGTCCAGCCGTGCTCGTCGATCTGCACGGCCGAGGACCACACCGCGTCCCAGGCGGCATCCATCCGTGTATCATCGTAGAGATAGGCGTCGCTCTGGACATTGGCCGCGCTCACTCCGAAGAGGTAGCCGGTGAGGCGGTCCTGGTTGGGGTCGAGCTGGACGACGAAGAGATCCCACTGCCCGTGGGAATCGCGGCGACCCAATCGGTCGACGATGGCTTCGGGCTCCGTGTCGTACATCCGGGCGGCGACCCAGATGGCTTCGTCCCCGAAGAGCACCCGGACTTCGGTGTCGTGCTCGGCAGAAGCGCCCTCCACGGGCTCGCCCTGCGTGAAGCCCGTGAAGACCCTCGCGTCATCCCAATCAGGCTCGTCCAGGCGCCCGTCGATGGCGATGGGCCCCAGGTCCCGGTTGGCATCCAGGGTCTCCACCCTGACGGCGGTGGGCGCGACGGGGGGGTCGCCTCCGTCGGTTGAACCGTCGTCCAGCGAGCTCTGTGCCGCGGCCAGCGAGGGAGCACCCGTGAGGGCTACCACCGCCATCAGCTCGAGGATCTTCCGTCGACCAGGTAACGTCATCTCTATCTATCTCTCCCTCTCCGCGCGCCAACGTTCTGTCGCAGGATGCAGGGGGATGGGGGCGTCGGAAAGCCGGTCCAGATCAATCTGCTCCGCCATCTCGTGAACCTGCTCCAAGGAGACACGGTCCCGGTCCAGAATGTTCAGCAGACCGGTCACGACTTCGTCGTCCAGGGTCTGGTCGGCGACGACCCAGTTCATCATCGCCACCGTGGGGATGGCCTTGCTGACCCCGGGGTAGGCGCCGGCTGGAATCTCGCCAGGGGTATAGTAGGGAAACTCCTTTCGGAGGGCCGCAGCGCGCTCGGCATCGATCCCCAGCAGGCGAACGTCGCCCGTCGTCGTAGCCTCCAGGACGGCGGCGGCCGGATAGCCCACAGAAAGGATGGCCCCGTCGATGGCTCCGTCCCTCAGCGCGGCCGCCGACTCCGAGAACGTGAGATAGCGAACGTCGACGTCGTCGTAGCTCAACCCATGGAGGGCGAGCAGCTGTTCGGAGATCTGCTCGGTGCCGCTCCCGGCGGAACCCACAGAGACCCGCCGCCCACGGAAGTCGGACAGGGTGGCGGCCGTCGACGAGCGGCTCACCAGAACATGGGTGACGTTGGGATAGAGGGGCGCGACGATGCGCAGCCCTGTCGCAGGCGCAGGAACATCATCGCTTCCCTGGTACGCCTGGAAGGCCGTGACCGCGAGGGAGAATCCCAGGTCGATCTGACCAGCGATGACCCGGTTCACGTTCTCCACCGATCCGCCCGTCACCTCCGCCGTGAACTGACGGGTGGAATCCGCCAGTGACATGCGGCTGGCCAGAGCGCCGCCCAGGGGATAGTAGATGCCCCCCGTGCCGCCGGTCCCCAGCGAGAGGAACCGGGGCCGGGCTCCGCCCTCCCCCCCGCAGGAGGCGGCAAGAAGGACGATGAGGGTCAGAAGCGTGGCTCGACGCATGGGTCCGGCAAACGCGGGGATCGTGGAGGGTGGGTTTCGGTGTGAGCCATAAAAGCTGACAGGGGTCGTCCCATTCGTCCAGCGCGCCTCCAGACTTCAGGTCCGGGCGCTCCCGCCCTCCCCGGCCCGGAACCCGACCACCAGGGCCATCATTCCAGCGAGGTCCGTCCAGACGCCCGGAAAGATGAGCGCCAGCGCACCCGCGCCCAGCACGGCCCTCTCCCAGGGCCTCAGCGTCCTCCGAGCGTACCCCATCGCCGACGCCGCCAGGGCCGTCACCCCAGCCATCCCCGTGATGCAGGCCAACGCGATGGCGGGCACGCTTCCCACCAGGAGCAGCGACGGTCCGTACACGAACATGAAGGGGACGAGGAAGCCGGTTCCGGCCAGCACGGCTGCGGACATCGCGGTGCGGATCGGTGGGGCCTCTGCGATCCCGGCGGCGGCGAACGCGGCCAGCGACACGGGGGGTGTGACGTTGGAGATTGCGCCGAAGTAGAAGATGAAGAGATGCGCAGCCAGCAGCGGCACCCCCAGGGCCACCAGAGCCGGAGCGCCCAGTGCCGCCAGGACCACGTACGCGGCGGTGGTGGGCAGCCCCATGCCGAGCACGATGGACCCCAGGGCCGTGAGGACCAGCGCCGACAGCAGGTTTCCACCAGACAGGGTCACGATGAGCTCCGACATGCGAAGGCCGATGCCCGTGAGCGAGGCGACCCCCACCACGACACCGGCCGCAGCGCATGCCGCAGCCACCTGCACGGCCCCGCGGCCAGCACCTTCCAGCACGCGTCGGAGGTCAGCCAGGCTCAGCCTCGTGGTCCTGCGGAGGAGGGCGAGAGCCAGACCGGACATCACCCCCCAGAAGGCCGCGCGCATGGGTGATCGCCCCGAAGCCAGCAGGAACACGATGGCAGCCAGGGGCAGCAGCAGATGGAGACGGTCTCGGACGCGTTCCGCCGGCACCGCCTGGCGCGGATCGAGCCCCATCCGGCCTGCGCGGAAGTGGATCGCGGCCAGCAGCGCCACGTAGTACAGGAGCGCCGGAATCACCGCCGCGGCCGCCACCTGCACGTAGGGGATGTTGGTCCAGGTGGCCAGAATGAACGCGCCGGCGCCCATGACCGGAGGCATGAGCTGTCCTCCGGTGCTGGCAGCCGCCTCGATGGCGCCGGCGAAGAACGGCTTGAAGCCGGCCCGCTTCATGAGGGGAATGGTGAAGGTCCCGGTGGTGACCACGTTGGCCACCGCACTCCCTGAAAGGGACCCCATGAAGGCGCTGGCTACCGCCGCGGTCTTGGCTGGGCCGCCCCGGGTGCGTCCGGCCACCCGATGGGCCAGGGCGATGAGGAGGGAGCCTCCACCCGCCGTGTCGAGAACCGCCCCGAAGAGCACGAACAGGTACACGAAGTCGGCGGACACACCCAGGGGAACGCCCCAGATGCCCTCCGTCGAGAGGAAGAGGTGCTCGATGATCCGCGTGGTGCCGTATCCCCGGTGGGCGAGAACGCCCGGCAAGATCGGCCCGGCCACCGCGTACCCGAGCGCGAGCACGCACACCGCCACAAGGCCCCACCCCGTGGTCCGGCGCGCGAGCTCGAGCACGACGAGAACCGCCACGGCTCCGGCGGCCAGGTCCAGGCCGTTCGGAGAGCCGGACCGTCGGACCAGCTCCTGGTTCTGCGACGCCAAATAGAGACAGACGGCCACGGCCAGGGCCGCCAGGAGCCAGTCGCTCCATCGGGTCACCCTGCCCCGAACGAGAAGGTCCGCGTCCCCTTTGCCACCCCGAAAGCCCAGAAAACCCAGCACCGCCATGAACGCCAGGTGAACGGGCCGCTGGACCAGCGCGGTGAAGGGGGAGAGACCCGCCGAGTACAGATGGAAGAGGGCGGCGCCCCCGGCCGCGAACAGGACCAGGACGCGCCGCCCTCTTGGGCTCATCCGGCCGAGGGCACGAAGTTCGCGAAGATCAAGGCCAGGATGACGCTGAGCGCGATGAGGACGCTCACCGCGCTACCGACCGACCGCCGTGAGTCGATGGCGTGGGCGCCCATCCCCACCACCGCCCAGGCCCAGAACTGGGAGATGTCCAGCATGGTCAGGACCTTCGACAGGTAGCCATCCGGGAGGAAATACAGGAACGTCCCGAGGTTCAACGTCAGCTGGGGATTCTGCTCCGCGATCCGGAGGGGTACGAGCAGGAGTCCGACGAAGGTAGGGATGATCAGCGCATGCGACACCATCGCCAGGTACTGCTTGTACCGACCCTCGTCACCCAGGATGAAGGAAAAGACGAGCGTGGCGACTCCGGCGAACAGGAAGGCCATCACGCAGTACATGATGGGCCCCGCCACCAGAGCGGAGATCCGCATGATGGCCACGCCGCCGCTGCCCATCCCCTCCGGCACCGCCTGGCCCCGCTGGATCATGGTCTCCCGGAACATCGATTCCCACACCTCGATGGGAATCAGGGCGCTTTGCAGACCGACCAGCACCGCCCCGAGGATCAGGGCCCCGATCCACACAGGCCTGGCGGCCAGGCTCTCCGATAGCTTCCCGGGCGAGAAGAAGGTCTGCGCGACCCGGGCGGGAAAGGAGGCGATCTCAGGATCCGGACCTTCCGGACCGTTCGGGGCGGTGGATGGTCCTTCCGAGGGGTTGTTCATGACTCGGCCTCCGGATCACATGCCGTCTTGGAGATGGACGTCCTCTTGCTGGCGCACCCTGACGGTCAGCGGGAAGGGCGCCGCGGCCACCTCCATGCTGCCCCTGAGGTCGCCTTCGGCGTGGCTCTGCACGAGGAGCCGCCGGTTCGAGTCCCACAGGTGCCACCCGGAGGTGGTGCCCGAGAGATTCTGGGAGAAGTCCATCCCGGTGATCTGACCGCTGGCCACCTGCTGGACGGTCCCTTCGAAGGAGATCTTCAACAGGCTCGACCCGCCGATCACGGTGTCCCCCACCATCGTGTACTCCAACACGCTGGTGACCTTGATCTTGCCGTCTGCGGGCGTCCCCTCGTAGCTCACGGTGTCCGTCCAGGACTCGCCCACATCGGCCGCACGGCCCGGGAGCTTGGGGAAAAACCCGTAGGCCAGCTCCAGGGGCTGGAAGAACTGGTCGGTCGTCCCCGTCATCACGGGCTCGGCAACCAGGGTCGCCTCCCCCGTGCGGTCCAGCGTGAAGACCACCGGGCCCTCGATCCCTTCCTCATCGGCCGACTGGGACCCCATGGGGTTGCTCTGGGTGGCCTGGAACTCGCGAACCTCCATGGTGACGCCCAGGCCGTCGGACGACTCCGCGAATGCGACGTCGAGGGTCATGCTGGACGAGCCCTGTGCCTGCATGCTCTGGCCCTCGGCATCGATGTCGATGTCCGCACGCGCCTCGGTGGTATACGTCACCGCGGTCTGGGTCGGCAATCCGTAGGCCAGGCCCGGCGGAGCCGGCGGTCCACCGGGACCGCATGCGGCGAGGGTCATGCACGCGAGGGCGAGGCTCGGAAGTCGGGAACGCATGTTGAGCTCCTTGGGCGGTACGTCCGTTCAGGCGAGGCCCGTGGGCTCGGGCCTCCGGCAGTCTAGGCTACGACTCCTCGGGGGGAAACCTTCGGTTCGGACCCGGACTTGGCCGCCCGGGCACGTGTTGATATCGTGATGATCCCCGCCCGCTCGCCGGGTGGGAAGGGTATGCGACATGATCTCCGCGCCGCGGGAGCGCCGAATGAGCTATCGGACCAATCCTGATCGGATCCTCGACAACATCGACCGAGCGCGGAACCGCGACGCCGAAAGTGCCCGCTTCCACCTGGACCGTCAGGCGATGGGCAGGGAGCTGGATACGGTCCTCCCCGATGTCGACGCCACCAACCCCGAACGGGTAAAGCGGATCTTCGCCGTGGTGGAGCGGGCCTACACCCGGGCCGCTCAGCGCGGCGAGCTGGGCAAGCTCGCGGCCAGGTTCCAGGCCGTGGGCGACGTGCATCACCACCATGCCCGGGGGGACGTGAGCGTCGCCATCCAATACCTGGATCACGACAGATCGGACGACATCGGCATGGCCCCGTTCGAGGTCCGCCCCTACGAGCTCACGGAAGCCCGCAAGGAGACCAAGACGACCCGGGCCGACGTGAACGCGCTCAAGGTGTTGCGCAAGGAGCTGCGCACCGGCGTCCTCACCGCGTATCAGAAGGTGGAGCCGCGCATCCGAGACGCCCTCCGCGAGCGGGCCGACATGGGCCACATCCAGGTCCAGGTCACGATGGACCTGCGACCGGCGGAGTGAGGAGCTCCTCCGCGGATCTCGCACGCGTCGTCGAGCCGGTCCGGCCCGGTCGTCGTGTGGCCGGCCAAAGGCGGCGTCCAGGGGGATGACACCCTGGTCCCGGTTTCTCTTCCTCTTCGTCGACGGGGTGGGGATAGGGGAAAACGACGAGGAGCGAAACCCTTTCCTGAGGGCGCGGATTCCCACCCTGCGGGCGATGCTCGGGGGATCCCTGCCCACGGCCCGGCGCCCATCAGTCTCCGGTCCGGTGGCCTTCGCGTTCCCACTGGACGCGACCCTCCGGGTCCCGGGGGTGCCGCAGAGCGGTACGGGACAGGCCGCGCTCCTGACCGGCGTCAACGCCGCTCGACTCAACGGAGGTCACTTCGGACCCTGGATTCCGGTGGGGCTTCGGCCCCTGGTCGAGGAGCGGAGTCTCCTGCGCCTCTCCAGGAGCGCCGGCCGGGCCACGATTTTCGCCAACGCATACCCGAGGCAATGGCCCGGTCCCCGGGGGAGCCGTAGGGTGGCGGGACCACCTCTGGCCGCCAGGGGCGCCGGCCTTCTGGACCGCCACGAGGAAGCCCTCGGCCAGGGCCGGGCCGTCTCCAGCGAGATCGTCAATGACGGATGGAGACGTCACCTGGGTCACGACTGGCTGCCGAGCATCACCGAGGAGGAGGCCGGAAGGAACCTCGCCGGCATCGCCTCGTCGGCCGACCTGACCCTCTTTGCCCATTACGACACGGACACGGCCGGCCATCGGGAAGACCTGGCCGGTGCCGCAGCGGCTCTGGAGCGCGTGGATCGGTTCCTGTCGGGCATCCTGGAGGCCCTGCCGGAGGACATCACCGTGGTGCTGGCCAGCGACCACGGCAACCTGGAAGACGTGACGGCCGGGCACACACGGAATCCCGCCCTTGGGCTCGCCCTGGGGCCCCACGCCGGGGAGCTGGCCGAGACGGCCGAGAGCATCCTCGACATCACACCGTTCATCGCTCACCGACTGGGCACGGACGTGTGAGGTCCGGTCCCCCGCGGACATACCCTCGCCCACGCGGGGGAGCGAGCCTGTCCGGTGTGAGACGGCGAACGAAGGTCCTGGGGCGCCTCCTCGCCGAGGCCGGCGTGGTTTCCGACCAGGCCGTCGAGCGAGCGCTCCAGGAGCAGCACGACACCGGGCAAAGGCTCGGCCGCGTCCTCATCGAGGCCGGGGAGGTGTCCGAGGAAGCGGTCGCCCGAGCGCTGGCCGGTCAGCTCGGCCTTCCCTTCGAGGAGGCCCCTCTCGTACCGCAGCGGATGGCGCTGGGAGCGGTGAGCCGAGATCTGGCGCGCTCCCGTCGTGTCGTCCCGCTGCAGCTCGGCCCCAGGAGCGTGGTGGTGGCCATGGCGGATCCGCTGGACCTGGCAGCGGTCGATGACCTCCAGTTCCAGACGGGTCGGCGCGTGGAGGCGAGGGTGGCCGCGCCGTCGGCCGTATCGGAAGCCCTGGACCGTTCGTACGTGGACCGGCTGGGCGGCCTCGTCGAGGCCCTTCCCGATGAGCTGCGCCACGCTCCCGAAGTCCCCGACCAGGACCTCGTGCGAGCCACGCGCTCCGCTCCGGTGGTTCGCCTCGTGGACCGCATCCTCCAGGCGGCCATCGAGGATGACGCCAGCGATGTCCACGTGGAGGAGACCGGCGGCGACGTGCGCGTACGCTACCGGATCGACGGGGTCCTCCGACAGGCCGCAGAGATCCCGGCAGCCGCCCGCAAGGCCCTGCTCTCCCGACTCAAGGTCATGGCAGGGATGGATATCGCGGTCCGGCGCAGGGCTCAGGACGGTCGCATCTCCATGCGACACCAGAATCGGGGATTCACCCTGCGTGTGTCCACCCTGCCGGTGAACGGCGGGGAAAAGGCCGTGGTGCGAATCCTCGACCAGGACGCGGCGCCGCGAAGCCTCGGTCACCTGGGCCTGGCAGGCCGTGATCTCCGGCGCATCCGCCGCATGTTGGGTGGCGGGGAAGGAGTTCTCCTCGCCGCCGGACCCACGGGAAGCGGAAAGAGCACGACCCTTTTCGCCGCGCTCTCCGAGCTGGACCTGGAGCATCAGAATGTGGTAACCCTCGAGGATCCGGTGGAATACCGTCTGCCCGGCGCCAACCAGGTGCAGGTGGACCGTCGGGCGGGCCTCGCCTTCGCTGACGCCCTCCGCGCGGTGCTCCGCCAGGACCCCGATGTGGTGATGGTGGGTGAGATCCGGGACCGGGAGACCGCGGAGATCGCCATGGCGGCAGCCGTCACCGGCCACCTGGTCCTCTCCACGATCCACACCACGGACGCACCTGGAGCCGTCGCGCGACTCATCCACATGGGGGTTCCGCCCTTCCTCGTGGCCGGTGGGCTCACCGGGGTGATCGCCCAGCGCCTGGTCCGCCGTCTGTGCACCGCGTGTCGTGGCTCCGGCTGCGACGGCTGCGCCGAAGGCTACCACGGCCGAACGGGGGTCTACCAGGTGCTTGCCGTCTCCGACGCGATACGGGACGAGATCACCGGAGAAGCCCGTACGGCCAGGCTACGCACACTGGCCCGGGACGCGGGCATGAACCGCCTTTCCGAGGATGCCCGCCGTTCCCTGGCCGAGGGTCTGACCTCCCCGCACGAGATCACGAGGCTCCTCCGGGCCGACCCGGACGTGACGCTTCCGTGCTCGACCTGCGAGGGCGAGGTGCCCGCAGGCTCCGCCGCATGTCCATTCTGCGGCGTCCGTCGCCGCCGTCGCTGCGTCTGCGGGGAGTCCCTGCTGCCAGGCTGGAGGTTCTGTCCTACGTGTATCCGGCCTGTCGCGGCGTAGCGGACCAGGCCGCAGCAGCCGGGCGGGCACGTGGCCCTTCCCCCCGGCGCCACCTACCTTCTCCTCCACACGAAACCGGCCCGGATTCCGGCCCACGCCCACGCGCATGTCCCGATCTCGAGTCCGCAGCTTCCAGGGGCGCATCTTCCTCGCCATTCTGGCTGCCGTCCTGGTTCCGGTGGCCCTCGGGGTGGCGGCGGGCGCTCTCACCCTCAAGACCATCGGCACCCGGTCGGGCACTCTGGGCGCCTGGGACGCGGTGGCGGAGACCGGCCTGGAGCTCCTCGACGCCGTCGAAGAGGCCCACCCCGGAGACTCCGCAGTTGCCGCCGCGGCGGCGCAGCACCGCGAGGCGCTGTCCGAGTCCGTGCGCCTCTCGCGTCTGTACTCGTTCGTGGCGGAGCGATTCGTGCAGGTCCTTCCCCTGGCGGCCCTCGTGACCGGACTGCTTCTGGCGGGCTTGGCGTTCCTCGTGGCCCGGGGCCTTGCCCGCGGGTTCGGGAGACCCGTGGCCGAGCTGGCCGGTTGGACGGAGCGGATCGCGAGGGGAGAGCCGTTACCGCCGGACGAGCACGGGCCGGAGATCGAGGAGCTCAGGACACTCCGGGACGCTCTCCGACGGATGTCGGAGCAGCTGGAGGAGGGACGGCGCCGGGACGTGGAGAACGCCCAGATGCGCTCGTGGACCGAGCTGGCCCGACGTGTGGCCCACGAGATCAAGAACCTCCTCACCCCCATGCGGCTGGCCGCCGTGACGCTCACCAGGGGAGGCGAGGGTGCCGAAAGCGAGGCTGGTCAGGTGCTCATGGAGGAGATCGGTCGCCTCGACGAGATGGCGAGAACGTTCTCCCAGTACGGCAAGATCCCCGAGGGTCCCCGATCCCGGATCGACCTGACGGAGCTCCTCGATTCCGTGGCGCGCCGGCACGCCACCTCCGCCGCCACGATCCAGGTGGAGGGACCGTCCGGTCTCTGGGTCGAGGGGCATCAAAACTCCCTGGAGCGGGCCTTCAGAAACCTCCTGCTGAACGCCGTCGAGGCCCAGGGCGACGGAGGCGGATCCGTGATCGTCTCTCTGGAAGCCCGTGAGGGCGAGGTCTTCGTCAGCATCCGCGATCGCGGACCGGGCATCCCGCTCGACCTGGTGGAGCGCATATGGCAACCCGATGTCACCACGAAGAGTGGCGGCACCGGACTGGGTCTGGCCATCGTTCGCCAGACGCTCCGACACCACGGAGGGGACGTGTCGGCACGAAACCACCCGGAAGGTGGAGCGGTCATCGACCTACGCCTGCCCCGGGCCGGGGATCCCGGACGCTGACACGGCGGGGAGAACCTTGCGCAGGTTTCCTGGAGCAGCACGATTTCATCGGACGGTATCCACACTCACCTGGGACCCACCATGGACGTCCTGGTCGTCGACGACGAAGGCAACATCCGCCGCATGCTCCGGGCCCTCCTGGAATCCGAAGGCTACCGGGTCCAGGAATCCGACAGCGCCGAGGCCGCGATCTCCCAGGTGCAGAATGAACCGCCGGAGGTGATCCTCCTGGACCTCATGCTGCCCGGAATGACGGGGCTGGAGGTCCTGCCGCTCCTGGGCGAGAAGGCCCCGGGCGTTCCGGTGGTGATGATGAGCGGCCAGGCCACCCTCTCCGATGCCGTGCGAGCGACACGCGAGGGAGCCTTTCACTTCCTGGAGAAGCCCCTGAGCCCCGAGACGGTGCTCGTCACCTTGAACGGAGCGCTGGAGGTGAGCAGAGCCCGGGCGTTGAGCCGCTCCCTGGCGGCCGAGCTCGGCGCCGGCGCCGAGCTCGTCGGCAGCGCGGGGGCCATCACTCGCGTCCGCGACCTGGTGAAGAAGGTCGCGCCCACGGACGCGAGAGTGCTCATCACGGGCGAGAGCGGTACCGGCAAGGAGCTCGTGGCCACGGCCATCCACGAGCTCTCACGGAGGAACGGTGGCCCCTTCATCCGGGTCAACTCGGCGGCTATCCCCAGGGATCTGGTGGAGAGCGAGATGTTCGGCCATGAGAAGGGCTCGTTCACCGGCGCCACCGAGCGGAGGCGGGGACGCTTCGAGCTCGCCCACGGGGGCACGCTCTTCCTCGACGAGGTGGCGGACCTCGGCGCCGAGGCGCAGGCGAAGCTCCTGCGCGCTCTGGAGAGCGGGGAGGTGGAGCGCGTCGGCGGCAGCGGACCCATCTCCGTGGACGTGCGCGTCATCGCGGCCACCAACCGTGACCTGCGCGAGGAGGTCCGGAACGGACACTTCCGGGAGGACCTCCTGTTCCGCCTGGACGTCGTCCCCATCTCGCTGCCCCCGCTGAGGGACCGCAGGGAGGACGTGCCGCTCCTCGTGGAGCACGCCCTCCAACGGCTCAGGAAGCGCCAGGGCATGAAGCCGCCGCGGGTCTCTTCCGGGGCGATGGCCGCGCTGGCCCAGTACGAGTGGCCCGGCAACGTCCGGGAGCTCCTCAACGTCGTCGAGCGGCTCGCCATTCTCATCCCGGGACCGGAGGTGCAGCCGGGCGACGTGACCTCCGTCCTCCCTCGCCGGGTCCGGCCCTCGGAGGACACGCCGGCGTACGAGGAGGACGACGCCCGGGGCCTGCGAGACAGGTTGGACGACTATGAGCGGGAGCTCATCGGCGGAGCCCTGCACGCCGCCCGGGGAAACGTGGCGGAAGCGGGCAGGCGCCTCCAGACGGACCGGGCCAACCTCTACCGGCGCATGAAACGCCTCGGTATCCGGGAATGACGTGGCGGCGGCCTGTGTCCTTTCGCCACGAACGGGGGTGTCCATTCGTCCCCGGAACGCGAGCCGGAGCCCGTGATCTGTCACCGTAACGTTAATTCCGACTGTGATATAGGTCGCCTGATCGCCCTGGTACGAAGCGTGCTTGAGCTTCTCACGCGAACACGTGGGGCCATCGACGGAGGATTCTGGGCGATGCGGTGGAAGGCGATATGGATCGTGGGGCTCCTGACGGTGAGTCCCCTGGGTGCGCAGGAGAGGGTGATCGAGGAGGCAGACCTGCCCCGGCACGTGGCGGACGCGATCATCGCGTTCTTCAACGCCCCGGAAACGGTCCGCTTCAGGGGCCGGGCCGAGGTGCCGGCAGGACGTTCCATCGTCGGGGACGTCGCCGTGCTGGGGGGCCCGCTTCGGGTGAGCGGAGAGATCCTCGGGGACGTGGTGGTGGTCAACGGAGACCTGGTATTGGGTGAGGCCGGTCGGATCAGCGGCGACGCCACGGTCATCGGCGGCCAGGCCCTCGGAGAGGCGCGGGGCGTGGAAGGCAATCTCGTGGTCTTCTCGGGGCGTCTCCCGTACGAGCGGAGCGGGGACCGCATCGCCTACGACGAGGGGCGCTCACGGCAGGCGCTCGAGCATTCCAATCGCGCGTACATCGACGTGAGGGGTGAGGGGAACTACAACCGGGTCGAGGGGCTCCCCCTGCTGGTGGGGCCGGTCTTCACCACGGGCAAGCCGCACTTCTTCCGAGCGGACCTCATGGCGGTGTGGCGCTCGGAGAACGGATTCACGGTCAACGACGAGACCATCGGCTACTTCGTCCGCGCCGAGCAGCACTTCGGTCCCGAGGGCCGGTTCTCGGTGGGCGGCACGGCCTACTCCCTCATCGAACCGGTCGAACGGTGGGGCCTGGCGGATATCGAGGCGTCGCTCGCCACGTTCCTCTTCCACCGTGACTACCGGGACTACTTCGATCGGACGGGCTTCAGCGCCATCGCCCAGTATCACGATCCCGACGCCGGAGTGCGCCTGTCGGCCGAGTACAGGGACGAGGATCACTCCTTCGCGCCCGTGGGAAGCCCCTGGACGCTCAGGCGGAACGACGCTCCGTGGAGACCTCAGCCCCTCGTCGCCGAAGGGACCTTGAGGAGCGCCACCGCACAGCTGGTCTTCGATGGACGGAATGATCCGGACGATCCTTCCGACGGCTGGTACGTGCAGGCCCGGGCCACGCTGGGTCTGGACGGCTCCCTGACGGTGCCGCAGTTCAGCGAGCCGGAGCCGTTGCCTCCCAACGTGGTGGCCCAGGCCCGGCCTGTGGATCCCGAGTTCCGTTCGGGCTTCCTCGACCTGCGTCGGTACCTCAGGTTGGGCCCGCAAGCCGAGCTGAAGACGCGGTGGCTTCTGGGAGGCTCTCTGGACGGGGCTCCCCTTCCGCCTCAGTTCCAGCACGCCCTGGGCGGCGAGGGCTCCCTTCCGGGCTATGGTCTGATGTCGTTGGACTGCGGCGCCCGGAGCAGTCGATTCTCCGTCATTCGCCAGGTCGGAGCCGAGACGATCCGGGAGCCCGTGTTCGCCGGCTATGGATGCGACCGGATCGCGCTCTTCCAAGCCGAGTACCTGGGGGACCTGTCCTTCCACCTGGATCTCGGGCCAGACGAGTGGGACGAGGACTGGGACTGGTATCCCGTCATCGACTTCACTCCCCGCTGGTCGGTGTTCTTCAACGCGGGACGTGGTTGGAGCCTCGCCGAGACGGACAGCCCTGCCTGGCTCGGACCCGACACCAGGACCATGGCCGACGTGGGGTTCGGCCTGTTCCTCGGCGATCTCGGCCTCTACTGGGCCTGGCCCCTGAGGGGAGACGACCGCGGAGTGAACTTCTTTGTGCGGCTCGACCATCGCTTCTGAGGAGGTCTCGCCGGCGTGATCCTACCCTCCCCCGGAACTCTGACCGACGGGGTCGGAAGGGCGCCGATCATCTGCGTCCTCTGGGTCGCTCTCGCCCTGGGATCGCCTCGAGTCGCCGTGGGACAGGAGGAGGCGCCGCTCTATCTGTCCGTCGCACCCGAGTCCGGTGAGCTCCGGATCCGGATCGGAGACCTGTTGACCGAGGGCCGGCTCACCGAGGCGCTCCATTCCGGCCTGCCCGTGAGAATCCGTATCGTCGCGGAGCTCTGGAAGGACGGCTTCTTCCACGATAGCCCGAAGGGCCGGGGGGAGTGGCGCGCCAGCGTCGTCTATGAACCGCTCGAGAGCCGCTACCGCGTGGCTACCGGGAGTGGCGGCTCCGCCGAGTTGACCGCGGATACGCTGCCGGAGGTCCACGAAGCGCTGCGCTCCGGATTCCGCCTTCCGCTTCGCCCGCAGGAGGAAGGCAAGTTCTACTACCTGGGACAGGTGGAGGTCGAGACCCTGTCGCTCTCCGACCTCGAAGAGCTCCAGCGCTGGCTTCGAGGCGACCTCGCTCCGTCCGTGATCGGGGACGAGCCCGTCCAGACGGCCGTGGGACGGGGACTGCGCCGTGCCCTGATCCGCATGCTCGGACTGCCGGCCCGCCGATTCAGGGTGCGGACGCCATCCTTCGAGTTCGGGTCCCGCGGGCCGAGCTGATCCGTCAGCCGAAGGTGGCCTTCCGGACCGTGAGGGCCTCGATCCGATCCCGGTCGGGCACGACTCCGATCCCCGGTCCCTCGGGCACGCGCATGTGTCCGTCTTCGACTTCGAACTCGGGCAGGACGATGTCGCGCTCCCAGTAGCGCCGGGAAGCCGAGATGTCGCCGGGCAGGGTGAACCCCTCCAGAGAGGCCAGCGCGACGTTGTGCGCCCGCCCGATCCCCGACTCCAGCATGCCCCCACACCACACCGGCAGCCCTCGGTCCCTCATGAGGTCGTGGAGGCGGCGGGAGGTCCCGTGTCCGCCCACCCGGCCCGGCTTGATGTTCACGATACGGCAGCTCCCCAGCTCCAGGGCCAGCTCCAGATCCCCCTCCGACTCGATGGACTCGTCGAGGCAGATGGGCGTGTCCAGGAGGGCCTGGAGCCGGGCGTGCTTCAGGAAGTCGTCGTGACCCAGGGGCTGCTCGATCATCATCAGGCCCAGCGCATCCAGCTCGCACAGGCGAGCGGCGTCAGCCAGTCGGTATGCTGAATTGGCATCGGCCATGAGCGGCACATCGGGAAAGCGCTTCCGGAGCCCACCGAGCATCTCCACGTCTCTGCCCGGCTTGATCTTGATCTTGATGCGCGCGTACCCCTCCGCCACGTACCCCTCGACCTTGTCGTACAGAGCCTCGTCCGAGGCCTGGATGCCCACGCTTACGCCCACCGGCACCCGCGAGCGGGTCCCGCCGAGCTTCTCGGACAGCGACACGCCGTCCAACCGCGCCGCCAGGTCCCACGCGGCCATCTCCACGGCCGCCTTCGCCATTCGATGGCCTCGGATCCAGGACACCGGCGCGAGCACCTCCTCGGGTCCGGGAGCCTGTCTTCCCACCACCCGGGGCAGGATGAAATCGGTGAGGAGATGCCACGCGGTCTCGGTGGTTTCGTAGGAGTAGCCCGGATCCTCGCCGACCACGCACTCGCCCCACCCCGTCAGGCCCTCGCCGTGGAGCACGAGCAGCAGGATTCGGCGATCCTGCTTCCCACCGCTGCTGATCTCGAAGTACTCCCGCAGGCGCAGGGGTATCTCACGGAGCTCGGCGCGCTCGATCCTCATCAGATCCTTTCCCTGAATAGCACGTAGGTGGAGGTGCGGTCTCCACGGACAAGCTCACGGACCTCGTATCCTCGGTCCAGGTAGTGGGTGAGCGCCGCACGCGTCGCCTCCCGCCAGGCGACGGCGTGGTCCATGGACAGTGACATCAGCTCCGAGATCGCCGACGGCACGGCCACGCGGACCCTGGGTGTCTCCAGTCCCACCGTAGGTGCGGCAGGCCGGGGGAGCGCCTCCCGGGGGTCGACTTCGGTCAGGGCGGCGGGCTCCGAGGCCATCTTATCGGCCGGGGGGCCGCGCCGTCCTTCCTCCACACGCTTCCTGACCCTCTCCGAGAGCAGGAGCCAGAGCGCGATGAATCGGTCGGTCCCGATGCCTCGGTGTAGCGGCGAGTCCGTCTCGCCATACATGTCCTGCACATATTCCCGAACCACGATCCCCAGCTTGGAGAAGTTCAGGTAGGCGTTGCGGGATTGAAGCGGATCGAAGGTCCAGAACATCTTTTCGATCCCACGCTCCATCATCACACGCCTCTGATACGCCTTCAGCTCCGTGCCCAATCCCGTATCCCGGACCCCCCGTCGGACGGCCAACATGTCCGACCAGTGCACGACCTCCCCATCTCGGACCCCGGTCATCCCGAAGACGAAGCCCGTCAGGGTTCCGTCCGGAGCCCACGCTCCGGCGGCGACGCCGCCGAGAATCTGGGAGACCTTCAGGATGGCGGGAGCGACCCGCTCGGAGAAGCCGTGGCCCCAGGTCTCCTCCTGGAGCGCCACGCATTCGTGAAGCTCCTCGATGGTCTGGAAGGCCCGGATCGAGTAGTAGCTCATCCGACCTTGTCGTCCAGCGGTGCCAGAAGAAGCAACGCAAGCAGGGCGCATCGATCGACCGTCCCGTCGATATCCACGTGCTCGTGCTCCGCGTGGGCACCGTCACCTACCGCACCCAGGCCATCCAGCGTCGCGGTGTACAGGCTCGTCGTGTTTCCGTCCGAGCCCCCGCCGGCCATGGCCTCGTCCAGGGAGAGGCCCAGATCGGCGCCCGCCGCCCGGGCGGCTTCCCACAGCCGCCGGTTGCGTGGCGTGCGCTCCAGGGGAGGGATCTTGATCCCTCCTCTCACCTGAAGGCTCACACCGGGCACGGACGGCTGCAGGCCGTGGATCAAGCGCTCGATCCGCTCGCCGTCCTGGACGTTGGCGATGCGGACGTCCACACCCGCACTCGCCACGGGAGCCACCACGTTCGGCCGGATGCCTCCGTCGATGACTCCGACGTTTACCGTGATTCCCGAGGCCTCGTCGTTGAGGCTGTGGAGGCTCTGGATCACATGGGACAGCTCGAGGATCGCGCTGGCCCCCGAGGCAGGATCCAGCCCGGCGTGCGCCGCCTTGCCACGGATCGTCACGTCGAAATGGCCAACACCTTTCCGGGCGGTCTTCAGCTTTCCCTCCACTCCGAGGGATGGCTCCAGAACGAAGGCCCGCCGGGCGCATCGGGCCAGCCTCCTCACGTGTCGCCTGGAGTCGGGACTCCCCGTCTCCTCGTCGGAGTTGATGAAGACCACCGGCGTGGCCGGAGGCTCCAGACCCAGCTCGGCCACCACCTTCAGCGCGAACAGGATGAGCACCACCCCGGATTTCATGTCGAACGCTCCCGGGCCGAAGAGACGCCCGTCCTGGATCTTCACGGGCATCTCCTCGAGGGTTCCCAACGGCCAGACGGTGTCGGTGTGGCCCACCAGAAGCTGGATCGGGTGCCCATGGGGCCGTTCGGACGGGGCAGCGAGAAGGTGACGGCCACACCCCCGGCCACGGATCATCCGGACCCGATAGCCCAGGTCGTGGAGGACGTCCGACAGCACCGCGTGGGCTTCCTCCTGGCTTTCGGGCACGTCCGTCGGCGTCTCCAGGAGACACAGGCGTCGCAGGTGGGCCAGGATCTCCGCCTTGTGGCTTCGCACCTGCTCAAGCACGGCGCGGGGAAGGCCCGGACGAGCCTGGGGCCCTCCACGCTCCAACGCATAGCTCACCGGGACCATCCCTTGTGGAATGGGAAGGCCTTCGTCTTCCGGATGCGCGCATAGCGACCCGGCGACAGGTACGCGAGCAGGGGCGCCTCCGACAGGAGGTCGTGGTCGTCCTTGTCCGCCCGACGCAAGGCGGCCTCGCTCACGTGGGCTTCCAGGATGCTCCCTACCACCAGGCTGCAGGGGCCGAAGCCATCCACGATGCGGGCGAGGGCACATTCCAGGTGAAGATACGCGTCTTCGACGAGCTCTCCCTTGACCCGGTTGGCCGGGAATGTCGCCATGACATGCAGCGAGGGCTTGGAGTCGTCCTCGCACCGCGGCGCCGCTGCAAGGCTCGTGAGGAGGACCTGGCTGGGGCGGGGAAAGCTGACGGTGAAAACCTCCTCCCGTCGAGCGTTGAGGTACGTTCGGTGGCCCGGGGTGCAGGCGAAGCAGAAGTAGTTCTCCCATCCCAGCGGCATGGCCAGGTGTTTGGGAGCCAGATCCCAGCTGCCGTCCTCCTCCCGCGTGCCCACCAGCACGAGTGGGGCGACGGTGAAGAACCGTTCCCAGATGGGGTGATCACCTGTCAGTGTGATGAGCCCTCGATGGGCCCGAGCGTCGTTCATGCGGCGCGCCTCCACTACGTGTAGTATCCCGCCCGACGGTAGCTTTCGTCCAGAAGCTCCACCGGATGAACCACGTGCTGCGGGGCACCCGCGAGCCGCAGCCCCGCCCCAATCTGCATCATGCACCCCGGGTTCGGCGTGCTCGCCACGTCGGCGGCGGTGGCCTGGACCGCCGTAACCTTGTCCCGTCCGATGTGACCGCCGAGCTCCGGATGCGTCATGCCGTAGATCCCGGCTCCACCGCAGCACTCCGACGCGTTGGTCACGACCCGGACGTCCATCGCGGGAATGACGGAGAGCACCGCGAGGGGGGCGTCTCCGACCCCCTGGGCATGGAGCAGGTGGCAGGGGTGATCGTACGCCACGCTGCAGGACAGAGGACCGCCGCCGCGGGGCCCCACCTCCGCGAGCAGCTCCATGAGATCCCGGGTCCGCTGGGAGAGCGACCGGGCACGGTCGGCAAAGCCCGGATCCTCGCGAAGGAGGTGTCCGTACTCCTTCATGGTCGCGCCGCATCCGGCGGCATTCACCACGACGAGATCGACATCGGCCGCCTCGAAGCGCGCGATGTTCACCCTGGCCAGTCGCCGCGCCTCGTCCAGCGCTCCTCCGTGCGCGTGCAACGCCCCGCAACAGCCCTGGCCCGGAATCTCCACGACCTCGAATCCGTTGGCGTCCAGGACCCGCCGGGTCGCCTGGTTCACCCTGCCGTACAGCCCCTCCTGGACACAGCCCCTGAGGATGCCCACCCGCCCTCTCGGTTCCTTCGGCGCCGCCGGAGCCTCCTTCGGGCCACGCCCGTTCACGCCGGCGCCGACATGCCTGAGCCGGGGCCACGCCACCGATGAAGCGAGCATGCCCAGGCCCAATCGGGCACTCCCCAGGAGGCCCCGAGCCGGGAGGATCCGGGACAGGAGGGCGGCCAGACCGAGCCCCCGGATCGCCCTGCCGAGGGCGAAGAGCATCCCGGCCATGCGCGCGCTACCAAACGTCACAAGAAGGAGTCGGGTGAGCACCGGCGGCCGGTGCTGCCGCGCCGTGACTTCCCGAGCCAACTCCAGCAAGGCCCCGTACCGCACGCCCGAGGGACACACGGGCTCACACGCCCGGCAGCCGAGGCACCTGTCGATGTGCACCCGAAAGGCGTCGGAGGCAGGGTCGAGGCGCCCCTCCACGACTCCCCGCATGAGATAGAGCCTGCCACGGGGAGAGTCGGCCTCGTCTCCCAGCCGGTTGTAGGTGGGGCAGGCGGGAAGGCAGAACCCACAGTGTACGCAGGTCAGGAGCTCTTCCCGCTGGGCTCCGAGCGACTGGGCCAATTGCTGCGTCACGTCAGCTCCCCTTGCCCAGCAGCCGGCGCACGGCATGGAACGCTCCCGACACCCCACCGAGCCCCCGCCAGTCGACCAACGCCCGGAGAAAACGGCCTCCTCGGTCCGAATACGGAAACCACCAGAGCTCGCGCTTCAATCCCAGCCGATCGGCGAGCACCGTCCGGGACCTCGACATTTCGTCCAACCCCTCGAGCCCCCTCCGGTATCCGAACCCGCTCGCGCCGCGTCCCCCCAGGGGAAGCCCGGCGACACCGTAGTGACTGAGGACGTCGTTCACGGACACGCCGCCGACCTCCAGCCGACGGGCCACGCGCTGGCCCCTTCGGCGGTCTCCGGTCCACACGCTCGCGAACAACCCATAGCTCGACTCGTTCGCCTGGCGTATCGCGTCCGA
>JARRLD010000024.1:0-34054 GCA_037387345.1 Gemmatimonadota bacterium
TCGGAACGGGACAAGCTCCTCGTGGAGGCCATGTGGTCGTGGCGCCGCGGGGACGGGGCCCGGGCCGAGGATCTCTACCGCACGGTGCTCGGGACCTGGCCCGACGACGTCGAGGCCTGGTATCAGCTCGCGGAGGTGCTGAATCACTTCGGACCGATGCGAGGCGGCTCCATCTCCGACTCCAGAGCCGCATTCCAGCGGGTCCTGCGGTTCGAGCCGGAACACCTCCTCTCCCTCTGGCATGTGGCCCGCATCGACGCCGTAGAGGGGCAGCTCGACTCCCTCGATGCCAGGATCGAGACAATCCGCGGTCTCTCCCCGGAGGGAGACCGGACCCTCGAGCTCATGGCCATGCGAGCCGCGTCCCACGACCCGGAGGGGTGGCCCGCCATCCTCGACTCCCTCCGACACGCCCAGGACATCACACGGTACTTCGCAACCTGGAACGTCGCCGTCTTCGCCCGAGACGTGGACCGGGCCCGGGAGATCGTGCCTACGCTGCTGCAGGCCGACCGGTCGAGGGAAGTGCAGGCCACGGGCCACCTTCTGGAGGCGGTGTACGCTCTGGCTCAGGGTCGGCCGGCAGAGGCCGAAGAGGCGATGCGGCGACTCGAGGTCCTGGATCCCGACCTGGCAACGTCGCATTCAGCCGCCTTTGCGCTGCTGCCCTTCATGGATACGGATGCTTCCACCCTGCGGCGGAACCTGAACGCCGTCCTCCGGTGGGCGCCGCGGGCCGGCTGTCTGTCGCCCCATCCCGTCCGGAACTTCGAGCCGGGCACCTGCATCCGGCCCGTCGTCCGCAGTTATCTGGCCGGGATGTTGGAGGCCCGCCTCGGGCGCGCCGACGACGCGATGGAGAGAATCGAAGAGCTGCGCGTCTTCGCCGACGCCGGTCAGGATCAAGGCCATGCCCCGGAGTATGCCACGGGGATCGAAGCCGAGATGGCGTTTCAACGGGGGGACACCGCTGCCGCGCTCGAGGTGCTGGAGGCCAGCCCCGGCCACGTGTGGTACATCCACGCCCTCCAGTCCTTTCTCTATTCCCACTCCCTTGCCCGCTTCCGTCGCGCCCAGGCTCTGGCGGCCATGGGGCGGAGCGACGAGGCCATCCGCTGGTATTCCTCCTTCGCCGAGATGTCACAGTACGATCTCGTCCTGCTGGGCCCCGCGCTCGTCAGCGCCGGCAGGGTGGCGAAGTCCCTGGGTCGAAACGAGGAAGCCGGGTCATACTACCGAAGCGCCATGCGCTACCTCGAGGGTGGCGAGGGTGTGTTCGAGGGCATGGAGCGGGAGGCCCGAGAGGGTGACGGGCAGGCTGCCTCGGCCCCGACCGACGCGGAGGACCCCCCTTCGTCGTCGGGACTGGCCGAGGCCGCATGGCAGCTGGTCGAGTTCCAGTCCATGAGCGACGAGGTGGGAATCGTGCGCCCCGATGACCCGTCGCTCTACACCCTGTCCTTCTCCTCCGACGGGAGCGTGTCGCTGCGCCTGGACTGCACCCGTGGAACCGCACGGTGGTCCGTTACGCCTGCCTCTCCCACAAGCGGTGGGCTCGAGTTCGGGCCCATCGCGGGCACATCGGCTTCTTGCCCCCCACCGTCCATGGGGGAGAGGGTCGCCAGGGATCTCGATTTCGTGCGTTCGTACATCATCGAGGGCGACCGGCTGTACCTGAGTCTGATGGCGGACGGGGGGATCTACGTCTGGGAGCGGACCGCAGGAGGGGCGTGACGCTCCGATACCTTGCGGTCAGCCGAGCCATGGATGCCCATCGTTCTTGGCTGGCGCTGGTCCTTCTGGTCGCATCCACGCTCCCGGAGCCGGCGCCGGTCTCGGCGCAACGGCTCTCGATCGAGACCGGTGGGGACATCCTGATGAAGGCGCTCCCCATGGTGACCCTTGGATCGACCCTGGCGATCCCCGACCGTACCGGTGCCGGCCAGTTCCTCGCGGGTTTCGCCATCAATGCCGCAACCACCGGCGGCCTGAAGCTGGTGATTCACAAACCCAGACCGGACGGCTCGAACAACAGCTCGTTTCCGTCGGGCCACACGTCCATCGCCTTCCAGAGCGCCTCGTTCATTCACTTCCGCCACGGCTTCTCCGTGGCCGTGCCCGCATACGCCGTCGCGTCGTTCGTCGGCTTCAGCCGAGTTCATGCCCGGAGGCACTTCGTCGAAGACGTCATCGTCGGCTTCGCTATCGGAGTGCTCTCTTCGCGGGTGGTCACGAATCGAAGAGCGAACCCGGACCCCAGGGCTGAAGCGGGGTTGAGCCTGGGAATGACGCTCGGATTCGGAAGCGGCGGACCCGTCCACCTCACGGTCGTCACGATGCCTCGCCGGTACCGCTGACCTGAGCTTGAGCCGGTGATGGTCAGCGTCGGGCTCGTCATCAACGACATCCACGAAATCGACGAGAGCAGGCAGCGCTTCGGGTTCGAAGGCCTTCTGACCCTCCGATGGCGAGACGATCATCGGAACACCTGCACACGGAGTCAGCATCGCCGAGTGGCGGCTCAACGGCGGGAGCGCGTCGACTCGCAACTACGATGCCGGTACGCACCGGAGCAAAGGGCTCGGCTTGAGCATCATAGATCAACTGTTTATGCTTGAAGGCTCCTACCTTCCCGACCCCCGAGAGCCCTGTACCGTCCCCGGGGGAACCTACGATCTCAACGCACCCGGAGGACCAGCTGCCATGCGCAGGGTCTATCTCTTATCGGCCTTCCTCGTGATAGGCGGCCTGACATCGTCACCCGCCTCTGCCCAGCTCTCGGTCAAGGGCGGCCTGACGTTCGCTTCGACCAGCGAGTCCGAGTTTGTTCCCGACCCCTCGACGCGCACGGGCTTTTCGGCCGGCGTGTCCATCGGCATTCACCTCGGAGAGGTGATCGAGCTCCGCCCGGAGGCCCTCTACGTTCAGAAGGGTGCCACGCTGGCCGGCGACGACCTGTTCAAGCTGGAGGAGCTGGTCGTGCCGCTTCTTCTGCAGGTCGACATTCCCATAAACGGCTTCATGCCCTATGCCTTCGCAGGGCCCCAGGGAGAGTTCGAGCTGAGCTGCACCATCGTCGACGTCGACTGCGTGGACACCAAGTCCCTTCGTTGGGGCGCCGTGGGCGGCGTGGGTATCCGGCTTGCGAGGTTCCTCTCCATCGAGGGTCGGTACAACTGGACCCTCCAGGAGATTTCCGACGACATCCGCTCCAAGCCCAACGCCATCTCGGTCATGGCGGGGATCCATTTCGGCGCTCATCGATAGTCGGGCGCTGGCGGCCCGCGCTCGCGGGCCGAGCTCCTCGAGGTCGTAGAGCCAACCCACCGGGGAACGTCCGGCGAGAGCGTGGGTCGCCTCCGGGATTGCATCCGGGCACTCCGCGGCCCACGCTTTCACCGTTTGACCCCCTGAGCAGCGAGAGCCGAGATGTCCGGACCGTCGAGCTACCCTGTGCGCCGGCTCCGTGGCGCCGCGCCCCATAGATCCCACCGGGTCGCGGTGACCCGAGCGGCCCACGCCTTCTTGCTGCTTGCCCTCCCGGCCTGCGCGCCAGCGGACGAGGCCCCGTCCACCGCTGACATTCAGGTAGCCCCCGTCATGGATGCGGCGCCCGTGGCGGACGCCATGGAGCTTCCCGCCTTCACCGAGGCGATCCCCGACACCGAGGTCCCGGCGCTCGACCGGGAGATGGCCCTGACCCTGGTGGCCATGCCGCTTTCGTGTCTCGACCGCCCCCACGCGCCGCCGCGTGACCGTCGCACGTACCTGGACACGCTCGTCGCCACCAGGGTGCCCGGTTACGAGGACCACCGAGCCTTCTACGGCTGCTGGGACTGGCACTCCGCCGCGAACTCCACCTGGGCGATGGTGAAGATCTACAAGGAGCTCCCGGACATCCCGGTGTCGGGGCTCATCGACGAGAAGCTCGATGACCACCTGTCGGAGGAGGCCCTCCAGGGCGAGCTCGCCTTCTTCGAGGACAGCCGTTCCTTCGAGCGGCCCTACGGATGGGCGTGGCTCCTCCGGCTCCACGCCGAGCTGAGTGACTGGGATCATCCTGATGCCGAGACGTGGGCGGGCCACGTCGCTCCCCTGGCGGCCATGTTCTCCGAGCGCATGGTGGAGTGGCTGGAGGATCTCAAGGTCCCCTCCCGCAGCGGCGCGCACAGCAACACCGCGTTCGCCCTGGCCATGATGCTGGATGCCGCCAGACGAACAGGGGACCTTCGCCTCGAGAAGGCCATCGAGGCGGCGGCGCGGCGGTTCTACGGAGAAGACTTCGCGTGCCCAACAGCCTACGAGCCCTGGGGCTCCGACTTCCTGTCTCCGTGCCTGGAGGAGGCGGCGCTCATGGCCACCGTCCTGGACACCGGTCGGTTCTTGGCGTGGCTCGACGAGTTCCTCCCGCCCCTTACGTCGCGGGAGTTCAAGCCGCTCACCAGCCCCACGGATCCCGACGACGTCGTGGCCGAGATGGAGAGCGTCGAGGATACGGCGTCCTCCTCCCCCGCAGCGTCCGGCGAGGACCGCGCCACCACTCTGGCCGAACGCCGTGAGGCGGCGGAGCGTCGGTTCCTGGCGTCGGCGTCGCACCTGATCGGTCTCGCGTTCATTCGGGCGGACGCCATGAATCGGATCGTTGCCGCGCTCCCGGCCGGCGATCCCCGCATCCCGGCGCTCCGCAGGATGGCCCGTCTCCACGCGTCGAGGGGATTCGACGCGATGTTCGACGCCGACTACGCCGGGTCGCACTGGATCGGCACGTTCGCGCTCAAGTACCTGCTCACGGAGCGGGAGCGGGCCGCAGCGGAGGACCAGGTGGACGGCGACAGGTAGACCTCTGACCCTGACGAGTACGTAGTGCCCCGGGGCTCCTACGTCGTATGACGTATCGACCCGTCGCGGTCTCCGGTCCCACTTTCGGGATGCGAAGTACGTTCACCTCAGAGGAGCTGCCACCGTGGGCATCACCACTGTTCTGGCGAGCATCCACTCCCTCCCACCGCTCGTTCCCCTCCTCCTCGCGCCGTTCCTGGGTACTCATGAAGGGGCGTACGCGCCACGACACCTCCTCGCGGCGCCTCCCCAGGTCCACGAGGCGTCCGGCGACGTCATGGACTTCTGGCAGGAGCTCCGCGAATGGCAGCCTCGGTCCGGCCTGGCTGCGCCTGTATCGGGGCTGGTTCTCGCGCGGGACGCGGCCGAGTTTCACCTGGACGAGGGCACGTTGACCCTCCTGGACCTCCGAGGACGCACGGCAGCGGCGGTCTTCGAGGGATCGGGACGCGTTCGGATCGAGCCGCCCCTCGAGGTGGAAAGGAAGCAGCTGGAGCGGTACCTCGGACAGGCCGAACCGGAGGTGGCGGTCGACAGACTGTTCTTCCTCTTCGCCGACAGCACCGCCGCCGAGCTGCGGGCCGCGGCGAGCTTCACCGCAGGCCCCGTGTCCGATGCCGTTCGCGACGCCACCCGGGACGCCGTGGAGCTCCTCGTGGGCGGCGACGAAGGCGAGATCCCGTGGACTCTCGTGCGCACCTTCCTGAACGACCAACCCACGCGGCTCTTCCGGGCTCACATCTTTCCTCGCCGGGGGGATGACCTCTACTTCGTGTTCGATGCCTCCGCCGAGGAGGAGGTCGAGTTCGGCCGAAAGGCGAACCACGGCGACTACTTCGAGGCTCTCGCGAGCTTCCATATCCGGGAAGCCTACGATTCCGCGGGCCGGCTCACGGCACCTCAGTGGCAGACCCATCCGGTAGACGCAATGAGCTACGTGGTCCAGGTGAGCGTAAAGGGTCTCGACGAGATCCGTTTCCACACCGAGGCGCTCTTGGTACCGAACGTCCCGGGGGGGAGCTGGGTGGGGTCGACCCTCCTCCATTCGCTCGAGGTGGACTCCCTGCGCTGGAAAGACGGAAGCGCGGTGAGGTACGACCGCTCGAGGGACGACGTCTCGACGCTCTGGATCCGGCTACCCGATGACGCCGTCGAGGGATTGCCTCTCTCCCTCGAGGTCTGGTACGGCGGCGAAATCCTGGAGAGGGACGACATGGGCTTCTACTACCTCCGCTCGGCCTCCGGTTGGCTGCCGCAGTTCCCCGGGAGCGAGCCGACGTACGATCTCACCTTCCGATCGAGGAGGGACTGGACGGTGATGAGCGTGGGGAAGAGGATCACGCGGGAGATCGATCCGGAGGATGGGGACGTGGTCGTCACCCGGTGGATGACCTCCAGGCCCTCCTCCCAGGTCACCTTCAGCGTGGGAGACTTCGAGGAGTACGAGTTCACGGAGGGGGGATCACCGATCCGCATCCACGTCGCGGAGGAGTTCCACGCGCGACTCGGGGACCTGGCGTCACGCGCAGCGGAACAGACCTCCGGACAACTCATCGTACTCAGTCAGAGCAACCCCGAGGAGAAGGTTCACCTCGACATCCGGAACAGCCTGGCGTTCTTCAGCCAGGCGTTCGGGCCCCTGGCCTTCGAAGAGTACAACGTGGCCGAGATCCCATTCTCCCACGGCCAGGCCTTTCCCGGCATGATCAACCTCTCCTGGCTGACCTTCCAGTGGACGAGCGAGAACGGCCTGGACGAGCTGTTCCGCGCCCACGAGGTCGCCCACCAGTGGTGGGGCATCGGCACCCGACCCAGGACGTATCATGACATCTGGCTTTCGGAAGGGCTCTCGGAGTTCTCCGCCCTCTGGTACATGCACAAGGTGCGGGCCAACCCGGAGCGGTACCTCGACCGCCTCGACGACCTCCGGGAGAGCATTCTCGACCGACGGGAGGAAGCCGGTCCCATCTGGCTCGGTCCCCGGCTGGACATGGGTCGTGAGGGCGAAGAGGACTATACCGTCACGGTCTACAGCAAGGGCGCGTGGGTGCTTCACATGCTCCGGAATCTGATGCTCGATCACGACAACCGGAGCGAGGAGCTCTTCGACGGCTTCATGAAGGTGCTCTTCGAGCGCTTCAAGGACCACACCATCAGCACCGACGAGTTCCAGGCCCTGCTCGAGACGTATCTGCAGACCGACATGACCTGGTTCTTCGAGCAGTGGGTCTACGGCACGGACATCCCCACCTATCGGTTCGCTTACACCACCGAGGAGCTGCCCGGGGGCGAGGTGAGGATGCGCGTTCGGGTCCGCCAGGAGGACGTGCCGGAGAGCTTCATGATGCCGGTCCCCGTCCTCCTCGACTTCGGCGAGGACGGAACCGCGGTGGTCACCGTGCTCGTGAAGGGAGGGGAAGTGGTGACCGACCTGCCAATCCTGCCACGGGTCCCGGACGAGGTCACGTTCAACGTGCTGCAGTCGGTGTTGGCCGAGGTGCATACCGAGAAGTGGTAGGCGGCTGCCGCACCACGCTTCCCAGCACCCGCAACCAGCCTCAGTCCTGGCGCAGCGCGTCCATGGGATCGACCCGTGAAGCCCGCCTGGCGGGCAGGTACCCGGCCCCGTACGCCACCACGCCCAGGATCCCCGCTGCGGCGATCATGGGTAGCACGGCCAGCCGTTCCACCCCGAAGAGGATGGACTCCGCCACGCCCGCCAGGCCGAATGCCGCGAGCAGACCCAGAACACCCCCCAGCGCAAGCATGGTGCTCACCTGCTTGAACACCATGGTCTGCACCCGACCCCGGTCTGCCCCCAACGCCATGCGCAGGCCGATCTCACGGGTGCGCTGGGCTACGGTGTAGGCGAGCACGCCGTACAGGCCGATGGCGGCCAGCACCGTGGCCAGGGTCGCGAACGCCGCTGCCAGGATGCTGACCATCCGGTCCCCGAACGTGTTCTCCCGGATTTGATCCTGCATGCGCTTCAGGTCGTCCACAGGCAGGTTCGGATCCAGGCGGCGCACGACGTCGGGAATCGATCGGAGCACCGGTGCCGGGTCGGCAGCGGTGCGCACGTAGAAGGTGAGGAAGCCCAGGGTCTCGTCCTGCTTGTAGGGCCGGAGGTACATCGGCGGCACGGCCTGCTTGACGTCGTTGTACTTGGCGTCCTGGACGACGCCCACGATCTGGATGTCCAGGTCGTCCCCTCCACCCTCCGCCATGTACTTCCCCACGGCCTCACGACCATCGAGGTTGAACTTCCGGGTGAACGCCTCGTTGACGATGGCCACCGGGGGCGCCCCAGCCACGTCGCTGATCCCGAACTCCCGGCCCGCGATGAGGGGCATGCCCATGGTGGCGAGGTAGTTCGGTCCGATCTGGTTGTACCGAGAGCCCCGATCCACCTCGGGATCCTCGTTCTCGAACCCCTCGACCCGCACGCTGTTGCCCCAGCTGTTCCCGGTGAGCAGCGGCACCATGGAGGCCGATGCCTCGATGACACCCGGGATGGCCGCCAGCTCCTCCTCCAGCTGCTGGAAGAAGCCGGCGCTCCTCTCGGGCTCGTACCCGCTCAGCACCGGCGCTATGGAAAAGGTGACCAGGTTGTCCGAAGCGATCCCCAGCTCCACACGGCTCACGTTGGCCAGGCTCGAGATGAACAGCCCGGCCACCACCAGCAGGGTCATGGACAGGGCGATCTGGGCCGTGACGAGGGAGCCCCGGAACCGCTTGGCTCCCCGGGATCCCGAGGGCTGACCGGTGTTGGCCTTGATGATGCTCACCAGATCCCGCCGGGTGCTGTGAAACGCGGGGTAGAGGCCGAAGAGCACGCCCGTCCCGAGCGCCAGAAGGCCGGTGAAGACGAACACCGAAGGCCGGAGCCCGAAGGCCATGGTCTGCGCTTCCTCCGGCGGTAGCATGCGGGCCATGAGACCCAGGGTCCAGTACGCCACCAGGATGCTGGCCACCCCGCCGAGGATGCCAAGCAGCACCGATTCGGTGAGGACAGATTGGCCACGTTCGCGCACGCGATGAGGAGGACGAGACCGGTGATGCAGAAGAGCATGATGAGGGGCGTCGACGCATCCTGATGCATGTTGCTCTGACCCCTGTAGCCCTCGCTGAGGACCAGCTTCCGGGCGCGGAACTGCTCCATCTGCTGGTCGCTGATCCCGGTCTGCAGCGGAGCCTCCACGTCGTTGATGATGCCCGAGTAGAGGGCGTTGCTCCGCGCGTCGGCCTGCTGCATCGTGACTCCAGGAGCGAGGCGGCCGAATACGTAGATCCAGTAGCTGCGGCGGTTGTCGAACCCGGACCAGGTGGGCGTCAGGACCTCTCGCATCGTGATGGGCAGGTACACGTCGGGCTTGTTTCCCAGCGTGGTTCCGTCGAAGCCGTCCGGCGCGATCCCCACCACCGTCATGGGATGACCGTTGACGACGAGCGTCTGGTTCAACACCCCCGGATCCGCCCCCAGCTCCCGCTCCCAGTAGTCGTGCCCCAGCACCGCCACGAAGTGCTCGCCGATGTTCTCGTCGTCGATGCCGCTGAGCAGCCTGCCCAGGCGGGGCTGGACGCCCAAGGTCGGGAAGTAGCCGCCGGAGACCAGCAGGCCCTCCCCACTCACCGTCCGCCCGTCCAGGGAGAGGTTCACGCCGATGGTCTTGTGGGCGGCCAGGCTGGAGAAACCGGTCTCCGCCTCCTCCAGGTCCCGGAACATCGGGTAGCTGAAGACCTCGTCGCAGCTTCCCGCCGATCCGCACGACGTGGAGCCGAACTTGAGCCCGGGGTTGGCCAGGTTCACGAGACGCTCCGGCTCCTGCACCGGAAGCGACCGAAGGAGCATCTCGTCGAAGATGGAGAAGATGGCCGCGTTCGCCCCGATCCCCAGCGCCAGGGAGACGACCGCTACGGTCGTCATGAACGGAGCCTTCATCAGCGCGCGCGCCGCATACTTCAACATCGTCATACCCCCCCTCCCTGCGTTCCTGCAGATTCCGTAATCTCTCCGACGAGACGAGGGCAGGAGAAGTTGCATGGGCGAAGGTCCGTCGGTCAGGTCCGGGACGTCGGTCCACGCCGAAACCCTGCCTCGGAGCCTCGCGTAGGGACGGACACCTGCAGGTCCCCTCGCTTCAGGAGCTCGGCCCGTGCGCACCCACGGATTGGCGCCGCTCGCCCTGGCCATCGTGCTGCTCGCTCCCATCTCCCTCGACGCCCAGGAGCCCGGCATCAAGCTCGCGATCGGGAACTTCGGCCTGGGCATCGGCGACGTTCCTCGCCTGGACGGAATCCGGCTGAACTTCCGGGATGGTCACCTCCGCCGCGTGCGAGGCCTGAACGCGACGATCTGGACCCCGTATGAGAACCCCGACGGAGTGGTCGAAGGAATTGCCCTCGGGGTGCCCCTGACCGGCGCCCGGGAGATCAGGGGTGTAGCCCTGGGGCTCGGGATCGCGGCCGAGGAGTCCTTCACGGGCCTGGGACTCGCTCCGATCGGCATGGGCGCTGGCGAAGACGTACGGGGCGTTGCCATCGGCGGCGTCGGGATCGGGAGCGGGAGAGACGTGGACGGCATCATGCTGGGAGGCGTGGGCATGGGAGCCGGACGGGACGTCCGGGGAATCGCCGTGGGAGGCGTCGGAGCCGGGGTCGGTCGTAACTTCGAAGGCGTGGCCCTGGGTGGCGTGGGATTCGGGGTGGGAGAGAACTTCACCGGCCTGGGGGCGGCAGGCGTAGGCCTCGGAGTCGGTGGCGACCTGACGGGCATCACCATGGCGGCCGTGGGCATGGGGGTGGGGCGCGACCTGAAGGGCATCATGATCGCCGGAGTCGGTGCCGGGGTGGGCGGCGAGCTGAAGGGGCTGGCCATCGCCGGAGTCGGCGTGGGCGCCTCGAGCATCAACGGCGTCGTGCTCTCGGGTGTGGGCGCCGGTGCTGAGGACGTACGGGGCTTGGTGGTGGCCCCCGCCTATTTCAGGATCACCGAGATGGGTACGCTCCGAGGCGTCTCGGTGAGCGCCTTCAACGATCTTCAGGAGGGAGTCCAGCGAGGTCTGCATGGGCTTCAGATCGGCCTCATCAACATCGCCCGCAACAAGGAGTCCTTCTCGGTGCTACCGCTGGTCAACTACCACCGGTAGGATGAAGCCTCCGGGGAAGCCGCGGAGCTGGCTCCACGGTCCCCCCGTTCCTGGCATCGACCCCAACCCCACAGATCCATGGGCCTCGAATTCCTCGTTCCCATCTTCGGCATCCTCATCGTCCTGGTGCCCGTCACCGGCCTCACCGTCGTCCTGACGGCCAAGTTCGCCACCAAACCCATCGTAGAGGCGCTCAGCCAGCTTCGAAGCGGACAGGGATATGCGACGCAGGGAGAGCTCCAGCTGCAGATTCAGGACCTCAGCGAGCAGGTGGAGAATCTCACCGGGGAGGTGATGAGGCTGAGGGACGCTCAGTCGTTCGACCAGAAGCTCCTCGGGGAGAAGGCCGAGTAGCGCTCCGCAGCTCCCCGCGCGTTTCAGGCATTTCCCCACTGGAACCGGGAGCCTCGGTTGGCGACACTTCGGTCCGTCCAGCCAACCGAAAGGAGCAGCCCATGGCCCGCGCCCCCGAGATTCCCTATCGCATCGGTGTGCTCGGTGGAGACGGCATCGGACCGGAGGTCCTGGATCAGGGACTGCGCGTCCTCGATGCCGTCGCCGGCCAGGAGGGCATCCCCTACGAGACGGTATCGTACCCCTACTCAGGAGCCCACTACCTGGAAACCGGCGAGCTCGTGCCTCCCGAGGTCATCGAGGAGTGGCGAGCCATGGACGCCGTGCTGCTGGGAGCCATCGGCCACCCGGACGTGGAGGCGGGCCTCGTCGAGCGCTCGGTGATCCTGGGGCTCCGCTTCGGCCTGGATCTGTTCGTGAACCTCCGTCCCATCAAGCTCTACGCCGAGCATCTCGGGCCCCTCAAGGACAAGGGCCCAGAGGACATCGACTTCGTGGTGGTCCGCGAGAACACCGAGGGACTGTATTCCCAGATGGGAGGGCGAAGGGGCGTCGGCACCACCGACGAGGTCGCGACAGTGGTGGGCGTGTACACGTACAAGGGCGTCGAGCGGGTCATCGAAGCGGGCCGCCGCCCGGGGTCCCGGAGGACAACCAGCCCGGGTGACGCTGGTGGACAAGGCCAACGCCGTGCGGCCCCATCAGATCTGGCGGGACGTGTTCGCGAAGGTGGGCGCGGAGTTCCCCGACGTGGAGCAGGATGCCGCCTATGTTGACGCCTGCTGTATGTGGATGATCAAGAACCCGGAGTGGTTCGACGTCGTCGTCACCGGAAACCTGTTCGGTGATATCATCACCGACCTGGGCGCCATGCTCCAGGGTGGGATGGGAATCGCCGCCTCGGGCAACATCCATCCCGGACGGGCCTCCATGTTCGAGCCCATCCACGGGTCCGCCCCTCGGCACGCAGGCAAGAATGTCGCATGCCCCATCGGAGCCATCATGGCGGTAGGCATGATGCTGGAGCACCTGGGCGAGACGGCCGCCGCCGACAAGGTGGATGGAGCCGTAACGCGGCTACTCCAGAGCGGGCGCGTCCCATCGCTCGACGCCCGGAGCGGGATCTCCACGTCCGCCATGGGCGACATGGTGCTGGAGGAGCTGGGGTAGCTGAGGGGCCCACCGGCACAGTCATCACCCTCGGGCGTGCAGGCTACCGCACCAGCATCTCGAACGTCCGTCGGCGCATGAGCCGGCCGTCGTAGAGGTATTCCATGGTCCAGGGGCCGCCCACGCCCTCGTCCACCGCGGACAGACGCACACCGAACCACGTGAGGCCCCTGGGCCCCACCAATCGGATCTGATCCGCGTCGCGGCGTACCCGACCCGCGCTGTCCAGGAGCCGGATCCGGCTCCTGGACCCCACCTCGGCGTTGAATTCCTGAATCCAGGCGACGAAGTAGCGACCGGCGACGATGGTGTCCCGGGCTGCGGGGACGTCCACCGAAAAGTGGGGCGCCGTCTGCAGCTGGTAGTCGGACACCCTCGCCCGGATCACGCGGAAACGGTCGTCATAGCCCAACGGCTCCGCCCACTGCTCCACCGGACCGGCACAGGGACCGGAGAAGGGATCCACCACACGCTGATGAAGGCGGACCTCGAAGTGGAGGTGGGGGATCCATGAGCCACCCGACGCACCGACCAGGCCCAGCTCGGCACCGGCCACCACCGTATCCCCAACGCTCACCCGGAGGGTGCCCGCCCAGAGGTTCTCGTAGACCGTCCGCCGCCCCTGTCCATGGTCGATCACCACACGGTTCGGGGGAGCGTCGGGATCGATGTGGATGGAGAAATTCGGTTCGCCGTCGTGGACGGAGGTGACGATCCCGGGACTCGCGGCACGGACCGGAACCTCGAGCCGCATGACCTCGAAGTCCGCGAGCGCGAAGTCGGTACCGGCATGCTCGGCGGGAGCTTTCTCACCGCACCGGAAATCGACGACCTCGCCGGCCGCATCCGCGTGGGCCACGTAGTGGTTCATGTGGTAGTCGACGCCGCTCGAGCCTTCGACAGGAACCCCCAGGGACAGGGGCTCCGCCACCCGTACGAGCACGGTGGCTTCCACATCCGCCACCTCGGCCCGGATCCGGGCCTGCCCCACGCCGGTCCCCGAGACCACCCCATCCGCCGTGACCGACGCCACCCCCGGATCGCTCGACCACCAGGTCACCTGGCGATCGACAGACGCCCCCGCGGCGTTCGCAACCCGAGCCCGCAGGAGCCAGGGCTCGCCCAGGAGCAGATCGAGGGTGTCGGGCTCCAGCGAGATACTCACCGGACCTTCCCAGTCCGGCGCCGACGTGTCCGCCGCTCCGCAGCCCAACGCGAAGACCAGGCTCAGGAACGCGAGGGGGCCCGGACGGTTCATGTGCTCGCCTGTCCTCTTCTCGGTCGTCCATTGGGGTCCACGTCGATCGCACCGAAGCATGCTGGGCCCCTGCCATGAAGTCGGCAAGTCGGACGCGACACCGTGGCCGTCACGGGCCCCACCTCCCCGCACGGCACCCCCTCCTTGCCCCGCGTTCGACTCTCCCCTATCCTTTCCTTAGACCCTCTAAGGAGCATGCCATGACCACGGAACGGGGCGATCTTCTGCGCGGCACCCTCGAGATGCTCATCCTCCGAAGCCTGGAGGACGGACCCATGCACGGGTACGGGATCACGGAGCGACTTCAGCGGGTGTCCGACGATGTGCTCTCGGTGGATGAGGGCTCGCTCTACCCCGCCCTCTACCGAATGCAGAAGCGCGGCTGGCTGGAGTCCCGGTGGGGCAGGAGCGAGAACAACCGCAGGGCACGCTTCTACACGCTCACCAGGGCGGGTCGGGAGCAGCTCGAGGTGGCCACGTCCAACTGGGTCCGGTTCAGCAAAGCGGTGGCCAGGGCCCTGGAACCCTAGGAGGGGGTCCGATGCGGCGTCTGCGTCTCTGGATCGCCCGACGGCTCCTCGGCGACGAGGTCGCCAAGATCGAGCGCGAGATCGAGGAGGAGTTCCGCTTCCATATCGACATGAGGACTGCGGCCCTCGTCGAGGCCGGGGTGGACCCCGAGGAGGCCAGGGCCCGTGCCCTGGAGTCGTTCGGCGACGCCGATCGACTCCGCGAAGTGGGCACCCGAGACCTGACCGACGTCCGGGCCCGGCAACGGCGGGCGAGCCGCCTGGCGTGGCTCGGCCAGGACCTGCGTGACGGGCTCCGCCGCCTCGGCCGTCGTCCGGGCTTCACCCTCCTGGCCGCGGGCACGCTGGCCCTCGGGCTCACCACCAGCACGGCCGTGTTCACCTACGTGAACGCGTATTCCCGCCCGTTCCCGGGCGCCGACCCCCACGGCGTGCACCAGGTGTATTCCGCCACCGAAGACGTACCCTACGGCGCGCTTTCCTTCCCGGACTTCGAGGACCTGGTGGAGACGGCGGGCGGACTCATGGACGTGGCCGGTGTGGGGCGAACCCTGTTCGCGGCGAGCGTCCGGCACGAGGACCTCACCGAGGTGGTCTTCGGGCAGGGCGTGACGGGCGACTTCTTTCCGGTCCTTCAGGTGGGCATGGCGGCGGGCCGGGGCCTTTCCGCGGAGGACGATCTACCGGGGGCCGCGCCCGCGGTGGTCATCTCCCACGGGTACTGGGTCCGGCGCTACGGCTCGGACCCCGAGACGGTGGGCCGCACCATCCTCCTCAACAACCAGCCCTATACCATCGTTGGCGTGGCCGGCCGCGAGTTTCTGGGCTCGAGCTCTGCGTTCCGACCTCAGGTGTGGCTCCCCTTCGAGCAGTACACGCGCGTGTATTGGGCCCGTTCCGACACCCGGGTGAACCGGGAAGTCGGCGCCATCTGGCCCATCGTGCGCCTGACCCCGGGCGCCACGCCGTCCCAGGCCGGCGAAGCCCTCACGGCCCTGGCCAGAGGTCTGGACCAGGAGGCCCCCCTGGAGGACCACACCCGCGACTTCATTCTCGAGCCCGTGACCTGGATCAGCCCCGCAACCCGTGAGGCCGAGGCTTCCACCACCCGCATCATGATGCTGGCGGCCGCCGCGCTGCTTCTTCTGGCCTGCGCCAACGTAGCGAACCTCGTGCTGTCGGCGGGGGCCCGCCGACACAGGGAAATGGCACTCCGCAGAGCAATCGGGGCCTCCCGCTGGCGACTCGTCCGTCAACTCCTGGTGGAGAGCCTGCTCCTCTCCGCGCTGGCCGGCTTCCTGGCCCTGGCAGCCGCCGGCCCCATGGGGGCCCGCCTGAGCTCCTACTTCGCCCGACCCAGCGTGTGGGGAGCCGACGTTCCCCGGGAGATCGTCGTCGATCCCCGGGTGATGGCGTTCGCCCTGGTGGCCGCTGTCCTCACCGGGATCCTCACGGGTCTCGCGCCCGCGCTTCGGGCAGCCGGCCGGAGTCCGGCAAGAGCCCTCAACGCCGGAGGGACCTGGGCGACGTGGGGTTCGGCCGGGCGCGGGCCGAGGATCCCGGGTACACGCGAGCTCCTCCTATCGGCGCAGGTCGCCCTCACGGTCGTCCTTCTCTTCGTGGCAGGGCTCGTGCTTCGCACGATGGACTCCGCCAGCAGAGTGGACGCAGGCTTCGACGTCGAGCAGACGCTGGCCAGCTACGTCAGCACGAGCAGCATGGACGTCCCCGTGACCGAGCGACACGCGTTCTTCGAGGAGCTGATCCGCCGGTTCGAGGAGCTTCCCTGGGTGGCGGCAGCCACGGTGGCGGAGAACGCGCCGCTGTCCGGCCATCCCACGACCGAGCTGCGCTCGGAGAGCAGTCCCGAGCTGGTGAGGACGACGGTAGCCCACGTCTGGCCGGGCTACTTCGAGGTCATGGGAATGGAGGTCCTTCGGGGACGGTCCCTCCTGCCCACCGACTCGGCCGACGCCGCCGGGGTGGTGGTGGTCAACCAGAGCTTGGCCTCGAGGATGGTCCAGGATGGGAATGCCGTGGGCCACGTCTTGTGGTGGCCGGGCAGCGACGGCCAGCCGGACAGAGGCTTCGATGTGGTCGGAGTGGTTCGCAACGCGCGCCAGACCACCTTCCTCGACGAGCCCGAGCCGGTGGCCTACTTCTCACTGCCGCAGCACTATTCCGCGCCTGGCAATGCCTTCCTCGTCAAGGCCGCGGACGACCCGTCCGCCGCCGTGGATCGTATCGAGCAGGAGCTCCGGCGTGTGGACTCGCGCATCGCCATCGTGAACATCCTTCCCTATGCCGACGTGGTGCGCGGCTTCCTGTACACGCAGCGGATGAACGCCGAGCTCTTCGGCGTTATCGCTCTTCTGGGCCTGATCCTCTCCGCTGCCGGGATCTTCGGCGTGGTGGCCCTCGCGGTGGCGCGCCGCAGACGGGAGATCGGGATCAGGGTGGCCATGGGCGCGGACCGCCGCTCCACCGTACGCCTCGTCCTGACCACGGTCTTCGGCCCCCTGACGGTGGGCTTGCTGCTGGGTCTGGCCGGAGCCCTCGTGGCCACCCGACTGGTCGAGGGACTGCTATGGGGCGTAACCCCCACGGATCCCGTGGCCCTGATCTCCGGCGCCGCCGTCCTGTTGCTCTCCGTGGGCCTCGCCCTCTACGTGCCGGTCGCTCGCGCTCTCAGGGTCGATCCCGTCGCCTCCCTGCGCGCCGAGTGAGGTGGCGAAGGCTGCCCACAGGTCCTCCACGCTCCCGCCCAAGTGCTCCCGGAAGGGGCCCGCGAACGTTCGCGTCTCCTGGAGGCGCTTGAGGAAGGCGGAAAAACCGTCCGGATCCCGCTTCAGAAGGAAGTCCAGGAACATCCGGCTCTGCCGGTGCAGCATGGGCCCGGGTAGACCGTAGTCTCCTGAGCGCCGGAGGCTCCACAGGTTGCCGGTGGAGTCCGGCCGCAGCGCCGGACCGTGGAGGATGGCGCGCACCGCCTCCTCACGCGTGATCCCTTCGCCACCCGCGCCCGAGACCACGTCGGCCAGCGCCTCGTGGAACCATGGAGGCACGCGGCCACGTTGAGCCACCCACCCCAGGGTCTGGCGCAGATGAAGGTGGGACATCTCGTGTTTGAGGCTCTCCCGATGCAGATCTTCGCCCAGCCAGTCGAAGGCCGAAGGAGCGAGGAAGACGTCGCCGAAGTGGACCGAGCCCCGGATGGGGGCCGTCGCGGGCAGAGCAAAGAACTCGTTCAGGCTGCCTTGCGTCGCGCAAACATAGACGGTGAAGGCGCCGGGGAACGGGGCGCCGTGCGCGGCCTCCACCTCGGCGATGGCCGTGTCGAGGAACGAGGCGACCCGCTCCGCCATGTCCTCGGCGCCTGGCTCGAAGCGCACCCGGGCGTCGCCGGGCAGAGGGGCAAAGGCGTTCCTGGACTTCATCAGGGCCCTCCCAACCGGGGTGCGGGCGGTCCACACAGCCACGACCCCGACGACGGTCGCGAACGCGACCCAAACGATTCCGATCCTCCGCGCCCTGGCCGTTGCCATGCCTCGACCTCCTTCCAAGGCTGCCCGCTCGAACTTGACACGAACTGGACAGTACCTACGTTCCCTTAGATTGTCTAGGTTTGTGACTCAGGGGTACCACTCCCGATGGGTCGGGAGGGCTCCGGGCGGAGAGGGAGGTGGAAGATGGGACGGGACCGGATCCTTCGGACGCTGCTTTTGCTCACCATGGGGGCAGCCGCCAGCGCGCCGGGTGGACAAGCCCAGAAGTCAGCTGCGGCCGCAGAGGCCCGACTGGAGGGTATGGCCCTCCTCACCGCCGGACTGGAGGCCATGGGAGGCCGGGAGCGTCTCGCAGCCCTCGGGTCGGTGCGTCTGGAGGCGGAGGTGACCCAGTATCAGGTGGGTCAGACCCCGCGTCCCGACGAGTTGGCGGTCCGCCTGGGCACGTCGACGTATGCCCTCACGCGAAATCTCCGAACGCGGGAGTGGTACCTGGACGCCTCGGCGAGCCGCGAGGCTCCCGAGCCCAGGCTGCGGGTCGTGAGCGCCCGAGGCGACAGCTTCCAGCACGATCTCCGCAACAATACGATCCTGGAGGTCCCCGAAGGCCTGGGCCTGGAAGCTCTCGCCGAGCGCCTCCCCTTCGCACCGGCCGCATTGCTGGAGGCATGGAGCCGGTCGGAGACGGTCCGCGCCCTCCCACCCGGGAGCTCCGGGGCAGCGGCGCTCACCTACGCCGACTCCGCGGGGCGTCAGATCGCGCTGACGTTCGACGGCCGCGGGCTGGTCCGCTCCATCGGGATCGTCGAGAGGCATGGCCAGCTCGGAGACGTCGTCAAGCGCAGCACCTTCACGGACTACCGCGCGGTGGCGGATCTGCTCCTGCCCTTCACGGTGGTGAACACGCTGGACTCGCTTGTGACCTGCGAGTCCGTCCTCCACGACGTTACGTTGGATCCACCCCTTGAGGGAGCGCTGTTCTCCCGACCCGAGGGTGTGCCCTCCTCAGCGACCCAGAATCGCCCCACGGTGGCTGACGGGGCCCAGAAGGTGGAGGAGATCGTACCGGGCGTCTTCCAGATCCTGAACGTGACCCCGCTCTACAACGTGATGCTCGTCCAGCAGGACGACGACGTGTACGTCATCGACGCGCCGGGAGGCGAGACCGCCTACGAGCTGGTTCGGGACTCCGCCCTCCGCGTTCTCGGCGGTAAGGAGATCACCGGGCTGGTCCTGACCCACCACCATTTCGACCACTCCTCCAACCTGTGGCGCTACCTGGCGTCGGGCACGAAGGTCTTCGCTCCCTCCAGCAACGAGCCGTTCATCCGATCCGTCGCAGACGCGCCCCGTCTCGGGCTCCGGGAACCGCAATTCCCGGAGCCCGACATCGAGGCCGTCGACAGCCGGCTCACCGTGGGCACGGGCGTCAACCGCTTCGAGCTCATCGACGCGGGGCCGAATCCACATGCCGACGCGATCTTGATTGTCTACTTCCCTGAGCACAAGCTGTTTTGGGTTCCGGACATCTACGGATACTATCCGGGGTTCACGCCCCCTCCCCTGCTCCTGTCCTTCGCCGAGCGCTTTGAGGAGTTGGACCTGGACGTGGAGATCATCGCCACGGCCCATACGGAGCTGTCCAGCGTGACCGAGTTCCGGGACATGGTGAGGCGGGTGCGAGCAGGCCTTGCCCAACCAGGAGGGTCGGATCGATGAGGAGGATCGAGGCGGGCCGTGGGCGCGGGATCGTCTGGCTGGTCGCGGCGCTGTGCCTGCCGGCTGGCGCTCTGAACGCGCAGCGGAGCCCCGCCGGACTCCGCCCCGGCGACACGGATCCTCCTCGCGGCCCCGACCTGGTGCTCCGCGCGGCTCGGACTCCCACTCCACCCCGCATCGACGGCGTTCTCGATGATGACGTCTGGGACGTCGTCGAGCCGGTCTCCGGTTTCCGACAGCGTTGGCCGGTGGATGGTGCTCCGGCGTCGGAGCGGACCGAGGTGCGCGTCGCCTATGACGATCGGGCGATCTATTTCGGGCTCGTGATGTTCGATTCCGAGCCGGAGCGGATCCTGCGGAGCATCCTCCACAGGGAGGGACGCATCGACAAGGACGACCGCGTCATCATTGCCCTGGACACGTACCACGACCGGCGTAGCGCCTACATCTTCGAGCTGAACCCCTTCGGCACCCAGGGCGACGCTCACTTCACCAACGAGCGGCTCGTGTTCCCCAATGATTGGATGTGGGAGGGGGTGTACGAGAGCGAGGCGCGCATCACCGACCGCGGTTGGGAGCTGGAGGTGGCCATCCCCCTGACGACGATCCGTTTCGAGGAGAAGGACGTGTCGACCATGGGAGTCGCGGTGTACCGATCCATCCGCAGGAAGAACGAGGAGGTGACCTGGCCGCACATTCCCGTGGCCTTCACGGGCACCCTCGAAGGTGGCATGGACCAGGCTTCCCAATTCGCCACGCTGGACGGCCTGGAGGGCCTGAGACCTGGCCGGCACGTCGAGGTGAAGCCCTTCGGCATCGTGGGCGCCCAGGAGCGGCCGGACCTCGCAGAGACCGACGTGCTGGACGACCTGGGCGTGGACGTGAAGTACAGCATCACGCCCAGCCTCACCCTCGACCTCACCTACAACACCGACTTCGCGCAGGTGGAAACCGACAACGTACAGATCAACCTCACCCGGTTCGGGCTCTTCTATCCCGAGAAGCGCGAGTTCTTCCTGGAGAGGTCCGAGCTGTTCCAATTCGGGAATAGCCGCGAGACCGACATCTTCTTCTCGCGCAGGGTGGGCATCGACAACGACATCGTCGGAGGAGGCCGCCTCACCGGGCAGGCGGGTCCCTTCTCCGTGGGCGTCCTGAGCCTCCAGACGGCCGACGCCGGAGAAATCGCCGGTGCCAACAACTCGGTCATCCGTGTCCGCGGGGACGTCCTCCCCCGGGCCACGATCGGTGGCATCTTCACGAACAAGCAGAACTCGTCGTTCGCGGGCCGGACCGCCGGCGTGGACGGCAGGTTCCGGTTCTTTACCAGCAGCAGCGTGCAGCTCTGGGCCGCCGACACGTGGAACGACGGCGCCGACGAGGGCACGGGGGCCGCCTTCGCCGGAGTGGAGCTGCGGAACGACCGGTACGCGATCGCCGGCACCTACACGACCATCGGTGAGAACTTCGACCCCGAGCTCGGTTTCGTGCGTCGGCGAGACATGGTGCGAACCGTCGGCCGCGTTGCCTACACACCGCGGTTCGAGAACAGCTCGTGGGCCCGCCAGCTCAGGCTCGAGCTCACGGGCACATACATCGAAGGGCAGGACGGACACAAGCAGTCCGACGAGGCGGTGCAGCACACGCAGCTCAACTTCCAGAGCGGAGACCTGGTGCTCGTCGGGCTGACCCATCGCTCGGAGGTGCTGGACGAGCCGTTCCCCATCCGGCCGGACGTCTTCCTGGACCCGGGCACGTACTCCTACAACTATGCGGGCATCCTCTTTCGCACCAACGACAGCCGACCGCTGTCGGCCCGGGGCGTGACCCACGCCGGCAACTTCTGGAACGGGACGTGGTTCCAGTACGGAGCAGGCGTCACGTGGAAGACGGGGCCTCACCTCGAGCTGGGGGGCGACCTGGACCGCCGGCAGATTTCGCTGCCTGTGGAGAACGGTGACTTCAACACCACCATCCTGTCCCTCAATGTGCTCGGAGCGTTGAGCCGCAAGCTATTCGCTAACGCCCTCATCCAGTATGACGACGTATCCGAGACGCTGCAGGCGAATGTCCGCATCGACTGGATCCACACGCCGGGAAGCGACCTGTTCGTGGTGCTGGACACGGGGTACTTCGCAGGCGACCTGCTGGATCCGCGGGCGGACCGTTGGACCCGCCGCACCGGGGTGGTCAAGCTGACATATCTGAAGGCGTTCTGAGGCGGAGCCCATGGCCGTCGACGACTTCCGCGTCGCGGACGCGCACGCCCACGGACAGATACGGGGACGACGATGAAGATGAAGATGACGATGACGTTGGAGAGGACGACGGCGCTGGCGTTGCTGCTCGCGGTGGCATCTCCAGGTGGGTGCCAGACCACGTTCGAGTTCTCGGGGCTGAAGTGGACATCGACCGCAACCGACGCCGTGGTGGAGGAGTACCTGGGCCGGGAGGCGCTACGCATGCGGAGCGGCGCCGCCGTTCTCCCGGACGTGGAGCTCAGGAATGGCGTCATCGAGTTCGATGTCGCCACCACCGGACATCGCTCCTTCGTAGGTGCGGCGTTCAGGCTTCGACAAGACCCGGAGGTGGAGTACGAGCACTTCTACCTGCGCCCCCACCAGACCGGCCGCTTCGACGCCACACAGTACACACCCGAGATCGGTGGCCTTGCGGCCTGGCAGCTCTATCCCGAGTACAACGCCCCGGTGGACATTCCCGTCGGGGAGTGGATCCACGTGCGGTTGGCACTCTCCGGGTCACGCCTGGAAGCCTGGGTAGGCGACGCGCCGGATGCGACGCTGGTAGTCGAGGACCTGCGACTCGGAGGCGAGCCCGGGGGGTTCGCCCTCACCTCCAACTTCCCGGAAGCTGCGTCGCTGGACCTCTACCCGACCGCGTTCTCGAACGTCGTCGTCACACCGGACGACGAGGCACCTGCCACCCAGGCCGAAGAGACGGAGGAGGCCCTTCCCGGAACCGTGACCGAGTGGGCCCTGTCCGGGTCCGTCCCCAGCGACTCGAGGCACGTGACCACGCTGCTGCCTGAGACGCTGGAGGCCCTGTCCTGGGGCGTGGTGAGCGCAGACCGCCGGGGTCGGGTGAACGTTGCCGAGCACCGGCGATTCGCCGAGGGTGCCCGCGAGGGTCGCGTCTACGCCAGCGTCTCGCTCCACGCCGACGCCCGCCGGGTCGTGCCGCTCGGCTTCGGGTTCAGCGACCGGGGGAGCGTCTTCCTCAACGGCCGGCTCCTGTTCACCGCGGACAACACCTACCGCTCCCGCTCGGGGCGCTACCTGGGCGTCCTGACCGTGGACAACGACACCCTCTACCTGCCCCTGGAGGCTGGGGTCAACCGGCTCGTGTTCGCCGTGACCGAAGCGTTCGGAGGATGGGGATTCGTTGCCCGGCTGGGAGAGACGGAGGGGATCCGGGTCATCGCCGAGCCCCCCGCCGGGCCGTGAGCGCTTCCGCAGATCCGGCCCACCCTCGCAGAGGAGCGTTTCGTTGGGTCATCCGTGAGACCCTGGGGGTGCTTCTGGTGGCGGTGATCCTCATGGTGTCTGCCGGCCGCTGGGGCTGGGGCGCGGGCTGGGGACTGACGGCCATCTACGCTGTGTGGGTGGCGGGTACCGCCGTGCTGATCATGCCGGTCCACCCGGAGCTGCTGGCGGAACGGGCGACCCGGCGTCCCGTTCGGGCATGGGACCGGGCCATCCTGGGTTTGGTCGGGCTTCTCACGACCGGAGCGTACGTCCTCGCCGGCCTCGACGCCCGCAACGGCTGGGGGCCCGACATGCCGGTTGCCCTGCAATGGGCCGGTGGCGCCGCGGCCCTGGCGGGCTACCTCCTGGTGGCGCTCTCCATGCGCGCCAACCCCTTCTTTTCTTCGGTGGCGCGAATCCAGACCGAGCGGGGACAGAGCGTGGCCACCGATGGACCCTACCGGGTGGTTCGGCACCCGGGCTACGTCGGCGCCGCGACGTTCGGGGTGGCCGCCCCGGTGGTCCTGGGATCGTGGGTGGCCCTCCCCCTGGGCTTCCTCACCGCCGCGCTTCTGGTCATACGCACGGCGCTGGAGGATCGCATGCTCCTCGAGGAGCTGACAGGATATGCGGCCTACGCGACCCGGGTTCGGTGGAGGCTGGTGCCGGGCTTCTGGTAGGGGTCGGCGTCCGCCTGGGCCGGAGCGTCCGGAGCCACGCCTCGCGACCTCGGTGCGGGGTCGACGCTGTCACAGCTACCGCGTCCTGATCGTTCCCGTTGTGACAGCAGCGAAAAGGAGTCCGTCGAACCGTGAGGGGAGGTGTGGAGACATGAAGGGCATCATCTGGATGGCGCTGGCGGTTTCGGTGGCGGGGTGCAGCAGCAACACCGGTCCAGAGATCGATGAGCGCCTCGAGGGCGTCCTTGGCGCGCCGCAGGAGCTGACCCTGACGTACGGGGAGGAGCAGTCCGTCGGCGGCAGCGTCCTGGCGGTGAGCTTCACCCGGGTCGTGGAGGACTCCCGGTGCCCCGTGGACGTGGTCTGCGTGTGGGCTGGCAACGCCCTGGTGGAGCTCGGCATCCGCATGGGGATGGGGCCCACCTTCCCCCTTCAGCTCAACACCACCCTGGAGCCACGATTCTCCGACTGGAACGGGATCCGGGTGACGCTCGTCGAGCTGCTGCCGCAGCCCCGCGAGGGCGATCCACCCCGGCCCGAGGGCTACACGGTGAGGATCCGGCTGGAGGAGATCCTCTCCGGTTCTTGAGCCACGGCGTCCGAGCCACCTGGCCGGGCGCGCCCCCGAAACCTTCTCGGCCTTCCGGGCGTCTATATGGTGGAGTGATACATATCGCACTCCAACCCTCGAGGCCGACGTGTTCAGCCCCACCCTCAAGAAGGGTTCCGCCGAGCTCCTGATCCTGGCCCTCCTCGAGCAGGAGCGGAGACACGGCTACGAGATTGCCAAGCTCATCGGAGCGCGCTCGGGCGGGCGGCTGAGCTTTCAGGCATCGTCCCTGTACCCGGTGCTCTTTCGGATGGAGAAGCGGGGCTGGATCAAGGGAACCTGGATTGAGCGGGACGGGGAGCGTCGCCGCCGCTTCTACCGGCTTACGGAAAAGGGAGTCGAGGCGCTGGCCCGTCAGCGGTCCACGTGGAGGGAGTTCACGTTGGCCGTCAACCTGGTGGTGGAGCCGAGTCATGCCTGACTGGAAGAGGGTCGTGAGGGAGAACCTCCCCGGGGGGAGGTTCCGTGGGGGGATGGCGGCGGAGATCCAGGAGGAGATCGCGGCCCATCTCGAGGACACGTATGTGGACGCTCTCAGGATGGGAGCCACGGAGGAGCAGGCCGAGGCCCATGCCAGGGCCCAGATCGACGATTGGGAGGCGCTGGCCGAGCGTATTGCCGCGTCGCGCGGCGGCTCCGCCGAGTCGTGGACGGCACAGGAGCTCGACGCGTCGGAGCTGGCGCTCCGGCGCCGGGGTGGCCAATGGACCCGCGTCGCGGATCTGCTTCAGGAAACGCGGCTCACCCTCCGACGCCTACGGAGGGCCCCCCTTTTCACGCTGGTGGTCCTTCTGTCCCTGGGCATCGGCATCGGCGCCAACACGGCCATCTACAGCGTGGTGAAGGCGGTCTTGCTGGATCCCCTTCCCTACTCCGACGCGGACCGCCTCGTGGCCGTGTGGAACACGGCACCGGGCTCCGGCGAGGACCTCATCCCCCAGTCCCTGGCCGTGAATGCCGTCTATGAGGACGAGGCCAGCGCCTTCGAGCACGTGGGCGTCTGGCGACCCACCACGGCCACCGTCACCGAGGGTGACGCCCCCATGGAGGTGCCCTCGCTCCAGGTGACACACGGCCTGTTCCCGGCACTCGGGGTCGAGCCGATTCTGGGCCGGAGCTTCACCTTCGAAGACACCCAGACAGGATCGCCCCTGACGGTCGTGCTCGCCCACAAGTACTGGGTTGGCCGCTTCGGCGCGGACCCCGACATCGTCGGCAAGACGCTGGAGCTCTGGGAAACCCCCTGGGAGATCATCGGGGTCATGCCGCCCGGGTTCCGTGTTTTGGACCGCGATCCGGATCTCTATCGTCCTCTCCGCTACGACAAGGCCTCCCTCACCGTGTCGAGCTTCGTACATCGGAGCATCGGACGGCTGAACGAGGGTGTGAGCATAGATCGGGCCCTGACTGACCTGGACCGTCTCCTCCCCCTGGCCACAGAGCGATACCCCGGTGCCATGACGCTGGACATGCTTCGCCAGATCGGGGGAGCCCCGATCCTCCACCCCTTGAAGGACGAGCTCGTGGGGAACGTCGGCAACGTGCTCTGGGTGGTGATGGGGGGTGTCGGAATCATCCTCCTGGTGGCCTGCGCCAACGTCGCCAACCTCCTGCTCGTCCAGTCCGACGGCCATCAGCGAGCGCTGGCCGTCCAGTCGGCGCTGGGATCCTCCGGACGCCGACTCCTGATGAGGTTCTTCTCGGAGAGTGTGACCCTTGGCGTGCTTGGCGGTGCGGTGGGAATGGCGCTGGCGTACGGAGCCCTGCGCATCCTCAGGTCGGCAGGACCCGCTGACCTGCCGCGCCTCCACGAGATCGACCTGGACCCCGGCGTGGTCCTCTTCACATTCCTCGTCTCGGTGCTGGCGGGAGCCGCCCTGGGAGTGTTGCCGCTGGCCCGGGCGTGGCGCCTCGACCTGTCGAGGGCCCTGAAGGAGGGTGGATGGGGTGCAGGCGGCGCCGGAGGCCGGCGATCCGTGGGGAACGCCCTGGCGGTGGCGCAGCTGGCCATGGCCATGATCCTGCTCGTGGGATCAGGACTCATGATCCGCACCTTCCTCTCGTTGAATAGCGTTCGTCCCGGCTTCACGGAGCCGGAACGGATTCTCACGTTCACGGCAACAGCCACCGGTGCCGTCGTCCCCGAGGACGCCGACGTGACCCATGCGCACGAAGCCCTGGCCCGACGTCTCGAAGACCTTCCCGCGGTCACGTCGGTGGGCCTGACCACATCGGTGCCCATGGACGGGCGGGGTGGGTTCGATCCCATCTACGTCGAGGACTTCCCCCTCCCCGAGGGTCAGCAGGCACCGATCAAGCGGTTCAAGTGGATCGGCGGCGGATATCACGAGGCCGTGGGCAACCCCGTCGTGGCGGGCCGCGCCATCACGTGGCGAGACGTCCACGACATGGCCCGGGTCGTCATGATCACGGAGAGCTTCGCCCGGGAGGTATGGGGGGAGCCCGCCCGGGCCGTGGGTCGGCGCATCGCCACCGGATACGGCCCGGGCGACTGGAGGGAGATCGTCGGTGTCGTCGGCGACGTGCGCGACGACGGCCTGGATCAGGACCCCGTGGACGTCGTCTACTGGCCCATGGCGATCCGCGGATTCTGGGCGGAGCTCAACGGCCCCCAGGCCGTCTTCCTGCAGCGGAGCATGACGTACGTGGTCCGCAGCTCCAGGGTGGGCACGCCCGGCTTCCTCGGGGACATCCGTGACGCCGTATGGGCCAGCTTCCCCGGCCGGCCCCTGGGCATGGTGCGCACCATGGCGGACCTGCAGCGGGAATCCCTGGCGCGCACCTCCTTCACCATGGTGATCCTGGCCGTCGCCGCCGCCATGGCCTTGCTACTCGGAAGCATCGGCATCTTCGGCGTCGTCTCCTACGCCGTGGGTCGGCGGACCCGCGAGATGGGCCTCCGCATCGCCATGGGAGCTCGACCCCGCAGGGTGATGCGTATGGTCCTCGGTCAGGGGCTCCTCATGGCGACGGCGGGGTTGGCCTTCGGCATTGGCGGTGCGGTGGTGGCCACGCGGCTCATGGACGCCATCCTCTTCGGTGTCAGTCCCGTGGATCCCCTGACCTACGGCGCGGTAGGGGCGGTCCTCCTGGCCATCGCCATGCTGGCCACCTGGGTTCCGGCGCGGAGGGCTGCGCGCGTGGACCCCGTGGAGGCGCTGAGGGCGGAGTAGGTGTCGGAGATCGGCGTGGAGTGACCGGTACAGGCCGCTGGTCCCGTGCGTTCTCCACATAGGGTTGGCTTTTCCAAGAGCGATGTCGAGCTGGAGCAGGCGACCACCAGTCAGCAGCTCCCCTTGACAATCTAATGGTCGGGTGCCAATCTTCCATAGACAAACTAATGGACGGTCTCCCAGGCTGGCCGTTGGAAGGGAGGAGGGGAAATGACGAGGAAGGCCCGGGTGGGGACGGCGACGCTGCTGGCGCTGGGGATCTGCGGCCAGGAGGCCCGGAGCCAGAGCTCCACCGATTTCGGCGTGCGTCTCGGCCTCACGGCCAGCACGATCCGCTTCGAGGACCCCGCAACCGACGGACAGACGGGCGTTCTTGGCGGACTCCACGCCGGAGTGCTCGTCCTGCACGACGTTGGGCGACGCCTTTCGGTGGAGGCCGGGCTGCAGGTGGCCCGGGAAGGCTTCGGGAGCGGAGGAGCCCATACCGGGGATCTGCACCAGGACCGCATCGCCGTGCCCTTGCTCCTTCAGGTGCGGACCACACATCGCTTCTCCCTCCACGCCACGGCAGGGCTCACCGGGAAGCTCACCCTGCGCTGCCGGCAGGTCGACGTACACGGTGTGGGAGACGTGCCGTGCGGCGACCCCGTCATGGGCGCGTCCTGGCGACGCATCGACCTGGCCGGTGTCGGGGGCCTGGGCGTTTCCGTGCCCTGGGCGAGCCGCACGCTGGCGACCGACGCCCGGATCGTGTGGGGCCTGCGTAACCTCGACGGCGGTCTCTTCATCCCCGGTAGCGCGCGCAGCCTCTCGGTGGAGATCTCCTTCACGATCTTCTCGCCCTGGAAACATGCCGACGCGGGAGGTGACCTGTGATCCCCCGGATACGGACGTTCGCCTGCCCGCTCCTCGTCGCCGTGTCGAGCACCGTCGCCTGCAGCGGCGACGCCCTCCGGCCGGAGCCGTCCGCCCTGGCAGCGCCCGAGGACCTGGGGGACGGTTGGGCCGTCGACGTCCCGGCATCCCAGGGGTTCGATCCGGTCGTCCTGGGCCTCCTGGATCAGCGGCTCCGTGCCAGGGATATCGCCGAAGTGGACGCCCTCCTCATCGCGCGCCGTGGAGTCCTGGTCTACGAAGGCTACTTCACGAGCCAGACCGGCATGGACCGTCGGCACTTTCTCGCATCGGCAACCAAGTCTGTCGCCTCTTCGGTCGTGGGGGCAGCATCACAGCTGGGATTGGTCGGGACCTGGGAACAGCCCATCGAGGATCTCTTCCCCGAAGCCCAGGACCTCTTCGCGGCCGATCCCCGCAAACGGGACATCACGCTGAGGCACGTCCTCACCATGACCGCCGGCCTCGAGTGGGACACCAAGGACGTGAGGGACCGCGACCGCGACGATATCCACATCAAGACGGCGCCAGATGCCGTGCGCTATGTCCTGGAGAAGCCCGTGATCGAGACACCGGGAACCCGTTTCTTCTACAACAGCGGGTGCTCCATGCTGCTCACCGGGCTGATCCCCAACGTGAGCGGGCTGGAGGCCGACGAGTTCGCCCGGGAGCACCTCTTCGGGCCCATGGGCATCGAGGACTGGTTCTGGCAGAAGACCGACGACGGGACCGCCCGGGGCCAGGACGGCCTCTACATGCGGGGCCGTGACCTGCTCAAGTTGGGTCGGCTCTACCTTGACGGAGGCCGCTGGGAAGCCGAGCAGATCATCCCCACGTCATGGATCGAGGCTTCGTTCAGGCCGTGGACGGACACGGATTGGGGGTATTCCAACTACGGCTTCCAATGGTGGACGTCCCCCCTGGACCGACCCGGGCACGCCGTGGTGCCCGACGGGGTCGTCTTCGCCTCTGGGTACGGCGGCCAGAAGCTGTTCATCATTCCCGAGCTCGACCTCACCGCCGTCTTCTTCGGGTGCACCGCAGACGACAACGGCGGCATCAGCTACGAGTGCGGAGACGCCGATGTCGTACCCGAGCTGGTGATGTGGAACTACGTGCTCCGGGCGCTGGAGGACGTCTAGGCGCATGAGGGCACCGCTTGCGCTGCTCCTCTTGGTCTCCCTGGCCGTGCCCCTGGACGCCCGCCAGGACTGGGACGCCATCCCCGTCGAGGCGACCCACATCCGCGGGAACGTCTTCGCCATCTTCGGCACCGGAGCGAACCAGGCAATCTTCACGGGTACCGAAGGCCTTCTGGTGGTGGACGCCGGGTACGAAGCGCTGGGTGACCGCCTGTTCGGGGTGATCCGGGGCCTCGACGGCGACTCCTGGGATGGAGGTCGGACCTACCTCCTCGACACGCACTGGCACTTCGATCACACGGGGGCCAACGCCCTATACGCTCTGGCAGGGGCCACGGTGCTCGCTCACGAGCAGACGGCATCGTTGTTGGCCCAGGGTCAGACCATGCCCGCGTTGGGCGACCTCGAGGTGGCCGCGGCGGTACCCAGCGCCCGCCCCGCGCTCGTGTTCTCGTCCCGACTGGAGCTGTGGTTGAACGGTGGCGTCGTCGACATCATCCACGCTCCAGGAGCGCACACCGCCGGCGACGCCGTGGTCCATTTCCGGGATGCCGACGTGATGCACCTTGGCGATCTCTTCTTCAACGGGATGTATCCGTTCATCGACGTGGACCACGGCGGAAGCCTTGAAGGACTCGTGTCGGCCCTCGATGAGCTTCTGTCGAGCACGACGGACTCCACCCTGTTCATCCCCGGACACGGACCTCTGGGAGACCGAGTCGATCTCGAGGGCTACACCGAAATGCTACGCACCGTGCATCGGCGCGTCTCGGCGATGATCGGGCGCGGATTCACTCGACTCCAGGTCATCGAGTCCAGACCTACGGCCGACCTGGACTCCGTCTGGAGCCGAAGTGGTGGGTTCAGCGAGCCCGACGTCTGGGTAGGCCTCGTGTACGACGGCTATGCTGTCGGAGGCATGCCCCTTCTCCTACAATGTCTTCCATGGAACACGTCACCATCTACGCCGCCGGCGAGATCCACTCCGACTGGCGAAACGAGCTCCGCGCCGCGCTCCACAACCGGGGCGTCCACGCGACGGTCGTCGGCCCTCAGGAAGTGCACGAACGGTCCGACGCCGTGGGTGAAGACATCCTCGGCCATCAGCCTGGTCCCATGTATCGGGATCTGATGGGTGCGCGCTTCAACACGCTCCGCACCCGCATCCTGATGCGTCGGGCGGACGCTGTGGTAGCCTTCTTCGGGCCCAAATACCGCCAGTGGAACACGGCCGCCGATGCGGGTGCCGCCGTCGCTTCGGGACTCCCTCTGGTGCTGGTCCGCGACCCCGAGCTCGTCCACGCTCTCAAGGAGCTCGATGCGCTGGCGACGGTCACCGTGGAGACGCTGGCTCAGGCCGTGGACGCCATCGCCTACGTCTTCGAGTGAGCGGGGCCCCCCGTTCCTTGTCTTAGCCTCGCGAAACCCCTGCGCGAGGCCCGCTCCCCTTTCCGATCACCCTTCTAGGCGGCTCCGCCCTTCCGGCCGTAGCGCTTCAGGCTGGTGCCGACGACGACGCCGAGGGCGACGAGCAGCGCGGGAAAGGCGGCGGCCAGGAGCAGGCCGGGGCCAAGCGCTTCGTACATCGCTTCGAAGAGCGAAAAGACCTGAGCGATCATTGTTCAGGTTCCTGCGATCTATGTGAAAAAGGCCGCCCGACGGCGGGCCTGGAAAGTCCCTGAGACAAGTATCGCCCCGAACGCGTGCCCCGGGCGTCGGGATCAGGACCAAAGAGGTGTCGGACAAACCCTTACACGGCGACGGCTGCGCGGTGACCCGGGCACCTGCACCGCCTACCTTTAGGTAGCCCGGACGCGAAGGGCAGACGTGTTGCCGGGAACGAAAGGAGCGGAACCATGCAGACCTACATTCTCATGACCAAGCTGTCACCCGAGGTGTCGAAGAAGGTCGGCGACCGGGAGCAGCTGGGCAGAGCGTGGATGCAGCAGGTGAAGGAGAAGTGCCCCGAAGTGAAGTTCAAGGACCACTATGCGCTCCTCGGGCGCTATGACTTCCTGGACATCTACGAAGCGCCGAGCGAGGAGACGGCGGCGAAGGTCTCCCTCATCAGCATGTCCAACGGGGCGCTCCAGGCGGAAAGCTGGCTGGCGATTCCGTACAAGCGCTTCCTCGAGCTCACCGAAGAGATCTGAGCCCCGGGACGGACTCGCTGGACGCTCCCGTCGGAGAGGGCCGCGGGAAGGTCCAGCTTGCATGATCCATCCCCGCCCGTTCTCCTGTTTCCCCTGGTGAAGGGCACGCTCTCCCCGCGGTTGGTGTCCAGCGGGCGGGCAATCCAGCAGAACGTCCTGCGGAGGTAGGGATCATGGAGACACAGACTGAAGCCGAGGCTTTCGCCTGCGTGGCGGTCATGATGGCGGCCGCCGACGGCATCGGCACCCTGGAGGAAGGGCACTACATCTTCGACACGCTGGCGAATCTGCCGGTCTTCGAGAATCTGGACGCGGCCGGCTTCAGGACCGTGCTCTCGGATGCCAACCGTCGCGTCTCCGCGTTCGCCCACCTGGATGGCGGAGCCATCACGGAAGAGGGGATCGCGAGCCTCCTGGGCCAGATCCGCGAGGCGCTGTCTCCAGACCTCCGGACGCAAGTGGTTCAGATGGCGTTCGATCTGGCGCGGTCCGACGACGTGAGTCGGGAGGAGGAGGAGCTGATGGAGCGGATCCGCCTGGAGCTGCAACCCCGGGCCTGAGCCTCACCCTCCGTCCTACCAGAGCACCGTTCGGGACTCGAGGTTCGCCTCGATCTCTGCACGAGTGCGCCAGGGAGTCCGCATCTCCTTGCGGGCGTAGAGGGCAAGCTGGTCGCCGTTGTGGGCCGAGTGCGGCTGCGTAGCGTTCCCGTAGGCCAACAGCACCCTCGCCAACAGCACCCTCACGTTCACGCCGTCGGGGCCGAACTCCATGACCGAGTAGTAGGTGTCCCCCTGCACCACCACCCGCGCACCGTCATCCAGCTCTCTGAAGTTGGCGACGCGGAAGATTCCGTGGGGCCCTCCGGGCCCACCCGACACAGGGACGTCGAAGCCATTGCGCCTGGCCCGGTGCACGTCCCCCCACGCGATGTCCAACGCACCCCGCTCGGCGAGCAGATCCGCGGCCGCCTCCGCCAGCAGCCGGACGGCCAGGGCCTCGTCGGCGATTCCATCCGGCGTTAGCGTCGGATCCTGGGCGGACCAGGGGGTGCTCCAGCCGGATTCCGAGCGGAGCCACCGTGTGAGCCACTCCTCGAAGAGAAGGCCGCCCCGGCTGCTGGCATCCACCGTGTGGTCCCACGGTGGAGTGCTTGTATCGGACGACTTCATCGAAGGTGATGGAGGTGTCGGCCCTCAGCATGTTGGCGCTCCGCTGGGGCCGCGCGGCCATGCCGGTGGGTGCCACGTAAGCCGGGAAGTCGGCGGGCGAGAGGGTCTGGGGTACCGTGGACGTCCACGGTGGGTCATTCGCGTTCTGTAGCCATCCCACCTCGGGGTCCAGCACCCTGGGGAGGTCTCCGTAGACGTGATACTCCGTCCACAGGGTCGACGGATCGCTCCCGTCCACCACGCCCCACCAGGTTTCCACGTCACCCATGGCGCGCCGGGGAACCGAGCCGTTGAACACGTAAAGGATGTGTCCGTCGGCATCGGCGTACATCACGTTGAACATCGGGATCTGCAGCCGGGAGAGGGCGGCCTCGAACTCCCGGAGGTCCGTGGCCCGGGCCATGTCCCACCACTCGCCCGCCATCCCGGGCCTTTCCAGGCCTGCGACGCGCAGGGCGACGGCGCGATCGTCGTCGTCCGCCACCACCGGGCCGTGGACCGACGAGCGAACCGTGAGGGGCTCCTCCCGGAGGGATCCGTCCGACTGCCTCACCAGGATCGACTCCTCCCGTTCGACGAAGGCCCGGGTCTCGTCTCCGAAGCGATAGCCCTCACCCTCCAGCTCCAGGGCAAAGAGGTCGGCGCCGTCGTATGTGTTTACGGTGTGGGACCAGCCCAGTCGGTCGTTGAAGCCGATGGCGATCCCCGGCACGCCCACCAGGGTGGTTCCGTATACGTCCACGCCAGGGCCCCCCATGTGGGCCTCCCAGAAAAGGAACAGCCCATCCCACGGCAGGTGGGGGTTGGCCACGAGCATGGCGTTCCCGCTGGCCGACCGTGCGGGACCGATCGCCCAGGTGTTGGAACCCAGGGAGCCGGCCGCCCGGGGGCCGAGAGGTGCCTCCAGCGGGATCGACCCCGTGGCGACGCCTGCGCGGAGGGCGTTTCGCGCTTGCCGGACCACACCCGGGCCCGTGACGAAGGTGAAGTGGATGACCCGGTTCCCGTGCGCGAGGACGTCGGCGGCGGTCACGGGGAGGACAACCTCCACCTCGTCGTCGATGAGCTCGAGGTTGGCTTCGGCGTAGGCGTTGATCCCTTCCGCGAAGGCCTCGAGGTTCTTCCGCATCTGCTCGGACTCCCCGGCCAGCCACTCGGCTCCCCTTGCGGGCACGCCCATGGTCCGGAGAAACACGTCC
>JARRLD010000025.1:0-20599 GCA_037387345.1 Gemmatimonadota bacterium
GTGCGGACCGGCGGCTGAACGGCGCAGATGAGAGCGTACCGTGACCAGTACGCAAGCCTTTTCCGGGGAGGACAGAACGTTGTCCTCATCGGGATCTCCAACGACTCGCCGGAGGAGCTCGGGTCCTGGCTTCGCGACGAGGACTTCCCCTTCGTGTTCGCCAGCGACGCCGACAACAACGGCGCCACGTACGTAGCGTTCGGAGGGGGACTGAGGGACAAAGACATGGTGGACAGCCGCTCGGTCATCGTGGTGGACCCCGACGGCAGGATCGCGGGCGTCATCCCCCAGTTCCGTCAGGTCGACCCTCAGGCCTACGAGGAGCTCGGCGCCATGATCGAAGCGGTGACGCCGGATCCGGAGGGCCCGTAGGCCCATCCGAGCCTGGATGAAGGACGGCCCGGCGCGACCAAACGCGCCGGCCGTCTTCCTTCGCTGCGGTGGGTCGGGGCCGCCACCCGCCCCTTCGACCGGACCTATGCGAGCACGTGGATCTGCCGCGCCGCACACATGTCCTTGAGGATCTTCGGCCACACGGTCACGGACACCTCGCCCAGGTGGGCCTTCTTCAGGATGCTCATGTAGGTACGGGACTGGCCGATGCCACCGCCGATGCTGAGGGGGAGGGTCCCATCCACGATCCCCTGGTGGTACGGGAACTCCAGGAACTCCAGCTGACCGGCCATCTCCAGCTGCGTCTTCAGGGTCTCGCCGTTCACGCGAATGCCCATGGACGTCAGCTCGTGGCGCCGGCGAGTGACCGGATTCCAGACGAGGATGTCTCCGTTGAGGCCATGCCTCGGCTCGCCGCTGGCGGACGTCGTCTCGGTGACCCAGTCGTCATAGTCCGCAGCTCTCATCTCGTGGGGATAGCCATCGGCGAGCGGCCACCCGATGCCGAAGATGAAGATCGCCGGGTACTCCTGGAGAATCTCGGTCTCCCGAGCCTTGCGGGGCAGATCGGGATACCGCTCGAGGATCTCCTCCGCGTGGAGGAAGGTCAGCTCGTCCGGGAGATTCGCGTACTTGCCCGTACGAAGCTTCGGAAAGAGCTCCTGCACGTGGTTCTCGGCGCCCTTGAGCACCTTCCAGATTCGCGTCACCACGTCCGTGAGGAAGTCGAGATTCCGCTCCTCGGCGGACATGACGCGCTCCCAATCCCACTGGTCCACGTAGGCGCTGTGGTCGTGGTCCAGGAAGTAGTCCTTCCGCACCGCCCTCATGTCCGTGAGAAGGCCTTCCCCGACCTGCATCCCGAACTGCTCGAGGGCCACCCTCTTCCACTTGGTGGCGGCCTGGACGACCTGGGCGTCGATAGGGTTCTTGTCGTGGTCGTTGGAGATGTGGAACCCGATGGGCGTGCGGGATCCGTCACGATCCAGAAAGTCGTTGACCCCGCTCTCCACGTCCACGATGAGCGGAACCGTCACCCGGATGAGGTTGAGCTCCCTGCAGAGTCCCTCTTCGATATGGTCCTTCACCACGAAGAGGGCTTCCTGGGTTTCGCGAGGGTCCAGGAGGGACTGGTAGTCGTTGGGCAGCACCTTCTCCAGGTCTGCGTAGTCCCCGATGCCTGGCCCAGCCAGATCTGCGGTCTTGTCCAGCACTGTGGAATCCGTCCTGTTGGAGGGGAACGAGGCTCCGCCGGTCAGGAGTCGGACCGCGCGGTCGCCACGACCCGGGAGGCAGGACGGGAAGGGGCGCCCGGATCACTCATGAGCATGTGGCATCGGCCCCGGGGGTTCAAGAGGCGACGAAGACGCCGCGAGGACCTTCTCCACGGCCGCCACCAGGTCCTGGCCCCGGCCCACCCCGGTATAGGCCACCTTCCCCTCGGCGTCGAGGATCACGACGACCGATGTGGTGGGCGCCTTGTAGGCCCGGACCGCCTCGCCCCTCGCGTCGTAGAGGTACGGATACCCTGGATCGTGGTCCTCGAGGTGACGACGAACCCTCCGGACTGATTGGGAGACCGCCACGGCCACCGCCACGATGGTCACCTCGTCGCCGTACCGGCGCTGGATCTCGTCCAGCTGGGGTTGGAGCGCTTCACAGTTCTCGCACCACGTAGCCCAGAACTCGATGAGCGTGGGTCGCCCCCCCACATAGTCCCCCAGGTCCACGGCGTCGCCGTTCAGGTCTTCGAGCAGCGCCTCCGGCGCCGCGGTCCCCAGGGGCAGGCCCACCTGTCCCTCGCCCGACTGTGCCCGGAGCGGTGTCCACGGACCCCATCCGACCATCACGAGGGTGAGGAGCAGGAGACGCGCTGGGGGCGAGAGGGGCCTTTTCATAGGTTGTATCCCGCCTGCACGAAATAGTATTGGGCCATGGCGATCATCAGAATGGCAGCGACCCTCTTCGCCCCCACCATCCATCCTCCAGACCGCGGAAGGAGCGCGAGGGTTCCCGAGAACAGCCCGACGACCACCAGGAGCGCCGTCATCCCCAGGGAGAAGACGAACAGGTAGACGAAGCCCAGGACGCCGGCCTGGGTGGCCGCGACCCAGGTGAGCACGACCGCGAAGGCCGGCGCTCCACATGGTGCGGCGACGACGCCGGATGCGGCTCCCATGACGAACACCGCCCCATACGATCCCCCCTGGCGGCTGCCCGCCCACCGCAGGAGTTTGCGGGGCACGGGAACCCGAATCACGTCGAACATCACGAGGGCGAAGAGCAGGAGCAGATTCCCGATCCCCAGCAGCGCCCAGGGACTGGCGCTCACCGTTCCGAACAGCGTCCCCGTCACACCCGCGACGGCTCCCAGGATGGCGTAGAGCATCGCCATCCCCACGGCATACGTCAGGGTCAGACCCACGGTGCGCCCCCGGCCCTGTCCTTCCCGGGCGGTGCCTGCGATGACCGACGCGGTGATGGGAATCATGGGGTACACGCACGGCGTGAGGCTCGTGAGCACGCCGGCCCCGAAGAGCGTCACGAGCGCCAGAAGGGGCGTTCTCGAGAGCGCCTCTGCCAGCCCGCCCGAGACGTCCGCCTGAAGGAGTGTGCTCAGCATCCGAAACCCTGCGTGGAGACCTCACGTCGACGGCCCAACCCCGGAACAAACGCCGGGTTCCGAGGTCGTGGGAATCGCCGGGCGGAGGCCTCCGAAGACCATGGATGAAACGAAGCATCCGCCTCAGGCGTATCTTCGACCGAACCTGCGGGACGGCACGGACCGGAGCGGCTCCATGGCTGATAGGCCTCGGTCGTCTCGAAGGTACTCTCGCCGCCGCGCGGCCCTGACTCAGGAGATACCATGTCCGACACGCCGACCGGACGCTTCTGCTGGTACGAGCTCATGACCACGGATCCCGGTGCCGCCCCGGGATTCTATCAGGCCGTGACAGGATGGAGCACGGAAGGCTGGGAGGGAGGCTCCGATCCGTATACCATGTGGGTCAACGGCGATACCCCGCTCGGCGGGATCATGGAGCTGCCCGAGGAGGCGCGAGACCAGGGGGCTCCTCCCCACTGGCTTCCCTACATCTCCACGCCGGACATCGAGGACACCACGACGAAGGCGAAGGACCTCGGTGCCAGCGTCCTGGTCGGGCCGATGGAGCTGCCCGAGGTGGGCGCGATCACGGTCCTCCAGGATCCGCAGGGGGCTGTGTTCTCCGCCTTTCAACCTGCCACGTCCACGCCGGGTCACGACGGGCCCCCGGCCGTCGGGGAATTCAGCTGGCACGAGCTCGCCACCACCGACTGGGAGAGCGCCTGGGCCTTCTACTCGGAGCTCTTCGGCTGGCAGCGGGGCGACGCGATGGACATGGGGGAGATGGGCACCTACCAGATGTACCACCGCGGGGCGCACCCCCTGGGTGGGGTGTTCAACAAGCCCCCGCACATGCCCGCCCCTTGTTGGATCCTCTACGTGCGCGTGGCGGACGTGGCGGCTGCGGCCGGCCAGGTCACGGCCATGGGTGGCAAGGTCCTCAACGGTCCCATGGAGGTGCCCGGGGGGGACCTCATCGTCCAGTGCACCGATCCCCAGGGAGCCATGTTCGCGCTGCACCAGACGGCTCCGAGCTGATCGGCCCGACCGGGTCGAGGCTTCCGTCCCCTCGGGGGCGCCACGCATGGGGGCTCAGTTGGGGATCGAGCCCTCCTCCAGGGACCAGTTCACGATCGGCATGACCGGCAGCACGCCTCCCTCCCGGATGATGTTGACGAAGCCCACCTGCACCCCGTTCATCCGCTCGGCGTAGTTGACGAAGCCGAACTGGAGCCCGCGATAGTTGGGTGCGTGGTTCACCAACCCCAGCTGGAGTCCGTGCCCGCTGCCCACGGTATTCACCCAACCGACCTGGAATCCCTCGAAGGCGCCCTTGGTGACGTTGACGCCTCCCCATTGGAGGCCCGTCGCGCTCCCCTCGGTGAGATTGACCACTCCAAGGCCCACACCGAGGAAGTCGCGCATGGTGTGATTCACCAGACCGTAGTCGAAGCCGGTCATGAAGGTGTTGCGCCCGTAGAGGATGTTCAGGCGGACACCCCGGACGGCCTCGTCCTCCGGCACGATCTGGACGGGCGTGACCAGGGAGATCTGAATGGGGTGATCCTCCTGGGCCTCGACAGGTGCGGCAGCCGACGCGAGAAGGAGGGCGACGACGACGGACGGCACGCGGGTCTTCAGCATGGTTGCCTCCGGTAGGATTGCCTGAGTGACATTGTCGAAACGCACGTGGCGGCGCCAGGCCCTCCTTGACATGTTCCGGCCCCCTGACGAGGGTAGCGCCATGCTCCTCCTGACGGCCTCATGGGCCCCGCTCGTCGGCGCGCTCCTGACGGCTACGACCGTCGGCGCCGCTCCGCCGCCCCTCGGCGCCCCACCACAGGCGGACGGCCGTCAGCTGGCCGCGGAGCTCGGCTGTGGGGGATGCCACGCCGGGATGCCCGAGCCGAGCCTGGCCCGCTCCCGCAGCCCGCGCTTCGGTCCGGGAGCCACACCGCTGCCCGCAGACTTCGTTTTCGAGTACCTGGCCGATCCCCAACGTCGACGGAACGACATCGGCCCCACGCGCATGCCCGATTTCGCTCTGGACGAGCGGGAGCGGCTCGCCCTGGCTCTCTTCCTGGGCACCTCCGACGAACGCACGGGGGCGATGGACGTCGCCCGAGCGCGTCACAGGGACGTCGACGCGGCCCTGGGCCGTCGTATCTTCGATCATCTCGGCTGCGCCGGATGCCATGAGGGTGCCCTGGACGAGTCCTCTCCGAGGGGCCCCGACCTGTCCCGGGAGGGCGTCCGGGTCCGCAGTGCATGGTTGCGTGCCTTCCTCCACCGGCCCACCCCTGTCCGACGCGACGGTCATCCCGGTGCCCCAGCGTCGAGGATGCCCGACTTCCAACTGATGACGGAGGAGGCCGCGGCCCTGGTGGGCTTCCTGGAGGAGCTCGGGGACCGCTTCGCCGAGGTCGATGCCTCGCCGCTCACGCCGGCCCAGGCGCGGCGCGCCCGAACGTCGCTGCAGAAGCGACTCGCCTGCCTCGGCTGCCATGAGGTGGGATCCGAGGGGGGGCGAATCGGCCCCTCGCTGAACGGTCTTTCCGAGCGCGTTCAACCCGCCTTCGTGCTGGAGATGATCCTGGACCCCGGTCGCGCCGCGCCGGGGAGCCCGATGCCCCACCAGCCGATCCCCGAGGCAGACGCACGTCGGCTTGCGCGTTACCTGTGGAACCTGGACGGCGTCCGACAGCCGGTGGAACGACGGTCCCTCGCCGACGCCGACCACCCGGCCTGGACGGCAGCCACCACCGGGTCGCCTGGCCCCGCCGCCGAGCTCTATGGGCGTCACTGCGTCGCCTGCCACGGGGAGTCCGGAGGAGGGGACGGATGGAACGCCGCGTGGCTGCCGGTGCGCCCCACGATCCACTCCGACTCCGCCCTCATGTCCCGGAGAGCCGACGACACGCTCTTCGACGGCATCCATGCGGGCGCCTGGGTGCTGGACGGCAGCCCGCGCATGCCCCCATTCGGCGGGCTGCTCACGGCGTCCGAGATCCGGGGGCTGGTCGCCCATATCCGGCGGTTGTGCTCCTGCCGGCCGCCTTCCTGGTCGAGAGACGGGGTGCGCCGATGACGAGGCGGTGGAGCCTGCTGGCGGCCCTGGCTCTCACGGGATGTGGGGAAGGCGGAGGGGGGCCGGGAAGCGTCGCCCGGGACTTCCCCCCTCCTCCGCCGGCCGCGGAACCCGGGACCCCGTGGGAGGACTTCGTGGGCGCCGAGGCGTGTGCCGACTGCCACGAGCGACAATACCGCGCGTGGTCCGGATCCACGCACGGCCAGGCGGGTGGACCTCCCGGTCGCTCGGTCGTCATCGCTCCCTTCGACGGCCGCCCCATCCGCTTCGCCGACGCCCAGGTGGTCCCGCGGATCCGGGATCGGAACATCTTCGAGTTCGTCGTCCGCCAGGACGGTCACCAGGAGACGACCTATCGCGTGGACGGGGTCATCGGAGGGGGCCACATGCTCGGTGGCGGGACCCAGGGGTTTCTGACGCGACTGAGCGACGGGACCGAGAGATTCCTCCCCTGGGACTGGTCCCGGCAGGCGCAGGTGTGGTTCTGCAATACCGGCAGCCGGCTGGAGCAGGGCTGGGTCCCCATCGACGACGGGATGAGACTCGCCGACTGCGGCGACTGGCCTCCGATCCGTCCCATCGGCACCGTGAGCCGCTTCGCGAACTGTCAGGAATGCCACGGGAGCCAGATCCGTACGGCTCTGGATCCCGAGGTGCGCAGATTCCACACCGAGTACACCACGCTCCGGGTGAATTGCGAGTCGTGCCATGGACCGGGTCGGCAACACGTGGCATGGGCCCTGGGCGACCGTCAGGGCGACGCCGGGCCAGGCCTCGAGAGCTTGAGTGATCTGGGCAAGGAAAGGTCCCTCGAGGTGTGCTTCCGATGCCACGCCCTCAAGGACGTGATCGAGGAGGGATACCGGCCGGGAGATTCGTTCGTGCGCTACTACGCCCTCAAGTTCCCGGTTCTCGGAGATCGGCCCTACTTCGCCGACGGTCGCGTGAGGAGCTTCGCCTACCAGGCGAACCACCTGGCGAGCGCGTGCTACCTCCAGGGTCCCATGGACTGCGCGAGCTGCCACGAGCCCCACGGCTTGACCTACTGGGACACCGACCGGCGTCCTCTTGCGAGCCCTCTCGACGACGGCCAGTGCACGTCGTGCCACCCGTCCAAGCTCGTGGACCCCGCAACGCATACCTTCCATCCGGAGGACTCTGACGGAAGCCGCTGCGTGTCCTGTCATATGCCCTACCTCCAGCATCCGGAGGTGGGGACTTCCATCCCGTTCGCCCGCTCGGACCATACCATCGCAATCCCCCGGCCCGCCTTCGACGCCGATCTGGGGATCACGGGGGCCTGCGCCCAGTGCCACGCCGACATCCCGTCCCGGGAGCTCCAGCGTCGAGCAGCGGCGTGGTGGGGCGAGCTGAAACCGCATCGACCCCTCGTACAGGGGCAGATCGGCGAGCTTCGCGCGAGAAACCTCTCGGAGGCGGCGGAGCTGCTGCTCCACCCCGAAGAGGTGGACCCCCTGGTGCAGTTCCAGGCCTTGAGCACCCTGCTCGTGGGGTACCTGCCTCCTGACGCCGTCGACCTGGACCCTGAAGTCGACGCCCGGCTACGGGCGCTTTCGGCCTCACCCGACCTGGACGTGCGGGCGCTGGCCCTCGCGTCCCTGCATTGGGTCGCCGGGGACCGACCCGAGGTGCGCCCTTTCCTGATTGCGGCCGTGGAACAGGCGGAGGACGACGGGGCTCTGCGAGGTCGCTGGCTCCTGGCCCTGGGGTTTCTCGGGGACCACTATCGCGACCAGGGCGACTTCGACCGCGGGGAAACCGCCTATCGGAAGGGGCTCGAGCTGCGACCCGATGACACGGGGTTCCAGCGAGCGTTGGGTGTGTTGCGAAGCGGCATGGGAGACTTCCCCGAGGCGGTGCGGCTCCTGAGGGCGAGCCTGGCTAACGACTCCGTCCAGTCCCTCGGGTGGGTCAACCCGGGCCTCGCCCTGGTGGGGGCCGGCGAACTCGAACAGCGCGGGGGTCGGCTCGAAGCCGCTGCACGAGAATACCGCGCGGCCATCGAGGCAGACCCGGGGCTGGGACGGGCCCACTTCGAGCTGGCTCGGGTGTACATCCGCCTGGAGCGCTTCGCCGACGCCCTACCTCATGCACGGCGTGCGGTGGAGTTCCTTCCCGATCACGCCCCCTCCCGCCAGATGCTACAGGACCTCATCCAAGCGCTGGGGGATGAAGGAAACGCACCATGACCCACGATGAGTACGCGGCCCGGGACGCCCTGGGCCTCGCCGACCTCGTTCGATCCGGGGACGTGACCGCCACAGAGCTCCTGGAGGTCACGCTCGAGCGGATCCGGATCCTGAATCCCACACTGAACGCCGTCGTCCGACTCATGGACGCCGAGGCCCGACACGCCGCCACGGAGCCACCATCGGGCCCCTTCTCGGGAGTCCCGTACCTGGTCAAGGATCTCCACAGCCACTGCGCGGGCCACCCCACGTCTGCCGGGAGCCGCCTCCTCTCCGACGTGGTCATGGACCACGACTCGGAGCTGGTGAGAAGGGCTCGAGCCTCCGGGCTGATCATTGCAGGCAAGACCAACCTCCCCGAGTGGGGATTGGTGCCGTACACGGAGCCGGAGTGGTTCGGACCGTGCCGGAACCCGGGGGACCTCGAGCGAACGCCTGGTGGGTCGAGCGGCGGATCCGCTGCGGCCGTGGCCGCAGGCATCGTGCCTATGGCAGGCGGAGGGGACGGGGGAGGTTCCATCAGGATTCCGGCGGCGTGCTGCGGCTTGTTCGGACTCAAGCCCACCCGAGGCCGGACCCCCACGGGGCCGAGCTACGGTCAGCTGTGGAGGGGAGCCACGGTGGAGCACGCCCTCACTCGATCGGTTCGGGACAGCGCCGCCATGTTGGACGCCACTCGAGGGCCGGACCCGGGAGCCCCCTACCACGCACCTGCCCCTGACCGCCCCTATCGACGCGAGGTCGACCGAGAGCCGGGCTCCCTCCGGGTCGCCTACACGACGCGCCCACTGATCGGCACGCCCGAGGTCCACCCGGACTGCCGTGCCGCGGTGGAGGATACGGCGTCGCTGATGGAGAGGTTGGGCCACCAGGTGGAGCCCGCCGAGCCCGCCGTGGACGGGTCGACGTTCGCCCGGGCGTTCCTCACCATGGCCGCGGTGGAGCTGAGCGCCGACCTGGCCGAGGTCCGTCGACGCACGGGAACGCGTCCGCGTCGTGGCGAGATCGAAGACACCAGCCGGGCCGTGGCGCTCCTGGGCGGGGCCACCGGGGCGACGGACTACGCCCTGGCCCTCCGAAGGCTCGACGCGGTCGGGCGGGAGACCGGCCCGTTCTTCGAAACCTACGATCTCTTCCTCACGCCAACCGTGGCGTCGCCGGCACCTCCTCTCGGGAGCATGGCTCCCTCCCCGCTGGAGAAAGCGCTCCTGAAGCTGTTGGCCGTCGTGGGGTCGGGAAGGTTGATCCAGGCCGCCGGACTCCTGGATTCGTTGGCCGACACCGCCTTCGCCTTCACCCCGTGGACGCCGCTGTTCAACGCGACCGGTCAGCCCGCCATGTCGGTCCCGCTCTCGTGGAACGCCGGAGGCCTCCCCGTGGGATCCCATCTGGTGGGACGGTTCGGGCGCGAGGACATTCTCTTCCGCGTGGCCGGACAGCTCGAGCAGGCCCGACCGTGGTTCCACAGACTGCCCGAGCTCGCCCGCGCGCCGGAGGACGGAGTCACAGGTCGATCCATGTAGGATCGTGATCCAGATCCTCCAGGAAGCGGACCATGTCCTCGCCCGTCACCGCCGTGGTCATGGCGTTGTCGAGGGGGTGGGCGTTCCAGATCTGCTGAGCCCGCAGGCCACGGTCCAGCGCGACCCTCACGGCCCCTCCAGGATCGTTGATGACGGCGAACGGCGTCACCGACCCGGGCTCGACGCCGAGGTACCGCATCAGGCGCTCCCGGCTGCCGAACGACAGGCGCCCCGAGACCGAGAGCGTCCGCCCAACGGCCTTCAGGTCGATCTCGCGATCGAATAGCGCCACCAGAAGCCACATGGCTCCCTTCTTGTCACGGAGGAAGAGGTTCTTGGTATGCGCCCCCGGAAGGTCGCCTTTGAGGGCCTGGGCTTCTTCGACCGTGAACACCGGAGGGTGCCGATGCGTGGTGTGCTCGATCCCGAAGCCCTCGAGGCGGGCGAGAAGGTCCTGTGGCGTGGCCGGAGCCGACCCGTCGTCGAGGACGCGGGGTGGGTCTCCCGAGCTCACGAGGTCTCCTTCACGAAGGCCACGATCCGCCGGGTGACGATGCCCGTGGCCCGCGGCGACAGAATCCGCCCGGCGAGGACGTGGTGTTCACGGTCGTCGGCCTCCGGCACGCCGTAGATTCGCTTGAGAGGCGATCCGAGATCTCGAAAAACCCGGCGGGTTTCGGCCAGGTCGACGACCTGGTCGTCTTCGCCGTGCAGGATCAGCACCGGCGTCCTGATCTCGCCCACGTCCATTGTCCGCACGGCCTCCACCAACGCCATCATCGGCAAGAGCGCACGCGTCGGATAGCATGGGGTCCAGTGGCGCGCCTGCTCGCGATTGGCCGGCTCGAAGCACCGCTCGGGCCCGACGATGATCCTGGAGAGCAGCCCTCCCCATGGCCATAACAGCAGCCGGGACGCACGGTTCCTGGGCTGGAAGTTCGGGGAGATCAGGATCAGAGCCTGCAGAGCCTCACGACGGCTGGCTCGGGCCGCTCCCCACACCGCCAACGTGCCACCCGTGGAGGTCCCCACAACCACCACGCGCTCGCCGATGCGCGCCCCCACGGCCAGGGCCTCCTCGGTATCTCTGAGCCAGTCCGAGGCCCGGACCCCACCCAGGGCGGGGCCGTCCCTTCCATGTCCACTCAGGCGCGTGTAGTAGAGATTCGCCCCCAGGGACTCCGCCACGAGGCGTGGCACGGGGTCGATCTCGTGACGATCCGCGCTGAATCCGTGAAGGTACACGACGGACAGCGGCGTTCGGTCCGGGGTACCGTTCACCCAGACGATCTCCTTCTGGTCCCCCGGCCGAAGATCGGGGACCCCCTGCTCGGAACGGCCAAGGTACGCGTCCAGGTCCTCCGGGAGGTCCACGGGGGCCGGCGCCTCGCCCAGACGAGCCCGCGGGCCCACTGCCACCATCGCAAGCAGAGCGAGCGTGGCCGCCAGCGCGAGGCCGAGTCCCGACCGCCTTGTGCCCACGTGCCTCCCCCTTTCTGGCGCCTCCCTCGAATCGGTCCGGGACTGCCTCGCCGGGCAGCCACCGCGTGACGGAAGCTTACGACCAGGCACCGCGGGAGGGAACCGACCGGGCGGCTCCGGCGCACGGACGGTCGGAGGCGGCCGCCGACATGGCGCCACGCTGTCCCTGGCCCCATGATTGGCTACCTGGATCGTCCGAAACCGGTCATCAAGGAGAGGCCCATGCTAGGCAGGGAACACGCCAGCGGGCATCCCGCCCTCACCGACAGCGACACGGGGCTGGCCAACCTGCTGCACTTCGAGCTCGTCTTCAGCTACATGTTCCAGGCCGCTGACCGCGGGGCGCCGCTGACCGTCATGCTGGTGTCCACGCCCGTCACCGATCCGCACCTGCTGCGGTCCCTCGGGGAAACGGTCGGTAGAACGACCCGGTCGGCGGACCTGGTGGCACACCTGGGGAGTGGGCGTTTCCTGGTGATCCTGCTTGGGACCGATCTCGAGGGAGCGCAGGTCGCCGCGGCCCGGGTCCGGGCGGCCCTTCAGGAGGTAGCCGCCGGCCCGGTCGCCATCGGCATCGCCGATTATCGGGAGTACATGAAGGAGCCTCCTGATCTTCTGGAGGCCGTCGACAGCGCCATTCGAAAGGCCGAGGAAGCAGGCGGCGGCGTCGAGCTGGCGCTGGCCGAGCCATCCGAGTAGGAGGACCGATGTCCAGATCGGGACACCCCGTGGTCGTCTACGTTCTTCTTGCTCTCCCCGCCCTGGTGGAGACCGGCTGCCTTCAGTCCGGGGAAGGCGCTCCGGGCTCCGCGGATGGGGCGGAGTCGTGGGTGGTCGTGGACTCCGCCTGGGGGAATCTCCCGGACGCACGGGACTACGGAGCCACGTCGGCCATCTATCCCGCCCCTGACGGTCAGAGCGTGTGGGTGGCGGAGCGCTGCGGGGTCAACCTCTGCGTCGGCAGCGACGTGGACCCTGTCCTGCGATTCGACCTCGACGGCAACCTCGTACGGAGCTTCGGCGCCGGCATGTTCGCCTGGCCCCACGGGATGTTCGTGGACGACGATGGCAACGTCTGGGTGGCCGATGCCGTAGGCTACGCGCCCGTGCCTGAGGGATGGGGCCACGTCGTCTACAAGTTCAGCCCGGAGGGCGAGCTCCTCCTGACCCTGGGGCGAAGAGGGATGGCAGGAGACGGTCCGGGACTCTTCACCAAGCCCTCCGATGTCCTGGTGGCACCCGACGGGAGCGTCTTCGTGGCCGACGGGCACGATGCTGGGGGCAACAACCGGGTGGTGAAGCTGTCGGCCGACGGCGACTTCATCCTGTCCTGGGGAGGAACGGGCGCAGAAGACGGTCAGTTCCGGGATCCGCACGCCCTGGCCATGGACTCGCGTGGGCGCCTGTTCGTCGGCGATCGCGGCAACAGCCGCATCCAGATCTTCGACCAGTCGGGAAACCACCTGGACACCTGGACCCAGTTCGGGCGGCCCAGCGGGCTCTTCATCGACGGAAACGACGTTCTGTACGCCGCCGACTCCGAGTCCAACACCGAGCGGAACCCGGGCGTGAGACGCGGCATCTCCATCGGCAGCGCCCTGACGGGGGAGGTCACCGGCTTCATCCCCGATCCCGAGCCGGATCCCGACAACTCGGGCACCAGCGGTGCCGAGGGTGTGGCGGTCGATGCTCAGGGAAACATCTACGGCGCCGAAGTGGGGCCGCAAACCGTGAGGAAGTACGCCCGCAGATAGACGCAGGGGAGCCCCGTTCGTGGTGGTCGACTGTGGGACTCCTCCCCGACATCTGCGGCTGTCCACGTAGGGAGTGACCATGAACAGCAGGACCGGGACTGCCCTTTCCCTTCTCCTGGCGGCGTGCGCCGCCGACGAACCGCCCAGGCCGAATATCCTCCTGGTCTTCACCGACGACCATGCCGCGCAGGCCGTCGGTGCCTATGGATCCGGTCTCAACGACACGCCAAACATCGACCGGCTCGCGCGAGAGGGTATCCTGTTCGCGAACGCCTTCGTGACGAACTCCATCTGCGCCCCCAGCCGTGCCACGGTGCTGACGGGCCAGTACGGGCACCTGAATGGTGTGCCGACCAATCGCGACTCGATCCACTCCACGGCGGTCACCTTCCCGAAGCTCCTCCACCAGGCGGGCTACGAGACGGCCATCGTCGGGAAGTGGCACCTCAAGGTCAGGCCCGAAGGCTTCGACCACTACGAGGTGCTGCGGGGTCAGGGCCTCTACTACAACCCGGTTCTGTACAGCCCCGACGACAGCGTCCGGTACGAAGGCTATACGACCGACATCATCACGGATCGGGCTCTGGAGTGGCTCGAAACCAGGGCGGACCCTGCCCGTCCCTTCCTGTTGATGTACCAGCACAAGGCGCCGCACCGGGAGTGGGCCCCCGGCCCCGATCATCTGGACACCTTCGAGGACACGGAGATCCCCGAGCCTCCGACCTTGTTCGACGATTGGACCGGAAGGACGTCGGCAGCCAGGACCCAGGAGATGACCATCGCCCGGGACATGACGGACCGGGATCTGAAGCTCGTGCCGCCAGGCAACCTGACCGAAGCCCAGCTCGCCGTCTGGGATGCCGCCTACGGACCCCGAAACGACGCCTTCGCCGAGGCCGGCCTCGAGGGGGACGCGCTCGTTCGCTGGAAGTACCAGCGATACATCAAGGACTACCTCCGGTCCATCGCATCGGTGGACGACAACCTGGGTCGGGTCCTGGACTATCTTGACGAGCACGGTCTCGCGGAGAATACCCTGGTCGTCTACACGTCGGACCAGGGCTTCTTCCTGGGCGAGCACGGCTGGTTCGACAAGCGCTGGATGTACGAGGAGTCCCTCAGGACGCCCCTCATCGTCCGCTGGCCGGCTGTGGTTGCGCCTGGCTCGGTCAGCCAGGATCTGGTGCAGAACCTGGATCTCGCGGAGACGTTCCTCGACGCGGCCGGGGTGCCGGCCCCGTCGGTGATGCAGGGACGAAGCCTCCTGCCCCTACTCCGCGGCGAGGAGCCCTCCGACTGGAGGGACGCCATCTACTACCAGTACTTCGAGTACCCGGGATGGCACATGGTCCGGCGCCACTACGGCATCCGCACACGTCGATACAAGCTCATCCACTACTACGAGATCGGGGAGTGGGAGCTCTTCGACCTCCAGGCCGATCCGGACGAGATGCGGAGCGTCTACGACGATCCGGCGTACGCCGACATCCGGCAGGAGCTGCAGGAGAGGCTGACCGAGCTGCGGAGGCGCTACGCGGTGCCTGAGGAGGATCCGGTACCGTACGTGTCCTGGCCTCCCGGCTAGGCGCCGACGGACCGCGCCGGCTCGACCTCCGGTCCTCGGGATTCGGGCCTTCCGTCCGCGGCCACCCACCGTCCGAACAGGCCGCCCAGGGCCCACGCCGCGCCCACGCACACCAGGGCCAGCATGACCCACCGCATCAGGACGCCTGCGAACGCGGCGTCCAGCGCCGGCCACCGGACCTGGTATTGGAGCAGCTGCGTCCATCGATCGGCCATCCAATGCCAGGCCGTATGGGCAATCAACGCCGACACCACGACGACTCCCGAACGTTCAGGGACGACCCGACCCAACAGCCACGCCAGCGCCGGAACCGTGAGGAGCAGGACGAAGACCTGCCCGAGCTCCACCCCCACGTTGAAGGCAAGCAGCGAGGTGAGCAGATGCCTGCCGGCGAACTGCAGGGATTCCCTCAGGGCCATGGCGAAGCCGAAGCCGTGCACGAGACCGAACCCGAAGGCCACGGCCCACCGGCGGTGCAGACGGGCCCCGACGATGTTCTCGAGCGCCATGTACAGGATGGACGCGGCGATGAGGGTTTCCACGAGGGGTGGAAACCAGAGGGCTCCGGGAGCGAAGCCGAGGGCCGAAGCGATCAAGGTGATGGAATGGGCCACGGTGAAGCCCGTCACCACGGGCACCAGCCCCCGGATGCTCCGGAAGGGAATCACCAGACAGAGGATGAAGAGCAGGTGATCGATCCCGTCCAGGATGTGCAGGAAGCCCAACATCACGAAACGGAGGAACGCCTGGTGCCACCGGGGATCCAGGTGGACGATCCCCGGATTGCCGGAGTACTGGAACACGCGCTCCCCGGATCCGGGAGGGAGGAAGTGGATGACGCTTACCGTCTCCAATCCCAGGTGCGCCAGGGCAGGATCGATGGAGAACCGGCTCCGATCCGACTCGATGGCCACCTCGAAGAGCACGTCCATCAGCGCCTGCTCCGGCACCAGCTCCGTCTCGGCGGGAAGGGGTGGCGAGAGCGTGTGGGAGAAGGCCCCCTCGAAGGAACCGAACGATCTGTCGGAGGGGAGGGAGATCCGGGCGGTCACGACCCGCTCCGCACCCATCGGACGGCCCTCCTCGTACAGTCGGACGTAGTCGGCGATCCACAGCGTCGCCGCCTGCCGCAGCAGCGGGTCCAGATCCTCCAGGACGAGATAGCCCGGCCCCCGGCGGGGAAGCTCGACGTCTCTCATGGAGGTCAGGGGGACTCGGACCAGGAGCAGGAGCGTCGGGCCCACGGGCTTCACGTACATCTGGACCGTCACGTCCGCCGGGACCTCGTGGGCCCGGGCCACCCCTGGCGGCGACGCCCACACCAGGACGCCCATCCAGAAGAGGATTCGTTTGGACCGCGCTCCGAGGCTTCTTCTCGACACCGTTCTCAACGGGCTCCAGTACACGGGTCGGCGTCCGATCATACCGTGCGCCACCGGCCGCGCGTGCGCGGCGGGGTGGCGACTCGGAAGAAAGATGCTTAGCCTGGCCGGCGCGGGCTGACAAGAGAGTCGGCCCGGTGTTTCCACGACAACCCACGGAGCGGACCATGAAGCGCAAGTTGGTCGGCGGCGGGGCCCTGGTGTTCGCCATCGTACTCCTAGGGATCGGGTCGATGCGGCTCGACGAAGCCGTGGGGAGCGGGCCGCGTGCCCAGGCGCCGATCTTCGAGGTGGACCCCTTCTGGCCCAAGCCCCTCCCGAACCACTGGCTGCTGGGTTCGACCATCGGAGTGGGCGTGGACTCCCGGGACCACGTGTTCATCATCCATCGCCGGGAGAGCCTGAACGAGCGCACCGAGATCGGCGCGGCCGCAGATCCACCCACGGGCTCCTGCTGCCTGCCGGCGCCCAACATCCTCGAGTTCGATCCGGAAGGGAATCTCGTCAACTCGTGGGGCGGCCCTGGCGAGGGATACGTCTGGCCCACATCGAACCACGGCCTGTCCATCGACCACAAGGACAACATCTGGATCGGTGGGAACGGCGACCAGGACTCCCACATCCTGAAGTTCACCCGCGACGGTCGGTTCCTCATGCAGGTGGGGGAGGCCGGCCGTTCTCCGGACAGTCATGCGAGGGACCACTTCGGGAGGGTGGCGAAGATCTCCTTCGACCCCGCCGCCAACGAGGCGTACGTAGCCGACGGGTACGGCAACAGGCGGGTGGCGGTGATCGACATGGACTCGGGTGCGCTGAAGCGCTACTGGGGTGCCTACGGCAACGAGCCCTCGGACGAGGACCTTGGGCGCTACGATCCCGACGACCCGCCCGCCCAGCAGTTCCGCAATCCGGTCCACTGCGCCGAGCCCTCGCACGACGGTCTCGTATACGTGTGCGATCGACCCAACGACCGCATCCAGGTCTTCCGGAAGGACGGAACCTTCGTCGACGAGGTGGTCATCGCCCCCCGGACCCTGGGGGACGGGTCCACCTGGGACATCGCGTTCAGCCGGGACTCCGCCCAGACCTTCATGTACGTGGCCGATGGCAAGAATATGAAGGTGTACATCATCCTCCGGGAGAGCCTCGAGGTCCTCACGAGCTTCGGTGACGGGGGCCGGCAGCCTGGTCAGTTCTTCGCCGTGCACAGCATCGCCACCGACTCCCAGGGCAACATCTACACGACGGAGACCTACGAGGGGAAGCGGGTGCAGAAGTTCGTATACAAGGGGATGGGTCCGGTCCCCGCCCGGGACCAGGGAGTCGTGTGGCCGGGTCGGTAGGGCCCCCGCCCGACGCCACGACGGAGTCCCGCGATCGCTCCGGGCACTCCGTGTGGCGCTGGCTGTTCCACGCGACCTGGGGAATCGTCGTCGTCGTGGCGCTCCAGGTCCTGTCCCCCGGGCGAGGACTCGCCGTCCTGGTCCTCGCGCTCGTCCTGCTGGCCCAGGTCGGCGTGGAATGGCTTCGACTTCGATACGAGCGCATCAATCGGCTCTTTGTCGGGGCCTTCCGCCTGCTCGTGCTTCCGGTGGAGGTGGGCACGGTGGCGTCGTCCACGTGGTACACCGCCGGCGTGATGGCAGCTGTGGCGGTCCTTCCCCGGGAGGCAGCGCTCAGCGGAATCCTCATCCTGGCGCTGGCGGATCCCGTGGCGAGCCTCGTGGGTCAGCGATGGGGCCGACATTCCCTGCTGGGCGGATCCTGGGAGGGCACGGTCGGCTTTCTGGTGGTGACCCTCGGTGTGCTGCTGGTCCGCCATGAGCCCCTGGTCGCCATCCTGGCCGCCCCCATCGCCGCGCTCGCGGAGCGTCTCTCCGGACGCCTGGACGACAACCTGGTCATGCCGCTGGCGTCCGGCGCGATCGTGTGGGTGCTCACGCTGGTTGTCTGACGCGACACCCACAGCCGTCGCCGACCGACGCAACCGCTCAGGGACGCGTCCCCACGATAGAACCAGGCGCCCGCGAGCATGGCCAGGTTCAGCTCCACGAGGCCCCAGACAACGGCGATGGAGAGCAGGCCCCGCGGGAAGCCAGGTGTGGCGAACAGACCGATGGACGGCTACACGAAGGCCGCGCACCACCAGATCGTGGTGGCCAGGATGGCGGTCCGTGGGCCGGGGGCACACGGACGCTAGTCGACGATGTCTTCCACCAGCTGGATGCTGTCCGGGGCGTTGGGAACCACGCACAGGAACTCGAAGGGCTCGTCGCCGTCGTCAGCGTGGTAGTCGTGAGCAACCCCCGCAGGGATGAAGACGACATCGCCGGCCTTCACGTGATGTGTTTCGTCGCCGATCCGGACGCGGGCGCTTCCCCGCAGCACGTACTGCTCGTGCTCCACCGTGTTCGTGTGGAAGGGCATCCCTCCGCCCGGCTGCATGATGAACCGGCGCAACGCGAAGTTGGGGCCCTCATCGGGCCCGATGAGGACCTGGCGAGTGGTTCCCTGTCCCGCTTTCACTTCCTCCGCCGGAAGCGTATCCGCGTTTCGTACGGGCATGGCGACTCCTTGAGCCTGGCTCCGGTCGTTCGACCTGCTGGGAAGGTGATCGATGGCGTGCGGCGCGCAAGAAGCCCGGGCGCGTCCACCGGCGCGTCCGGGCTCCCCGACGGCCGTGCCGACGCTACGCGTACGTGGGATAGTCCGGCTGGAACATCGCCTCCCGGACGGCGGCTGCAAGGTCGTCCGGACGTGCGGCTCGGGCCAGGCCACGCTCGAACGCCACGCCCGCCACGGCCTCGGCGATACGGGCCGAGACCTCGCGGATGCGGCTCAAGGAGGGGTAGATCCGTCCCTGGTCCAGGTCGTCCTCGACCACCATTCCTGCGAGGGTCCGAGCCGCCTCGAAGAACATCTCGTCGGTGCACTCGGACGCCTCGGAGACGATGAGCCCCAGTCCGACACCCGGGAATACATAGGCGTTGTTCCCCTGCCCCGGGATGAACTCGTGGCCATCGATCACGACGGGAGGGAAAGGGCTTCCGCTGGCGAAGATGGCACGTCCGTCCGACCATCCATACGCCTGCTCCGCGGTGCATTCCGACTTCGATGTGGGATTCGACAGCGCGAAGATGACGGGCCTCTCGTTGAGGCTCGCCATCGCCTCGACGATGGGCTGGGTGAACGTCTGTGGCTGCCCCGATACGCCAATGATGGCACCAGGCCTGATCCGTTTCACCGCCTCAAGGAAGTCGCTGGTGAACCCCGCCTCGTGGGCAAACGCCTGCTTGTGGGCGGCCAGATCCGTCCTGCTCCTCACCACCAGACCCTTCGAGTCCACGAACCAGCACAGCCTGCGCGCGTCTTCCTCGGCCATGCCCTCGTGCACGAGGGCGGCGACGATGAGCTCGCCGATGCCGATACCGGCCTCCCCGGCCCCGAGGAAGAGATAGGGATGGTCGCCCAGGGCGTTGCCGGTGATGCGCAGGGCGGAGTAGATGCCGGCGAGCGCGACCCCGGCGGTGCCCTGAATGTCGTCGTCGAAGGAACAGAATCCGACGCGGTATTTCTCCAGGAGGCGGAAGGCGTTCCGCGTGGCAAAATCCTCGAGCTGAACGACCGCCCTGGGGAACACCTCGGCAACGGCCTCGAAGAACTCGTCCACGAGCTCGTCGTACGCCTCGCCGCGGAGCCGATGGCGGGAAATCCCGATGTAGAGAGGGTCTTCAAGGAGCGCGTCGTTGTCCGTACCTACATCGAGGGTGACGGGAAGCGTCTTCGTGGGGTGGATCCCGGCACAGGCACTGTACAGGGACAGCTTGCCGATGGGGATGCCCATCCCCTGAGAGCCCAGATCGCCGAGGCCGAGGATGCGCTCCCCGTCGGTCACGACGATGATGCGAACGTCATCGTGTGGCCAGTTGTGGAGCAGCTCCCGGATACTCCCTCGGTCGTACGCGGAGACGTACAGGCCCCGCGGCCTGCGGAAGATATGGCCGAACTCCTGGCACGCCTTGCCGACCGTAGGCGTGTAGATGATGGGCATGAGCTCTTCGAGATGGTCCAGCATCACCCGGTAGAAGAGCATCTCGTTCCGGTCCTGCAGCGCCACCAGTGAGACGTACCGGTCAAGATCGCTGGGCTTGGCCCGAAGGTTGGTGATGATCCGCGTCGCCTGCAGCTCCTGGCTGAGCACCTTGGGTGGGAGCAGGCCCCTCAACCCGAGGGCATCGCGCTCAGCCTCGGTGAAGGACGTGCCCTTGTTGCGGACGGGATCGTGGAGGAGCTGGACGCCCCTTGGAAAATCGGAAGAATCGGACGAAGCGTCGAGCGCGTCGTCCTTCAATGTCATGGTCATGGGACCCTCGACAACGGTGCAATGAGCGGACGTCGGGGCGCTCCGGGGTGTGCGACCCCGACGCAGTCGCGGGAGGGATGCCGCACACCATATGTTCACCTTTTGTCCCCCCCGGGGCAACGGGCTCACCCCGCTACAGACGGCATCGCGAAAGGCCGGAGGTGACCCCTGGTGTCTGGCAGGAATCTGCCCATAACCAAACCTGCGTGTCGCC
>JARRLD010000026.1:0-28993 GCA_037387345.1 Gemmatimonadota bacterium
CGGGCACGCGTTCTACACCGTCTCGGTCCCGGACCGCCACGACGAGCCTCCAGCCGCGCCGGCGCTCTGGTTCGACGACGAGCGATTCGTCGACACGTCGGGCCGCTCGCACGCTCCGACTCCCGACGGGGGCCTGGTGTACCTCCAGACCACTGCAGCATCGAGCTCGAGCTATCTCCGCGTCATTCCCGGCTGGGCCGACGAGGCCCGTCGTGCCGCCGATGCAGCCAACCGATGAAGCGCGGTACGCGTCGGGGCACCCCGCACCTCGTCCCGTTGGCCCCGGCGGCCGCCGGGGCTATCGTCCTGACATGAGTGAGCTCACCTCCAAGCAGCGGGCCCGCCTCCGCTCCCTGGCGCACCACCTGAAGCCGATCCACCACATCGGAGCCGGCGGCGTGACCGCAGCGGTGCTCTCCAGCATCCTGGAGTCGTTCAACACCCGGGAGCTCCTCAAGGTGAAGGTCCTGGACGGGGCGCCCGAGAGCGCGCGGGACACCGCGGACCGGATCGTGGCCGCGCTGGACGGCGTGCAGGTCGCCCAGACCATCGGGCGCACGGCGGTGCTCTACCGCCGCCATCCGGAGACGCCCGAGATCGACCTGCCGGGGCGCTGAGACCCGTGTCCCGCGCCTTCGTGAACGAGGACGCCGACGGCGCCCCCGAGCCGGAGTTCCGCCTGCCCGATCCCGAATCCCCCTACTACCAGGAGGCCGCCGCATGGGCGCTCATCCAGGGCGCCGACCAGGGGGACTCCCGGGCGGCCGAGGACGCCACGGGATACCGCTGGGGTGATCCGCTCCTGATCGATCACGTGGAGACCATCCTCGCCGAAGCCCTGGACCACGGGAACGACCGCGTCGCCCAGCTGGCCCGGCGGTTTCTCCGGGAGGCGCGACGGGAGGACTGAGTCGCCCGCAGGACGCGCCCTGTCCGGATCCTCCCCACGTAGGAGTACCGATTCGGGCTGCCGGACCGCGTTCCATATTTTCTCCATGGTCCGCTCGCGTCCCCTCGACTCCGTCACGTCCTGGCTCTCGGGCCGCACCGGGCGGCGATCCGACCGGAGCTTCCGGATCCGCCTCGTCATCCAGGCCCTCTTCGCCCTCACCTGCATCGCACTCGGCGTCCAGTTCGCCCGCTTCGTCCGGGCGGCGTCCGCCGGCGCCGTCCCGCTGCCCGCGCGCCCGGCCGGCGTGGAAGCCTTCCTCCCCATCAGCGGGCTCATGGGCTTTCTGGACTGGATGTATCAGGGCGCCCTGAACCGGATCCATCCGGCGGCGACGGTGCTGGTGATGCTCGCCCTGGCCCTGGCGCTGCTCTTCCGGAAGTCCTTCTGCTCCTGGGTGTGTCCCGTCGGGTTCGGGTCCGAGCTGCTGGCGCGCTTCGGGCGCTGGGCCTTCGGGCGCAACTTCCGGCCGTGGCGGTGGCTGGACGTGCCGCTCCGCAGCCTGAAGTACGTGCTGCTGGTGTTCTTCCTGGGCTCGGTCCTCCTCATGAGCGACGTCGCGCTGACGGCCTTCATCGACTCCCCCTACAACCGGGTGGCAGACGTGAAGATGGGCCTCTTCTTCGTCAACCTCGGAGCGGTGGCTACCATCGTCCTGGGCCTGCTCGTGCTGGGTTCGGTGTTCATCCAGGGGCTGTGGTGCCGCTACCTGTGTCCCTACGGCGCGCTCCTGGGGCTCTTCTCGTGGAGGTCCCCGGCCCGGGTGACCCGACAGGCGTCGGCGTGCGTCGACTGCGGCCTGTGCGACAAGGGATGCATGGCCAGGCTCCCCGTGTCTCGCCTGTCCAACGTGGCCAGGATCGAGTGCACGGGCTGTCTCGACTGCGTCGCCGTCTGCCCGGTGCCCGGCGCCCTGGACGTGAGGATGGGACGGCTGCGTTTCTCCCCTCTGGCCTACGGCCTCTCCATCGTGGCCTTCTTCCTCGCGGGCTACCTGGGAGCCCGGACCCTGGGGGTATGGGACAACGGCATCAGCGACGTGGAATACGTCCAGCGTATCCAGGACATCCACGGCCCGGAGTACGGCCACCCCGGTTCCTGAATGCACGAATCGCCGCCTCCGTCCGGCGGGGCGAAGGCGGCGAAGTCGCTCAGGCGCTTCCGAGCGGGCGTGCTACTCGACGATCTCCAGAAGCTCGATCTCGAAGATGAGCGTGGCGTTGGGCCCGATGGTCTGGCCCGACCCGTTTGGTCCGTAGGCCAGGTCGCCTGGAACGACGAAGCGGTAGTGGCTGCCCACGGGCATGAGCTGGAGGGCCTCGCTGAAGCCGGCGATCACGCCGCCCACGCCGAACACCGCCGGCTCGTTCCGGTCGTAGGAGCTGTCGAACTGGGTCCCGTCGATGAGGGTGCCCTTGTAGTGGATGCTCACGCGGCTGTCCGCGGTGGGGGAGGGCCCGTCGCCCTCCCTGAGCACCTCGTACTGCAGCCCGCTTTCCGTGGTGACCACTCCTTCCTTCGCCCCGTTCTCCGCCAGGTAGGCCTGGCCCTCCTCCAGGTTCCTCGTGGCGGCCGCCTCCTGCTGCGCCTGCTGCTCCTCCATCACCGCCTGGCTGAACGCCTCCAGGGCCATCTGGACCACGGAGTCGGGCACCGCCGGCTCGACGTCGGCCATCGCGTCCTGGACGCCTCGGATGAACGCGGCCATGTCGAGCCTGCTCTGGGCGGGCTTGAGGTTCTGGCCCATCTGTCGGCCGATGCCGTAGCTGGCCTTCTGGTCGTCGGTATCGAGACTGGCCGACCCGTAGTCGGAGCCACACCCGGAAAGGAGAAAGGCCGCTGCAAGCAGCGTCCCGGAAACACGGAGTCGCATGGTAGTCCTCGGTTGTGATGAACGGCGCCGGAAGGTAACGGCTCTGCCTGTTTCCGCCCATCCCCGGCGGGAGGCGCTCAGTCCACGACGGCCTCGGCCTCCATCTCCACCCGGTAGCCCTCGCCGATGAGTCCGACCTGGACCAGGGTGTTGGCCGGCCGGACGTGGGCGAACCTCCTCCCGTGGGCCCTCGAGACCGCCTCCCAGTCCTCCTCGTGGCGGATGTAGATCCGGGTCCGGACCACGTCCTCCAGGCGGGCTCCCAGCGACAGCAGCGCCCCCTCGATCTTGTCGATGCAGGCGTGGGTCTGGGCCGCGGGGTCGGTTCCTCCGATGGCTCGGGTGCCGTGGGTCGCGGTGGTCCCCGAGACGAGGATGCGCCGGCCCTTTCGCACGGCGCGGCTGAACCCCGCCAGGTCCTCCCACACGGTCCCCGAGAGGCATCGGGTCCGGCCGTCGGGCTCCTCGACCACCGGGTACGGCGCGGGCAGCTCCCCGATGTGGTGGCTCAGGTCCCCGGCGGCGGTGAGGAACGGCGGCTTGCGGTACTCGTCCCCACAGTCCCCGGGAATGGGCCGCAGCCCACCGAGCGCCTCCTCGAGGTCGGCGATGCTCTCCTCGTCCAGCTGGAAGTCGAAGAGCCGGAGGGTGTCCTCGATATGGTGGCGCTCGCCCAGCCTGGCCCCGACGATCACGCCAGCCACGGCGGGCCGCTCGAGGATCGCGCGACAGGCCACGTTGGCCATGGACACCCCCAGTCGCCGGGCGGACCGGTCCACGGCCCGCAGGACGTTCTGGAACCGTTCCCACCCGCCCGCGGCCTCGATGAACCGCTTGTACTTCATCCGGGGCCAGGTGTCGAGGTCGGCCACGGACGGCTCCGGCCGGTCCAGCCAGCGCTCGGTGAGCAGTCCCCCGGCGACGGTCCCGAAGGCGAGCAGCTTCACGCCGTGGCGGTCACACACCTCGGCCATGGCTCCCCGGGCACGGGAATCCAGAAGCGAATAGGACACCTGGTTGGACACGACCTCGATTCCCGAGGCGAGCACGACGCCGAGGTGGTCCGTGTCGAAGTTGGTGAGGCCCAGGTGGCGGATGAGCCCCTCGTCCTTGAGCTCCTGGAGGAAGAAGAGGCAGTCGAGCCAGGCGGGATCGGCATAGCTCCAGGCGTGGACCTGGAGCAGGTCCAGGGCGTCGGTCCGCAAACGCTCCAGCGCCCGCTCCACGGCGGCACGAACCGACGCCTCGGTTATCGGCCCCGGGTCGGGCACCCACTTGGTGAGCAGCTCGGCCGGAGGACGACCTTCCCGCACCCGGTAGGTACCGGCGATGAGCTCCGCGGAGCCGTAGTGGTCCGCCATGTCGAAGGTGGTGAGGCCGGCCCGCACGTGCTCCGCCATGGCGTCGGCGGCAGCCTCGGCGTCGAGGGTCCGCCCCTCGCGCTCCATGTCCGCCACCTCCCAGTGCCCCGTGAGGACCCTGGAGATGGTGAGGCCGGGGGCGAGCTCGGTGCGTTCGGGGGTCGGGACCATAGCTCTACTCCGGAGGCAGGGTGGAGAACCGGGTGCCCACGTCCACGCCCCGGGACCGCATCCCCCTCACCATCATCAGGTAGACGCCGCTCGCCAGGGCCATCACGAGAAGCCACACCCAGGTCGAGTGGAAGTACCAGGCCGCCACGTCGGCGGAAAGGTCCCGGCGGACGTGGACGAAGAGGAACAGCCCGAGGAGCGCCATGCCGGCCACGGACACGACGAGCTGGAGCGCGCGGGATCGGATCACGCCCACCTCGGACGCGAGGGCCGGGTTCCGGAGCGGCAGGACCAGCACCGTGAGGCACATCACCAGGAAGTTCACGAGCATGGAGAGGACCAGCACGTCCACCCCGAGGAAGAAGTCGCCGGCGAAGTGGCTGCCGAAGATGGACACCGACGCGATGAGGCCCGAGGCGCCGAGAGCCACGTGGGGCGTGCGCCAGCGGCGGTGCACCTTCGCCACTCCTTTCGGAAACACCCCGTCCTCCGCCCATGCGAACATGAGGCGGGATACGGCGAGGAGCATGGCCGGCAGATCGTTGCCCAGGGCCACCGCGGCGCCGGCAACGATGAGCACCGTCCAGCCTGGAGACAGGAGGTAGCCGAGCATCCCGGGAGCCGTGAGATCCTGCGTCTGGGCCCGCTCGGCCATGAAGCTCCAGGGCACCGCGTGGTACACCGCCGCGGTGAACAGGAAGTAGAAGGTCCCCACCGTGACCACGGCGATGCCGATGGCCAGGGGGAGCGCACGGGAGGGGTTGCGGGCCTCGCCCCCGGCCTGGGCGATGGAGTCGAACCCGATGAAGCTGGAAAACAGGATGGCGGCGGCCGCCAGGAACCGGCCCGCGTCCCAGGGCGGAGTCGCGACCGGATCCGGCGCCGCGCCTTCGCGCCGGGCAACCGCGGCGACGAAGTCGGAGTGATCGAACAGGAATCCGGCCACGATGACGATGGCGCCCAGGACGAACATCACGAACATGAGGGGAACGAGGATGCGCTCGTAGGCCCGGATCCCCAGCAGGTTGATCCCCACCGAGGCCCACAGGAAGAAAAGCGCCAGCGAGACCCGGACCAGCCCGCCGTCGAGAAGGCGCGCCAGCCCGTCCCATCCCAGGGCGACGCCGATGTCGCGGAAGAACGGGATGAGCAGGTAGGACACCACCCCGATGGCGATGGACAGGCCGAACCACTGGGAGAACGAGGCGGCGAATCCCAGGTAGGGGTTCAGGCCGCGACTGGCGAACACGTAGCTGCCCCCCGCCCGGGGCATGGCGGAGGCGAGAACCGCGTAGGCCAGGGCGGCCAACAGGGCCGGCGCGGCGGCGAACAGGTACGCCGGCAGGACGTGGGGCCCGATGCCGGGGACGTGTCGCTGGAGCATGAACGGCACCACGGTGATGCCCGCCCCCAGCATGGAGCAGATTCCGGTCGCGGCGAGGCCCGCCAGGCCCAGCTGTCGGGTCAGCCCCGTGGGGCCCCTGCGTTCGGAGGATTCCGTCATGGTCGGCATCGTACCGGGGCGCGGTCCCGGGCACCACCGGCTCGCCCGCCGGCGGGTCCGTGAGGCGCGCACGCGCCCCCTCCCCGGAGGCCCGGACGACTCAACGCGGCACCCGGTGCGGGTGTCCCTTGTGGATGTCTGCCCACCGGGGCCAATTGTACGCGGCAACCTCCGCGCCCCCCTGGCGTGGAGACCGTGTACCGACGCTTGATTTCGGGAGCTCGACATGATCTTCGTGCACAGTCTCAGGCCGCCACGGCGCGCGCTGTCCGCGCCGGTGATCCTCCTCACGGCGACCCTGGCGCTGGGACCCCAGCCGGCCGCCGCACAGAACGGACGGGGAACCCCGGAAGAGATCCTCGCCGCCAAGGAGTGGGTCACCCCTCCGGGAGAGATCGCCGAAGCGGTCCTCGCTCCGCGCTATCTCAACGCCGACCTCACCAGCATCAGCCCGGACCGGGCGTGGTTCATCCACGAGGTCGGGGACGGCCCCGTGACCATGGACCGCTTCTCCCGCCCCTTCGACGAGCTGGGCGGCGTGTTCATCGACTTCCACGCCAACCGGGATCGCAGCCTGACCACGAGGACCAACGTGGGGATCCAGACGATCTCGGCCATCGACGGCCGGGTGGTGGACATCGAGGTCCCGGGAGGGGCCAGGGTCTCGGACGCGAGCTGGTCGCCCGACGGCTCGCAGCTGGCCTTCTTCGTCCATACCGACGAGGCCACACACATCCATGTGGCGGACCCTTCGTCGGGTGACTCGCGTCGGATCACGCGCACGCCGGTGCTGGCGACGCTGGTGACGGACTTCGAGTGGACGTCGGACGGACGGGAGATCGCCACCGTCCTCGTCCCCGAGGGCCGGGCGTCACGTCCCCTGCCCCCGAGCGTGCCCGTCGGACCCCAGGTCAAGCAGACCATCGAAGGCGAGAACATGCTCCGCACCTACGCCAGCCTCATGGCCACGCCCCATGACGAGGAGCTCCTCGAGTGGCATGCGACGGGTCAGCTGGCGGTGATCGACGTGGACAGCCGGCGGGTGACGAGGGTCGGGGAGCCCGCCATGATCTGGAGCATCGACTTCGCCCCCGGCGGCGAGTTCGCCCGGGTGGAGCTGCTCCAGAAGCCGTTCAGCTACATCGTGCCCGTAAACAACTTCGGCCGCGTAGAGCAGATCTGGGATCGGTCCGGGGCCGTGCTCGCCGAGCTGGACACCTCGGAGATGAACCTCGGCCTGGGCGGCAACACCCCGAGCGCCCCCGGAGTCGGCGGCAGCACCGCCGACGAGGGCAAGCGCCAGGTCGCGTGGCGGAAGGACGGCCAGGGCCTCACCTGGCTCGAGATGGAGGCGGCTCCCGAGGAGGAGGAAGGGGCCCAGGCCTCCGGCGGCGGGGGGCAGGCCGTTCAGGAACGGGGCCGCAACGGTCGCAAGGACCGGGTGATGCAGTGGCTGCCACCCTTCGACGACGCCAGCCTGAACGTGGTGTACGAGAACGACCGGCGCATGAGCGCGCACCGCTTCTCGCCCGACCACACGATCCTCTTCGCCAGCGAGCGCCAGGGCTCGGACGTTACCGAGTTTGCGGTCTACCTGGGCGATCCCGAGACGAAGCTCACCCTCGTCGAGTACGACTCCGACGACTTCTACGCCAACCCGGGGCAGCTCCTGATGGACGGAGGCCGCGTCTCCTCGGGCGGCGGCTTCGGAAGGTTCCGGGGCGGCGGAGGTGGAGGCGGGACCGTCCAGCTGTCCGCCGACGGCGAATCGGTCTTCTTCAGCGGGACGACCTACAACGAAGACCCCATGGCCGAAGCTCCCAGGGGCTTCATCGACCGGGTGACCATCCGTACCGGTGAGAAGGAGCGCATCTACGAAGGTGAGAACGACGGGGTGTCCGAGCGCGTCACCGCCGTGCGGGACATCGACGGCCCGGAGCTGGTCGTGTCCCGGGAGTCGCCCACCGAGGTGCCCCAGTACTACCGGCGCAACGGCTCCGAGCTGCGGCAGCTCACCCACAACGTCGACTACACGCCGGATGTCACCGCAGCGCCTCGTCAGCGCTTCGTGGTGGAGCGCCCCGACGGGTTCCGCTTCCTGGTGAACGTCACGCTGCCTCCCGGCTACCAGGAGGGCACGCGGCTCCCCGCCATGTTCTGGTTCTACCCCCGGGAGTACGAGGACCAGGAGAGCTACGACGAGCGCGGGCGCACGTACAACAAGAACGAGTTCCCGAGCTTCGGCACCCGCTCCATGGAGTACCTCGTCCGTCTGGGGTACGCCGTGGTCGAGCCCGACGCGCCCATCGTCGGCAAGCCGGGTCAGATGAACAACAACTACGAGCATGACCTGCGGAACAACCTGGCCGCGGTCATCGACGAGCTCGACGCCCGGGGGATCATCGACCGGCACCGCCTCGGCCTGGGTGGGCACTCCTACGGTGCGTTCTCCACGCTGAACGCCATGGTGCACACGCCGTTCTTCAAGGCGGGCATCGCCGGGGACGGCAACTACAACCGCACGTTCACGCCCCTGAGGTTCCAGAGCGAGCGGCGCATCTTCTGGGATGCCAAGGACACCTATCTGTCCATGTCGCCGTTCATGTTCGCCAACCATCTCACCGGCGCCGTGCTCCTCTACCACGGGCTGCACGACCAGAACGTGGGGACCGACCCGGCCCACTCGCCGAGGCTCTTCCACGCCCTGAACGGGCTGGACAAGGAAGCCGCCATGTACCTCTATCCCTTCGAGGACCACGGTCCCGCGACCAGGGAGACGCTGTTGGACCTGTGGGCGCGCTGGACGGCCTGGCTCGACGTCCACCTCATGGAGACGGACCGGGCCGTGGTGAGCGACGAGCAGGGCGGCTGACATGGTTGGGACGGCCATGACTCGTCCGCCGCTCCGCTCCGTCGCCGTCGCCTGCCTCGCGGCGGCCATCGCCGCCTGCGCGTCCGCCGGAAAGCGCCTGGAACAGGGCATGGAAGCCGAGGCCAGCGGGTCCTTCTACGCCGCGTCCATCCGCTACATCGAAGCGCTGGAGAAGGACGCCGACCTCGTGGAGGCCCGGGAGCGTCTGATGGAGGCCGGGGACTCGGCCATCACCATCGGGCTGGCCCGGGCGGAGGTCGACATCCAGGCCGGGGACCCGGTCCCGGCGGCCGAGGAGTACCTCGCCATCGACCGACTCGTGGGGCGCGCCCGGGCGGTGGGCGTCCGGCTTCCCACTCCTGCGGACTACGCCGACCTGCGTCGCTCGGTCTTCGACGGGGCCATCGACGCCCTCATGGAGCGGGCGGTGGCGGCCGGAGATCGGGGAGAATGGGGGCAGGCCCGGTCGGCCTACGACAGGATCCGCCGGGACTTCGCTCCTTCGGCCGAGCAGCGGGCGGACAGCGAGGAGGCCGAGGCCGCCCTGCTGGTGGCCTGGGCCGAGGAGGAGGCCTCCTACGAGCGATTCCGCAGGGCCTACGATCTGGCCGACGAGGCGCTGGGCTCGCCCGGCGCGCTGCCGGCGGATCTGGCCGACCAGGCCACGGACCTCCAGGCCCGCGCGCTGGCGGCGGGCACCCGGGTCCTGGCCGTCTTTCCCGTGACCGCCACCACGGCGGTGATGGACGCCGCGGGGTCGGACGTCACCCAGCAGCTCTCCGACCTGCTGGAGCTGGAGCACTGGCGGCTGCCTCCCCTCTTCGTGGTCGTCGCCGATCCGGTGATGGTGCGCCAGGCGAGCCGCCGCTACAACGTCGTCGGTGGTCGTTTCCGCGCCGGGCCGGTTCTGGACGACGTGGGCGCGGACTTCGGCGCCCTCGTCGAGCTGGTCCGTATCGACGGAACCGAGCAGAACCTGCGCACGCGGGTCCAGACCGTGCGGACGCGGGACGGGCGGACCACCAACTACACCGAGGAGTCCGGGGACCTCACCCTCGTCCTGGAGGCGAGGGTCGCGATCCTGGACCAGCGGGGAAGCCAGGTGACGAGCTTCAGCTCCCGGGCCTCGGACTCGGGCAGCTTCGAACGGGGCCGCTACCGGGGCGACCCTGGGGAGCTGGAGCTCAGCCGCGGGGAGCGCCGCCTGTTCGATCCGGTGATCCAGCGACAGATGGTGGCGGACATCGAAGCCAGGGCCACGGAGGAGCTGGCGGCGAGGGTGGCGGACCGCGTCTTCAGCGAGGTGCTGTCGCGGATCCGTTGAGGGAGGGGCCGCGGTCCCGGCCCCGGTCCCCGAGCCAAATGGGCGTCAGGCCCGCCGCTCGTTGGAGCCGACGGCCGCCTGAAGGCAGGCCGTCGACAGGCGGTCGGGGTCCCGGATGGCCTCGGGGCTTCCGGCCGACGTCACCCACTCCCGCACCCCGGCCGCCCGATCGGGGAACCCGAGCTGATCGAGGGAATCCGCCGCGGCCGCCAGGAACTCGGTCTCCGCGGTCTTGCGGGCCATGGCGTAGATCTGGTCGCCGGCCAGCGCCTCCTGCTGGACACGCACCGCCGCGGTGACGTAGTCGCGCAGATGCATGAGCGCCGTCGCCTGGTGAGCCGCGGCCAGGTCGAGCCAGGTGAGGGTGCACAGCGTGCGGACCGCCTCGGGGTGGACGCGGATGATCTTGTTGGCCACGCCTCGCGCCGCCTCCCGCTGGCCGTCGCCCAGAAGGGCATCGATGGCGCGGCCGTAGTACCTCAGCGCCCTGATCTGATCCCCGGCCCGGAGGCACAGATCCCCGGCCCGGTTCAGGGGAGTGCCCTGGAACGCGGGGGGCGCCTGCTCCGCTTCGGCCTCGAGGCTCTCCAGCCTCACCTCCCAGTTGACCGGCACCCGTTCCCGAGGCGGCTCGGGCTTCTTCCGAAAGAATTCGCTGATCGGTGGCATGCGGATGCGCGGCGGAGTATCCAGGATCTTCCCTGCGGAGTCGTTGGAATGTTCTCCCAAACGGCACGAGAAGGCAATCGCCAGGGGAAGAAATACCTTGATCTCCGCGTGGAAGAGATCGTACCGTTGAATATAGCTCCCCCCGGTGGATCAACTGGTCGGATGATCGCTCAACCGGGGGGAGGATTCGTATATGGCCCATCTGTCACGGCCCGCCCTGCTGTCCGCCGTCGCGCTCGCGGCGTGTGGAGAGGCGGGGCCCACGGCGCCAGCTTCCGACACGTTCTCGACCGGGCCCGAGCTGGCCGTGGTCTCCTTCGAGGGCGGCGGAGCCGGCGAGACGATTCCGCTGCAGGGCACCCTGGCGGCCACGGTGAGCGTGCCCGAATCGGCCACCATCGAGGACGTGAACGTGACCGTGTCCCTCACGCACACGTACGTCCAGTACCTGACGCTGCGGCTCGAGAGTCCCGAAGGCACCGTCATCTTGCTGTCGCAGCAGAGCGGCGATTCGGGCGACAACTACACCGGCACGGTGTTCGACGACGAGGCCACGACCGCTATCGGCGACGGGACCGCCCCGTTCACCGGATCCTTCCAGCCCGATCAGCCCCTGTCGGGTCTGGACGGCGAGAACCAGCAGGGTTTGTGGACGCTGTCCATCCACAACGCGTGGTGGATCCAGACGGGCACGCTGGTGAGCTGGTCGCTGGAGATCACCAACGACGTGTCCTCGAACCCGGAGCCCCGGACCCTCCGCATGGGAGGCGTCGACACGGGCGTGCCGGACCTCACCCTCCCGGATGGCACCACCTTCTCGGGGCTCATCGCCGGCTGCGGGCAGGAGGCCATCAACCACGGGCAGTTCGTCCGGTGCGTCGCCCAGCTGGCCAACGGCTGGATGGGGGCGCACTACATCAGCGATGCCGACAGGAGCCGGATCGTGTCGGCCGCGGCGAGGTCCGCGAGCTTCTGACGCGATCGTGGCTCCGGAGCGGGTAGCCGGCGGGGCGTTGCCTCGCCGGCCCCGCCCCTGGCTGGAACCGACGCGGGGCACGGGGGTGTTGAGGCACGTCACCGTCCCTCGAACCCTCCGCGTCATGAAGACTGTCCACGGTAGTCCGCTTCTCATCAGCCTGATCCTCGGGCTCTCCGCCTGCGGAGCGCCGGCCGACGAGAGCGCCCCCGCGTCGGAGGCCGACGAATCAACGGCCAGCGAGGGTCCCAGCGTCGCCATCCTGGGCCCTGCCGAAGGAATGTCGGTGGACGGTCCTCAGGTGGAGGTCAGCCTCGCCGCCGCGGGCATCCGCATCGTCCCGGCCGGAGAGGTCGTGCCCGGCACCGGCCACCATCACCTCTACCTGGACGCAGATCTCGGTGAGCCCGGCGTGCCGGTCCCCACCGTCCCGGGGCGGGTGGTCCATCTGGGCACCGGAGTGAGCGAATATACGTTCGAGGACGTGCCTCCCGGCGAGCACCGGATCATCGCGGTGATCGCCGATGGCCTCCACGTGCCGATCCAGCCATGGGTCGTGGATACGGTCGACTTCGTGGTCCGTTAGGAGATCGCCTCGGGAGATCCGCCGGCGCGGGCCGAGCGGTAGAGCGCCTCGATGACGCGCATGTTGAGCGCAGCCTCCTCCGCCGAATACCGCAGAGGTCGGTCGTCCAGCACGCAGTCGGCGAAATGCTCGACCATGAGCCGGTATTCGTCCGCGCCCTCCACCCCGTGTTCCACGACCTCACCCCGCCCCCGCTGCTCCAGGACGGGTACGTCCCCGGTTCCCGGCAGGTAGGCGGAAGGCACGTGTAGCACGCCGTCGGTCCCGGCCACCTCGTAGAACTCGGTGCGCTCCATGGTGAGGGCGCAGTCGAAGGTGGCGAGGATGTCGTTATCGAATCGCATTATCCCCGCGAGCTGGCCGTCGACGTCGGTCTCCGTCCAGGAGGCGCGAGCCTGGACCTCCGTGGGCTCCGAGCCCGCCATGGTGCGGCTCACGTTCACGCAGTAGCAGCCCACGTCCATCAAAGCCCCCCCTCCCAGATCCGGATCGAGCCGTATGTTGCCCGGGCGGGTCAGCCGGAAGGTGAAGGCGCTCCGGATCATCCGGAGCTCCCCCACCTGGCCGTTCCGGACCATCTCCAGGACCCGCGCCGTACGGGGGTGGAAGCGGTACATGAACGCCTCGAGGAGCTTCACGCCGTTCGCCCTGGCGGCGGCGGCCATCTCCCGACACTCGGTCTCGCCCAGACCCAGCGGCTTCTCGCACAGGACGTGCTTCCCGGCCTCTGCGGCTCTGAGCGTCCACTCCAGGTGGAGGCTGTTGGGTAGCGGGTTGTACACGGCGTCGACGCGCTCGTCGGCGAGGAGCTGCTCATAGCTGCCGTAGCGGACCGGGATCCCCCATTCCTCGCCGAACGCCTCGGCCCGGGCCGCGTCCCTACTGGCCACGGCGAGCAGCTCTCCGTTGCGCGAGGCCTGGATCGCGGGGTTGACCGCCGCGCGTCCGATGTTTGCGGTGCTGAGCGTTCCCCAGCGTAGCGTCCTGCCCGGCATCGGCTCCTTCCCTTGTCAACGGAGGGTCGTTGCACGGTACCCGGCCGCCCCTCGACGAACAAGGCGCAACGTCGCGAGGGCTTTCGAAAAGCGCCGGGACGCCGCACCGTGGGGGCTCTCAGCCTTGATCGGGACCATCCGGCAAGGAGCTCCCCATGCACACGGTTCACCGCGCCGTGAGGTCTGGCGCACTGCGATTCGCTCTCACGTTCATCGTGCTCGGGTCCATGGTCCCGCCAGCCGTCGGTGCCCAGGAGATGCAGCCGGAGGGCTGGGTCGGCGGCCCCGGCTCGGCCAACTACGAGCTCGCCGCACGGTTCGCGCCGTACAAGATCCGGGAGATGGTTCACAGCACCTCCGTGGCGCCGAGATGGATCGAGGACACCGACCGGTTCTGGTACCAGTGGGAGACTTCGGACGGCACGTTCTACACCATCGTCGATCCGGCGCGAGGCACCAGGCGTCAGCTGTGGGACAACGACCGCATCGCCGCGGAGCTGACTCGCATCACCCGGGACCCCTGGGACGGCCAGCACCTGCCTATCCGCAACATCCGCTTCATCGACGACAACACGCTCCAGTTCGAGGTGGAGTCGTCCCAGGACGAAGAGGTGGAGGAGCAGGTGGAGACCGAGGAGGAGCAGGAGCAGCAACAGGAGCGCCAGCGCGGCCAGCGTGCCCGCACCCGAAAGAAGGTCTTCCACTTCGAGTACGACGTGAGCTCGCAGACGCTGCGTGAGCTCGAGGACTACGAGGAGCCCGACAGCCATCCCGGGTGGGCGGCCGTGTCGCCCGACACGGCGTGGGTCGTGTTCAGCCGGGAGTTCAACCTGTGGATGATGTCGTACGAGGAGTACCAGAAGATCCTGGACGCCCGGCGTGGCAAGTCCGGCGACGAGGCGAGTGAGGCCGAGGAAGAGGTCGAGGTGGACGAGATCCAGCTCACCACCGACGGCGAGGAGCATTACAGCTACGGATCCGCCGGTCGGGGAGACAACGACGACGAGACGGAGGAGGAGCACACGAAGCGCCAGCGCTCGGGCGTCACGTGGTCGCACGACTCCCGGTATTTCGCCCTTACCCGGCAGGACCGCCGCGAGGTCGGCGACCTGTGGGTGATCCACACCACCGGCAACGACCGACCCCAGCTCGAGACGTACAAGTACGACCTGCCCGGCGAGGAGAACGTCACCCAGACGGAGCTGCTGACGTTCGACATGGAGAGCCGGGAGATGAGCACCATCGACGACGATCCCTGGAAGGATCAGCGCATGGGGATCTTCAACGACCCCTCGGGGGGCGGCGGGTTCTTCGGCTTCGGGGGAGGCGGGGGCGGTGGCTCGGACGAGCCCCGCATCACCAAGTGGCTGTCCGACGACCCCCACGAGCTGCTCTTCTGGCGGCGGAGCCGTGACCAGCACCGCGTGGACGTCCTGGCGGCCGACCCCGCCACCGGCGAGGTGCGCGTGGTCGTCGAGGAGCGTCTGAACACGTACGTCGAGCATCAGTCGCCCCGCAGGCTGGCGAACGGCGATCTCCTGTGGTGGTCGGAGCGGGACGGCTGGGCCCACATCTACCGGTACGGCGCCGACGGCACCCTCAAGGGAAGGCTCACCCAGGGACCCTGGCACGTCGACGCGATGCTCGGAGTCGACGAGAACCGGGGGCTCGTGTTCTTCCGGGCCAACGCCCGGGAGGAAGGGGAGGACCCCTACTACATGCACACCTATCGGGTGGGCCTGGACGGGAACGGCCTCACGCTCCTCAACCCCGGGAACTTCGACCATCGGAGCTCGCTGTCGGAGTCCAACCGGTACTTCGTGGACAACTACTCCCGGGTGAACACGACACCGGCCTCGGCGCTCTTCGATGCCAACGGCCGCAAGGTCCTCGACCTGGAGGAGGCAGACTTCTCAGCCCTCTCGGACGCCGGCTACCAGTTCCCCGAGCCGTTCAAGGTGGAGGCGGCCGACGGCGTCACCGACCTCTACGGCGTCATGTACAAGCCGTACGACTTCGATCCGAACCGGACGTACCCCATCGTCGAGTACGTCTATCCCGGCCCCCAGACCGAGTCGGTATCGAAGTCCTTCTCCACCAACGCGGCGGAGCAGGGCCTGGCTCAGTTCGGGTTCATCGTCATCACCGTGGGGAACCGGGGTGGCCATCCCGACCGCTCCAAGTGGTACCACAACTACGGGTACGGGAACCTGCGGGACTACGGACTGGCGGATAAGAAGGCCACGGTGGAGCAGCTCGCCGACCGTTACGACTTCATCGACCGGGACCGGGTGGGCATCTACGGCCACTCCGGCGGGGGCTTCATGTCCACCGCCGCCATGCTGGTCTACCCGGACTTCTTCAAGGTGGCGGTCTCGTCGTCAGGGAACCACAACAACGACGTCTACAACCAGAACTGGTCGGAGAAGCACGACGGCGTGAAGGAGATGGTGAGCGACTCCGGCGAGGTCTCCTTCGAGTACGACATCCAGAAGAACTCGGATCTGGCGTCGAACCTGAAGGGCCACCTGATGCTGACGACGGGGACCGTGGACAACAACGTGCACCACGCCAGCACGCATCGCGTGGCCGAAGCGCTCATCCGGGCCAACAAGCGCTTCGACTACTTCGTGTTCCCGGGCCAGCGCCACGGGTACGGGAACATGAGCGACTACTGGTTCTGGCTGCGGGCGGAGTACTTCGTGAAGCACCTGCTCGGCGACTACCAGTGGAACGCCGACATCATTCCGCTGCAGAGGGAGCGGGCGAAGACGCGATAGGGTCGCTACCACGGCATCGTCTGCTCCTCCGCGTCACCCTCTCCCTCCTCCAGCGGGAGATCCACCCAGGCGCGCCTGCGGTGGGAGAGGGTGACGGCGTTGATGATCTCCTGGACCCGGGCGCTCTGGGCGAAGTTGCCCTGGTTCGAGTCGTCTCCACTCTGGATCTCCCGGCAGAAGTCGTGGACCAGGTTGCCGTAGAAGGCCGTGCTCCAGTGGTCGTCGGGCCGGGCGCCGGGGGCGAAGTACCGCTGGGGGATCTCCCGGGGCAGAAACTCCACGGCGTCGCGCGTCGCGGTGGACATCGTCTGGATCACGCCATGCTCTTCGACGAGCCGGACCTGGATGGCGCCCTCGGAGCCGAAGATGCGGGCCTCGATGCCGGGGTAGTTGCCCACGGTCACGTAGCTCGACTGGAGCGAGAACAGGGCGCCGTTCGCCGCCTCGCCGATGAACATGTCGGCATCGTCGATGTTGATCCGCTCCCGCTCGGTGTCCAGGTTCGTGCGCCTGCGCAGGGGCACCATGTTCGCCAGGATGCCTACCACGCTCGTCAGGTCGCTTCCCACACATTCCAGCCCGATGTCGATGGTCGGGGCCCCGTACCCTTCCAGCGACGATACCGTGATCCCCTCCCGGCTGAGGTCCGTCCCCCACTCCGGCTCCCCCACCGGTCTGGTCTTGTGGATGCGCTTGTCCATGGGGTTGTCGGGATCCAGCCACTGGGAGTTCTGCTCGTAGCCGTTGAAGACGAAGGGACGTCCGATGAAGCCCTCGCGGATGAGATCGAACATGTACATGACGGCCGGGGCGTAGCGGAACGTGAGCCCGACTTTCGTCTTCAGGCCCTTCGAGGTGGCCAGGTCGTGGGCCCGCAGGACGTCGCGGTAGTCGTGGCAGACAGGCTTTTCCACCAGGCAGTGCTTCCCTGCCTCCAGCGTGGCGAAGACCAGCTCCTGGTGGTCGTCGCGGGTGACGATGTCCACGACGTCGACGTCGTCCCGGCGGAGGATCCTGTCCGCGTCGGTCTCCACCGCGGGGACGTCGAACTCGGCGGCCCTGGCTTCGGCCAGCTCCCGGTCCAGGTCGCAGATGGCCACGAGCTCCGCGAGCGGCGACCGCTGGAACCCGGGCAGGTGGGCGGAACGGGACCAGCGGCCAGCTCCGATGACGGCGACGCGGAGCTTCTCGTTCACCGAAACCTCCTGGTTCGAGATGGATCCATGGCTAGGCGGCGGTGATCCCACCGTCCACGGGCAGCGCGACGCCCGTGACGAAGCTGGCCGCGTCCGAGGCCAGGAACAGGATGACCCGGGCCACCTCCTCACCCGTGGCGATCCGCCCGATGGGGTGCTTCGCCGCCCAGGCCCGGGCGGCGGCTTCCACGTCCCCGGTGGCCTCCCAGGCGTGGTGGATCATGTCGGTGTCCACGCTGCCGGGACAGACGCAGTTGACCCGCACGCCGTCGGCCGCGTGGTCCAGCGCCATGGTCCGGGTGAGGTTCACCACCGCGGCCTTGGACGCGGCGTAGGCCGCCGCCCCGGCGAACCCCACCAGCCCGGTATAGGACGACACGTTCACGATGTTGCCCCCGGCGGTCTTCAGGTGGGGAAGGGCCGCACGGCACATGAGGAAGGTGCCCTTCACGTTGGTGTCGAAGGTATCGTCCCACTCCTCCTCGGTATGCTGCTCCACGGTCCGGTTCCGGTGGATGATCCCGGCGGAGTTCACGAGGATGTCCAGGCGTCCGTGGCGCGCCAGGGTCGCCTCGACGGCGGCCCGGACGTCCGCGGCGCGCCGGACGTCGCCGGCCACGAAGGACGCGCCCGGCAGGGACCCGGCGACCTCCGTTCCGAGCTCTGCGTACCGACCCAGAAGCACGACGCGGGCCCCTTCCTCGCACAGCAGCGTACCCGTCGCCCGTCCGATCCCCCGGGTGCCGCCGGTGACGAGCGCCACACGGTCCGAAGGCCTCTCTGCTGCGCTCGTCCGGCCGTCCACCGTCATCCTCCCTCCCGGATCACGGCGCCTCGGCGTCCTTCCGGGGCACCAGGGACATGATATGCTCGGCGACGGCCGTGATGGTGAGGCTGGGATTCACGCCCAGGTTCACGGGGATCACGGACCCGTCCACCACCCACAGGCCGGGGTGCCCGAACACGCGGCCCCGGGAATCCACGACCCCCTCGGCCGGCGTGGCTCCCATGCGGCATCCCCCCAGGATGTGGGCCGTGGTGGGTGCCCCGAGCACCACCTCCGGCCACGTGCCCCAGGCGTCGCCCCCGGCGCTGCGTGCGAGCCCTCGGGTCACCGCCCGCGCCACGGGGATCTGGGACACGGGAGGCTCCGACCCCTCGGCGAGCCTGGACGACAGCCCCCTCCCTCCCAGACGCCACCACCGGCGACGGACCTGGAGGTCGAGTCGACCCTCGGTGGTCTGCATGGCGAGCACGATCCCGGTGCGGCGTGCGCGCCCCAGGGGCCAGAGTCCCCGCAGGAGCTGCAGCGGGCGGCGCAGCGCGCCCCACACGAACCGGAAGAGGCCGGGCAGGGTTGCCCCTCCTTCGGCCGGCAGGGGGGCCGTGAGCCAGAACAGCGCGTCGGAGCCCCGGTTGAGGCGCACCATCTCGACGTAGGTGCGCTCGTCCGCCCGGAGGCCCGACGTGATGGCCACGTGGTCGTCCCAGTCCGCCGAGCGGTCCGGCGTGTCCGCCGCCAGGATGGACTCGGAGTTCGTCCGCACGTGCCGGCCCAGCTGGGAAGAGACGTGGGGCAGGCCCCCGCCCTGCCGCGAGCGTTGCAGGAGCTTCACGCTCCCGATGACCCCGCCGCTCACCACCACCCTGGCCGCCCGCCAGGTGCGGCGGGTACGCCGACCCACGGACCTGCGCGTGTCGACCTCATATCCCCCCTCCACGGACCGGATGCGCACGGCCTCGGTGTCGGGCACGACCTCCACGCCGAGGCCTTCCGCCAGCCAGAGGTAGTTCTTGTCCAGCGTGTTCTTCGCGCCCACGCGACATCCGATCATACAGGCCGCGCAGCGCGTGCACCCGGTCCGCCGGGGGCCCGCGCCCGAGAAGAAGGGGTCCGGCACCGTCACGCCGGGCTCCCCGAAGTAGACGCCCACGTCGTGGACCCGCAGGGTGTCCGCGAGAGCCAGGTCCCGGGCCACCTCGCGGAGCAGCTCGTCGGTTCGGCCCACGCCGTCGCAGGGCACGGCGCCCAGCATTCGCCTCGCCGCGTCGTAGTGGGGGGCGAGCGTCTCGCTCCAATCTCCGTCTCCCCACTCGGCCCGGCGGAGCACCTCGGCCTCGGGCTGGAGAAGCACGTTGGCGTACACCAGGGACCCGCCACCCACGCCCCGACCGTGCAGGACCAGGACGTGGCGCAGGAAGGTCAGCACCTGGATGCCGTACAGCCCCAGCCGGGGAAGCCACAGGTACTTCCGGAGTGACCAGTTGGTCTTCGGGAAGTCCTCCGTCCGGTATCGTCGCCCCTGCTCCAGCACCACTACCGAGTACCCCTTTTCCGCCAGACGCAGCGCCGACACGGAGCCGCCGAACCCGGAGCCGACGACGATGACGTCGGCGTCGTGGCTCCCGGGATCCGTCACCCCGCCAGCTCCTCGGCCCGGTGGCAGGCGACGAAGTGCGGGTCCGCCTCGGCGCCCAGGTTCCGCGTCTCGGGATCCACCGTGCGGCAGCGCTCCACGGCGAAGGGACATCGGGTGTGGAACCGGCATCCCGAGGGAGGCGAGGCGGGGCTGGGCACGTCTCCCTCCAGGGTGATCTGCTCCCGGGCCCGCTCCCGGACGGGGTCGGGGACGGGAATGGCCGAGATCAGAGCCTTCGTGTAGGGGTGCAGCGGTCGCTCGAAGACCTCGTCCCGGGACGCCAGCTCCACGATGCGGCCCAGGTACATGACGGCCACCCGGTCGCTGATGTGCCTGACCATGGCCAGGTCGTGGGCGATGAACAGATACGTCAACCCCAGCTCGTCCTTGAGATCCACCAGCAGGTTCACGATCTGGGCCTGGATGGACACGTCCAGGGCCGAGATCGGCTCGTCCGCCACCACGAGCTTGGGGTTGGTGGACAGCGCCCGGGCGATGCCCACCCGCTGGCGTTGCCCTCCCGAGAGCTCGTGGGGGAACCGGCCGGCCATCTCCGGGCTCAGGCCCACCCGCTCCAGGAGCTCCACGACGCGGGCGCTCCGCTCCCCTGCATCCCCCACCCGGTGGATGTCCAGGGGCTCCCGGAGCGCACGCCCACCCGCGCGGTCGTCGACTTCCCGGAGCCGCTCTCGCCCACCAGCCCCAGGGTCTCTCCGGGTCGGATGTCGAAGGAGACACCGTCGACGGCCCGGACGGCGCCCACCGTCCTGCGGAAGAAACCGCGGCGCACCGGGAAGTGCTTCGTCAGTCCCCGGACCGAGCAGAGCGCCCGACTCCCGTTCTCGGCACTCACGGGCTGCCCGTCCCGTCCAGGTCCCGCCATCTCCAGCAGGCCGAGGTGTGGCCGGGGGCGACGTCCATCAGCCCCGGCTTCTCTGCGTGGCAGCGCTCCACGGCGTGGACGCAGCGTTCCACGAACGGGCAGGACGTGAACACCTGACGGAGATCCGGCGGAGCCCCTTCGATGGAGGTGAGGCGACTTCCGGGTCGCCGGCCCGGATCGGGCATGGACTTCAGCAGCGCGATGGTATAGGGATGCCTCGGAGCCTGGAAGAGAAGGTCCACAGGGGCCTCCTCCACGATATGGCCGGCGTACATCACGGCGACCCGGTCCACGAGGCCGGCCACCACGGCCAGGTCGTGGGTGATCCAGAGGATCGCCATGCCCAACCGTTCCTGGAGGCTCTTCACCAGGGCCACGATCTGCGCCTGGATGGTCACGTCGAGGGCGGTGGTGGGTTCGTCCGCGATGAGGAGCGAGGGGCCGCAGGCCAGCGCCATGGCGATCATCAGCCGCTGTCGTTGCCCGCCGGAGAACTGGTGCGGGTGGTCGGCCAGTCGGCTGCGCCCCTCCGGAATCCCCACCATGCCCATCATCTCCACGGCCCGTTCCTCGGCCTCCCGGCGGCTCAGCCCCAGGTGGTGCTCGATCCCTTCGGTGAGCTGCCGGCCCACGGTCAGGACGGGATTCAGCGACGTCATGGGATCCTGGAAGATCATCGCCACCTCCCTTCCCCGGACCCCCCGCTTCTCGTCCTCGGACAGGGAGCGCAGGTCCCGCCCCGCCAGGATCACCTCCCCCCCGTCGATGCGGCCCGGCGGGTCGGGGATCAGGCCCATGATGGAGAGCGCGGTGACGGTCTTGCCCGACCCGCTCTCCCCGACCAGCGCCAGGGCTTCGCCTTCCTCCACCGCGAGGGACACGCCCGCCACGGCGTGGACGTCCCCGCGCTCCGTGCGGAAGCGCGTTCGGAGGTCTCGTAGCTCGAGGAGAGGCGTCATCGATCGGTCCGCCGGCCGAGGAAACAGCAGAGGTCGTCAGCCAGAGTAGGACGGGAGGCGGGGGGTCGAACAGGGGGCCGCGTCATTCGGTGCTCGCGGTTGGATCGAGGGCGTCCTGCAGCCCGTCGCCGATGAAGTTGACGGCGAGCACCACGAGCAGGATGGCGAGCCCGGGGAAGATGGTGAGCCACGGCTTGGACGCCATGGTGGCCTGGGCGTCCATGAGCATGTTGCCCCAGGTCGGCGTGGGTGGCTGTACGCCCAGGCCCAGGAAGCTCAGGGACGACTCGAGGATGATGGCGTTGCCCACGGCCAGGGTGGCGCCCACCACGATGGGGCCGACGGCGTTGGGCAGCACGTGGGTCAGGATGATCCGGCCGCTTCGGGCACCCAGGCTCCGCGCCGCCTCCACGTAGGCCATCTCCTTGATGGAGAGGACCTCCCCCCGCACCACCCTCGCGGTGGCCATCCAGCTCAGCAGCCCGATGATGAGGGCCATGGAGCCCGCGGCCGCCCGCGTGTAGGAGGCCAGCACGATGAGGAGGGGCAGGGTCGGGATGGAGTACGCCACGTCGGTGAGGCGCATGAGGAGGTTGTCCACGCGCCCCCCGTAATAGCCACCCACGGCGCCCACCGCCGACCCGAAACCCGTCCCGATGACGGCGGACAGTACCCCGATGAGGATGGAGATCCGGCCTCCGAAGAGCACCCGCGTGAGCAGGTCCCGGCCCAGGTCGTCGGTCCCCATCCAGTGGGCCAGGGAGGGAGCCTGGCGGATGCTGCCCAGGTCGATGGCGTCGAAGTCGTACGGCGCGAGGACCGGCGCCAGCGCGCACACCACCCCGATGGCCACGACCACGGCGAGCGAGGCCATGGCGAGCCGGTGACGCTTCAGGCGCCTCCACGCGACGGAGGACCTGGACACGGCGGTGACGCGGCCCTCACTCATAGCGGATCCGCGGGTCGAGCACGCCGTACACGACGTCCGCCAGCAGGTTGAAGACGATCACCATCACCGAGCCCAGGAGCAGGATCCCCATGAGGAGCGGGTAGTCCCGGGCGAACATGGCCTGGACGAACATGCGTCCGATGCCTGGCCAGGCGAACACCGTCTCGGTGATGACCGCCCCGGAGAAGAGGCCGGCCAGATCCAGCGCCATCACGGAGAGCACCGGGATGAGGGCGTTCCTCACCGCGTGTTGGCCGACCACGGTGGGCTCGGGGAGCCCCTTCGCCCTCGCCGTGCGGACGTAGTCGGCCCGAAGCACGCTCAGCAGGCTGGAGCGCAGGTATCGCGACCAGCCGGCGACGCTACGGAAGGAGAGCACGACGGTGGGCAGGATCAGGTGAGCCAGGTGGTCCCCGAGGGAGGACTCCCCCACCGTTTCCGTTCCGGCCACCGGAAGCCACCCCAGCCAGACACCGAACACCAGCTGGAGGATCAGCGCGAACCAGAACACCGGCATGGCGATTCCCAGGAAGGACACGCCGGTCCCCAGGTGGTCGAACAGGCTGTACTGCCGCAGGGCGCTGAATACCCCGAGCCCCAGCGCCACGACGGCCGCCAGCAGGAACGACGCGCCCATGAGCTCCAGCGTGGCGGGCAGCCGCTCCGTGATCATCTCTCCGACGGGGCGGGTGGTGGAGAAGCTGATGCCAAGGTCGCCCCGCACGGCCCCGGCCAACCACCGCACGTACTGAACGGGCACGGGCTGATCGACGCCGAGGCGCTGGCGGTAGGCCTCGATGACCTCCGGATCGATGAACCGTCCGCTCTCCAGCAGCGCTCCCTCGGGGCCGCCGGGCGCCGCCTGGATCACCGCGAACAGCACCACCGTGATCCCGAACACGAGGGGGATCATCTGGAGGATGCGTCGGGTGATGAATGCCGTCATCTCGGCCCCTCGGCGCACGGCGGAGCACGTCTCGTTCGGCCCCGAGACTGACGGCCCCGAAGCGCGGGAGCAAGGGAGGACGGTCGGGCCCACGAGGGTAAGCGCCTCCTACGACAGCCGTATGAAACGCCGATCCCACCCGAAGAACCCCGAGGAACCGGGAGCGAAGACATGCGTGGCTTTTTGGGGCGGAGCGCCGCCGTCGAACGGTCCTGGGTCTTCGTCCCGGTCCTGGCGTTCGCCTGCGGATGCGGCAGCCCGACCGGTCCGGAACCCGAGGATCTGGGCATCCTCTTCATCGGCAACAGCCTCACGTACGTCAACGACCTTCCCGGGATGGTGGAGGCCCTCTTCGACATGGGCGGGGCGGGCGAGATCTTCGTGGCCTCCCAGACCCAACCGAACTACGGCCTTCCGGATCACTGGGTGGCGGGCGCGCGGGACCGGATCGCCGACAGCCCCTGGGACGTGGTGGTCCTGCAGCAAGGGCCGTCGGCCACCGAGGGACGTCCCTACCTCCTGGAGTACAGCCGCCTCTTCGCCGAGGATATCCGCGCCGTGGGCGGCACCCCCGCGCTGTACATGGTATGGCCCTCGATGAGCCGCTTCTTCGACTTCGACGGCGTGTCCGACTCCTACCAGACGGCGGCGGTGGAGGCCAACGGGCTCCTCTTTCCTGCGGGCGAGGCGTGGCGCATCGCGTGGGAGGCGGATCCGTCGCTGGAGCTCTACGGGTCCGACGGCTTCCATCCGAGCCCGCTGGGCACCTATCTGGCAGCGCTGGTCATCTATCAGCAGCTGTCCGGGCTCGACCCCACCGATCTCCCACCCCGCATCGAGAGCGGGGCCGGGTCCCTGGACCTCGACCCGGACGTGGCGCTGCTCCTCCAGGGGGCCGCCGCCGAGGCCAACGCGCGCTTCGCCCGCAGCGTGGGCGGACTCTGAGCGCGCGCGTCACTCCAGCGTCCACTCCCAGAGGTTCCAGAAGCTGCCGAAGTTGGTCCCGCTTCCCCGGAAGTTGCCCACGTCGGTGCTGACGAGCTGGGGCACCACGTTGTAGTAGATGGGCAGCATACGGTAGATCTCCGCCAGGCGGACCTGGGCCACATCCAGGGCCTGCTTCCGTCCCCGGAAGTCCAGATGCCGGTCCGACTCCTCCATGAGCTCGTCCAGCTCCGAGTCGCAGAGTCCCGTCATGTTGTTCGGCCCCCCGCAGGCGTACAGGCCCGTGATGGACGGATCGGCCGGGAGGAACCAGGCGCTGACGATCCCCTCCCAGCTCCCGCTCCGCCACCGCTGGGTCCAAGCCGCGCTCTCCAGGGTCTGGAAGGTCACCTCGACGCCGATGTCCTTGAGCTGGGCCTGGATGACCTGGGCGATGGCGATCCGATCCGTGCTCCCCGCCCTGTTCAGCATCTCGAAGCTCAAGCGCAGACCGTTCCTGACCCGGATCCCGTCCGGTCCGACCGTCCACCCGGCGTCGTCCAGCAGCCCACGCGACAGCTCGGGGTCGAAGGCGACGCGGGGCACGTCGGGGTTGTGGTACGGGCTGGTGGGATTGATGGGCGAGTGGGCCACCGTGACCGTGCCCTGCATGAGCTGGTCGGCGATGGCTTCGCGGTCGATGGCGTGGAAGAGGGCCCGGCGGACCTGGCGGTCATGGAACAGCGCCCGCCCCCGCTCCGTGTTCACGCTCACGTCGAAGTGCATGAAGGTGTTCGAGCTCACCAGGTGGGCCTCGTAGCCCGGCAGGCTGGCGACCTCGTCCACCTGGGTGGGGGCGATCTGCCCGTAGTGGTGCCGGCCGGCCTTCAAGGCGTTCAGCCGCGTGTTCAGGTCGGGGATGAAGGACCACACCACCTCGTCGATCTGCGGGAAATCGGGTCCACGCCAGTAGTCGTCGTTGCGCACCACGCGGATGTACTCGCCGGTCTTCCATTCGGCGAACTTGAACGGCCCCGTGCCGACGGTCTCCTCGCCGCGGTTGTAGGGCGTGTAGCTCACGATCTCTTCGGTGGTCTTGCCACCGAGCACGTGCTCGGGGAGGATGGCCTCGAAGAGGCCGGCGTAGTACCCGTACACGCCGTCCCAGACGAAGACCACCGTGTGGTCGTCGGGGGCACGGCACTCCTGGATGCCGAGGTACTGGTCCCGGTTGTAGACCTGGGAGCCCGGGCTGGACACGAACCGCCACGTGAAGCACACGTCGGCGCTGGTGAAGAGCTCTCCGTCGTGCCAGCGGACGCCCTGGCGCAGCGGCCAGGACATCTCCACGCGTCCGTCGTCCAGGCGCACGACGAGCCCGTTCTCTTCCGTGGGGATCGTCTCGGCAAGAACCGGGATGTACGTGTTGTGCTCGTCGGTGGTGACGAGCCCCTCCACCATGCTGAACATGATATCGGCCAGGTTCTGGCTGGTGAGCGCGTTCAGCACGTCGACCTCGCGGTCGTACGCCACCCGGAGGATCTTCCGGCCACCCGACGCGGAGCCCCGGGCCGCCGGACCGTCCCCACCTCCGCACCCGCCGGCCAGGAGCATCAGGGTGAGGCCCCGGCGCGCCACCTGCCTCGACCGACGCTTCGTCATCCTTCCCTTCCGTCGGAGTCGAACATGGCCACCGATCCGTTGGAGTGCATGCGGCCGTGGAGGAAGCGCAGGAACTCCGACCTCCGGTCGGCCGCGACCCGTCGCCACACCGGCGTCACCACGCGCTCACCCCACCAGTACGACCAGATGAGCGCCGCCCGCGACGGCGAGGAGATGAAGCGCATGCGGTTCTCCACCCACCCTTCCCCGCCCACCAGGCTCCGCCCCCGCAGCCAACTCGCGACCGCGTCCGGGGCCCACTTCAGGGCGTGGAGCCGCCAGGCCGCTCCGGTGCCGATCCCCGCCCGATAGCGGTTCATCATCGTCTGGAGCCGATCGTCGTCCGAGTCCACCCAGCCGAGCATCTCCAGGCCCGCGTCGGCGATCCCCTCGAACACCGAGGAGCTGGCGGTGTTCACCACCGAGAGCAGCACGTCGGCGCAAGCCTGACCCCGGCCGGCCATGGACTCCCGGAGCTTGAACTGCACGTAGTGGCCCGGGCATCCCTCGTGGACGGCCAGATGCTTCAGGCCGGGCCGGGTGAGCGCCGGGTCGACGTTCAGCTCCACCGTGCGGTTCAGGTAGTCGCAGCGGGCGTTGTACGGAACGCCCCGGACCGTCGAAACCCGCATCCCGTCGGACCGGTCCGCGGGAATCTCCAGCAGGCGCTCTTCCGTGCGCGTCCAGGCCTCGTCCAGGAAGGACGAAAGCACGCCCTCCACCTCGTCGGGGGGAACCCGGTTCCGTTCTTCCCAGTCCGCAGCCTGTTGCCGGAGGTCGCCGGTGTAGCCCATCCGGGTAAGCAGCGCGCGGATGTGGTCCTGCATCTCGTCCAGCTCCGCCTCGGGGGCGGGGGCGGCGGGCACGTGGAGAAAGCCGGACAGCTGGTCCGTGAATGACAGCCCTTTCGTGCGCCAGGCCACGAAGGCCAGGGTCGAGCGGCAGACCTCGGCGTAGTACACCCTACGGTCGGCCTCCGGGAGCCCGGCGGCCTCGCCTTCCAGGCCCCGGAAGCCTCGGGCCGCCTCCGCGTAGTCTGCGAACGGCTCCGGAGGGTAGCGCCCCTCGGTGTCCATGTTGAGCACCACCAGGCCATCCTCGTCGCCGCTCTCCTGCCGGTAGAGGGCGTCCACGCCCAGCAGGGCCCGGGCCAACCGCTCGCCGTACGCGTGGGTCGCCTCGAGGGGGTGGGTGACGTCGCCGGCTCGGGTCTCGTCACGCGCCATCCGACGCCCTCCGGTTCATGTCCTCGGCGATGAGGCTCACCGGCACGGAGCCGTAGGCCAGGAGCTGGTCGTGGAAGTCCCGCAGCGAGAAGTCCGCGCCCAGACGGTCCCTCCTCTGCCGGCGCAGGTCGTGGAGGGCATCGGTGCCCATGAGGTACATGAGCGCCGCCCCGGGGAACATGCTGTTCTTCACGGCCTCGGAACGGGCGGCGGCTCCGGACATGCCGGCTTCCCGTTCGTACAGCGTGGTCGCCTCATCGACGGACATCCGCCCCCGGTGCAGCTCCACGTCGACGACGGCGCGGCAGCACATGCGGATCCTGCTCGCGAGCTCGGCCAGGTGCTCGAGCGGCGTCAGCGCTCCGAACTCCGCCATCAGGTCCGTGGCGTAGCACGCCCACCCCTCCGCCATGGTGCCCCCGCAGAACATGGCGATGCGGGAGGCGCAGTCCACCGCGGCCACCTGGCCGATCCGGGACGGGGCCCGGAACGCGTGCCAGTTCTGCAGGTGATGCCCGATCCCGCCGTGGTGGATGACGTGGTTCAGCTTGATGACGCTGTCGTTGGTGGCGCGGAGGAGGCGCTCCTGCTCCTCCGGTGGGAGGGAGTCGTCGATGGGGGTGACCAGGTAGTCGTGCTCCGGGGGCCGGCCGAAGGCCGCCGGCGATCGGTAGTGCAGGAAGTACAGGTCGGGGGCGGCCTCCCGGGCCCAGTCGGGTCGGGGCACGAAGCGGATCGGGAAGTCGGGCCAGCTCACCAGGTGATGCGCCTCGGCGGCGGAGCGCATCTGGTCCCACGTGGCCTGATACGCGCCGTAGTACTCCTTCACGGACGGATGATCCTCGGCCAGCGCCCCCAGGCCGCTCTCCACATCCGGGTATCCGAGCTCGCGGGCCCGCCCCGCCAGCGTTCGCGCAGCGTCGTGCATCTGCTCCCGGGCGTAGGAGACGATCTCGTCCGGCTCCTGCGACAGGAAGTGCCCCTCGCTCGCGTACAGCGCCAGGGCCTCTTCTCCACAGGCGTGATGATCCGCCGGGCGAGGGGCGAGGTCCGTCTCCATCCAGTCCCGGAATCCCGAGAACGCCCTGGCGGCCACGTCGAGGGCCTCCTCGAGCCCGCCTCGGTCGACGCCCTGCCGACTCAGGTGCGCCGGCAGCCCCCGCCGGAGGAACGCCAGGGCGCCGCGGCACTCACGGATCGCCCGCTCCGTCCATTCCCGGGGGGCGTGCCGGACGTTCTCCCGGGCGGACGCCAGCAGCGTGGGCACCGCCTGCAGCCGGGCCTCGGCCGACGCGACGCGTTCCGCCAGCGGAGCGAAGTCCGAAAGGAAGAGGGACATGAGCCCGAAGACCGCCTCGCCGGTGTACACGCAGGGGTTGCCCCGCCAGAAATGCAGGGACCCGTACTCCCAGCTCTGGATCCGGAGAAACCCCCGGGCCAGTCGGAGATCCAGCAGCTCCGCATCAGTCGCCCCGTCCGTGGGGAGCCCGTCGGCCTCCACGAGGAGGGCCTCCATGTCGGCCAGAGCGTCCCCGGCGCCGTCTTCGGAAAGGTCGGGAAGCCGGTGGTCGAGGTGGTGCCAACCGATGAACGTACCGTTGACCGGCCGGTGCGCGTGGTAGGACGCGAAGAACCGGTCGAGCCAATCGGTCAGGGGCGTCGTGTCGGGGGACATGGCCAATGAGTACGCCTCCACCCCCGGTGCCGCCACCGGGCGGCCTTCCCACCGCGGCCTCCTGCGCTAGCTTGGACCTCCCACCTTCCCTCG
>JARRLD010000027.1:0-42859 GCA_037387345.1 Gemmatimonadota bacterium
ACGTCACCGGCCTGAGAACGGCCCTGGCCGAACCGTATCTCCCGACCCTGCGCATTCTCTTGGCCGGCGTCGCGGTGTTGCTGCTCATCGCCTGCGCCAACGTCGCCGGCCTCCTGTTGGCTCGCGGCAACGCCCGTCGGTCCGAGCTGGCCGTTCGGTCGGTTCTGGGTGCAGAACGCGGACGCCTGGCGCGACAGCTTCTCACCGAGAACGTCTACCTGGCCCTGGGCGCGGGCGTGCTCGGCGTCCTTCTCGCGGTGTGGGTCCAGCGGGGGATCCTGGCCTTCGTGCCCATGGACGGTCTGGGGGCCATCGAGTCGGGGCTCGGGTGGCCCACCCTGGGGTTTGCTCTGGCCCTGTCCGTCGGGACGGTGCTGCTGTTCGGCGTCCTTCCGTCCGTCCGCATGGCACGCACCGATCCGGCCGAGGACCTGAAGGCCGGGGGGAGGGGACGGAGCGGCGACGCAGGCTCCCGGTTCCGGTCGGGACTGGTGGTGGCTCAGGTGGCCATGACGACGGTGCTCCTGGCCGTGTCAGGGCTTCTGTTCCGCAGCTTCCAGGAGCTCATCCGTGTGGAGCCGGGCTTCGATGTGGAGCAGCTGATGCTCGCCGAGGTCCAGATCCCCCGGGGGAAATACGGAAGCCCCGAGGCCGCATCCCGGTTCCTCACGGAGCTCTCGGAACGGGTGCGCGCCCTGCCGGGCGTGACCTCCGTGGCCCTGACCTCGCACCTCCCCATCCGGCACACGGGAGGAAACGTGAGGATCGCGCTTCCCGAGGAGTTCGGCACCGGCGGTGTGTTCGGGCGGCTGGCGTACCAGAGGAGGGTTCTTCCCGGGTACTTCGAGAGCCTGGGCATCCCCCTCCGGAGCGGGCGGGACGTGGAGGCCAGGGACGATGCCGATGCGCCACAGGTGGTCGTCCTGAGTGAGAGTCTGGCCCGGGATCTCTTCGGGGAGGAGGACCCCCTGGGCTCCATCGTGGCCATCGACCAGGGTAGCGCCGAGCCTGCGCTCCGGGAGGTCATCGGTGTCGTCGGTGACGTGAAGGTCCAGAGCCTGGCGGCCTCGATCGACTTCGCCATGTACTTTCCCTACCTGCAGTCCGCCGCCGGCCGGATGGGCCTCGGCGTCCGGGCGCGGGGGGACGTGGCGGGTGTGGTGTCCCGTGTTCGGGAGGTCCTGCGCGACCTCGATCCGGACGTTCCCCTCGACGAAGTGAGCACCATGAAGGAAGTCATCCGCTCCTCGGTGTCGGACGAGCGGACCATCGCCGTCGTGCTCACCCTGTTCGCCGCGGTGGCGCTCCTTCTCGCCAGCGTGGGCCTCTACGGCGTCCTGGCCTATCAGGTCTCGCGCCGCTTCCACGAGATCGGCGTGCGCATGGCCCTGGGCGCGTCGGTTTCCAAGGTGACGCACGAGATCGTGATCGGAGGTCTCCGGTTGACGGTGCTGGGGCTGGGGCTGGGCCTGCCGGGAGCGTGGATCGCGGGACGGTTCGTCCAGGGCATGCTCTTCGGGGTCGAGCCCTCGGACCCGCTGACGCTCACGGGGGTGGCGGGGTTTCTGGCAGCCGTGGCCGTCACCGCCTGTATCCTGCCCGCCCACCGCGCTGCCCGGATCGATCCGGTCGAGGCGTTCCGGACGGAGTAGCACGCGAGGACGAGCCTCCGGCGCCGCCGCGACGCAGATCCTTCCGGGCCCGGCAAGAAATGTGGAGTCCGGGCCTCGTCTCCCGAAGGGAGGCCGGGGCCGTGGTGGGATTCCGGGAGACCTTCCCCGTCGAGGGACACGGGCACGAGGCTTGCTGAGGGTGACGGACGGCGGGGCGCGACCGGGTCCGCCGGTGGGCCCTGGACGTCCCTGAGGAGGGTTCCGCGGTGAGATGGACATGGATGATGGCTGTACCGGTGTTGGCGGCAGGTTGCGAAAACGCCCAGCCGCTCTCCACGACGGACCCGAGCTCGGCCCTGGTCGCCCGGGTGGAGATCGGGGTGGTCGCTGACAACGTGGAGCTCGGGGACAGCACGGCTGCCCGAGCCACGGCGTTCTCCCCCGCGGGAACCCCGGTCGCGCTGGTGGACTTCGTCTGGTCCTCCTCGGATACTTCGGTCGCCACGGTGGAGGCGCTCGTGCCGTCGGACGGCGCGGTGGTCCGCTCCGTCGCGCTGGGGGCCACGTCCCTGACGGCCCAGGCCGGCGGCATCTCCTCGGAACCCGTCCAGCTGGTCGTCGTCGAGCCGGAGCCCGCAGACTCCACTGGGACCTGAGCGGCCGGCGGGCTGGCGGCCCGAGGTCGGCCGGCCCATTCTCGGCCTCATGATTCCTCTTCTTCGTCGTCGCCGCCTTGCCGCGGCCGCGCTCCTTGCCGTCGCACTGGCCTCTCCGACCGTTGCCCGGGGGCAGACGAGCGCCCTCGTGGACCGGTTGCAGGCCCAGCTCGATTCCCTGGTGCTTCCGGATGCCGTGCCCGGGATCACGCTGGGCGTTGCCCTCGCCGACGGGAGATCGTTCGGGCTGTCCGCAGGTTGGGCCGATACGGCGCGGCATGTGGCGATGACGCCGGATGCTCGCATGCTTCAAGGGAGCGTCGGGAAGACGTATTTCGGAGCCGTAGCCCTTCAGCTGGTAGGGGAGGGTGCACTGGATCTGGACGGGAAGGTGGCCGACTACCTGGGCGATCTCGACTGGTTCGCACGGATCCCCAACGCCGGGGACGTGACGATTCGCCAGATCATGAGCCATACCAGCGGCATCGTGCGCTACGAGCTGAACCCGAGATTCCTCGAGGACCTCAGCGAGGATCCCCTGAGGACCTTCACGCCCGAGGAGCGCCTGGCGTACCTCCTCGATTCCGATCCTCCGTTCGCCGCGGGCGAGGGATGGGACTACTCGGACACGAACTACATCCTCCTGGCCATGCTCATCGAGGAAGTGACCGGAAGCAGCGCGTACGATGAGATCCGCCGGCGCATCCTGGAGCCAGGCGGATTCCCCAACACGGTCCCCTCGGATCGACCGTACGTGCCGGGCCTGGTCCAGGGATATGCGGGTCAGGGGAACCCGTTTGGGGGCTTCGACGCCATGGTCGAGGACGGTCGGCTCGCCATCAACCCGCAATTCGAGTGGGGGGGTGGGGGCTTCGCCTCGACGGCGGAGGATCTGGCCCGATGGACGTGGACGGTCCAGGAAGGTCAGGCGTTCCCTGCGAGGTTGTTGGAGGACTTCCGCCGAGGAACGCCTGCCCCGCTCGGGCCCGACGCGAGCTATGGGTTGGGCGTCATCATGATGGAGCTACCGGCGGGCACGGCCTGGGGTCACAGTGGCTTCATGCCGGGCTACCGAACGGAGGCATACTACTTCCCCGAAGGTCGCTTCGCCCTGGCCTTGCAGGTGAACACGTCGGCTCAAGGGGCCTTCCCGCCCTCGCCGTTGAGGATGTTGTCCGACCTGGCCGCCCTGGTCCTGGCAGAGGTGTCGGTCCCGGGATGAGGGCGCGCGAGCCCGTTCGCACGGGCCTCGAACGGCTGGTGTCCGGAGACGCGGGAGCACACCTGCGCGGCCCCTCCCTCGGCCTGGTGCTCCATCCCGCATCGGTGACGGCCGAGTTGTTCCTGTCGGTGGACGTGCTCGTGGAAGCAGGCTTCGAGATCCGTGTCCTCTTCGGGCCTCAGCACGGGGCGCGGGGGGAGAAGCAGGACAACATGATCGAGTCGGCGGACTACACCGATCCGCGATCAGGCGTGCCGGTCTACTCCCTCTACTCCGACGTCCGGAAGCCTACGGCGGCGATGCTGGAGGGTCTGGACGCCGTCCTTTTCGATCTCCAGGACGTGGGTGTGCGCGTCTATACCTTCATCTGGACCATGGCGCTCTGCATGGAGGCGTGCGCCGAGGCCGGCGTCCGTTTCGTCGTCCTGGACCGACCCAACCCCGTCGGAGGAGTTGACCGGGAAGGGCCGATTCTCCGGCCCGGCTTCGCGTCCTTTGTCGGGATGCACCCGATTCCGTTGCGCCACGGGATGACGGCAGGGGAGCTCGCCCGCTGGCTCAGCGAGGCCCGCGGGATCGGATGTGAGCTGGAGGTCGTTCCCATGACGGGCTGGGCGCGAGACATGCTCTGGGAGGATACCGGCCTTCCGTACGTGCTTCCCAGTCCCAACCTCCCGACGCCGGAGTCCTGTCTCGTCTACCCGGGTATGGTGCTGCTGGAGGGCACGAACCTCTCGGAGGGCCGAGGGACCACACGACCCTTCGAGCTCGTAGGGGCGCCCTACCTGGACCCCCATGCCCTCGTGGGCGAGTGCGACCCGGACGCCTGGGAAGGGGCCTCGCTCCGCCCCTGCTGGTTCGAGCCCACGTTCCAGAAGCACCGGGGCGCCGTGTGCGGCGGGATGCAGATCCATGTGACCGAACCCCGCTCCTTCCGGCCCGTTCGAGGGGCGGTGGAGCTCCTGAGGGTGGCCAGGGCGCTCGCTCCCGAGTCCTTCCGGTGGAGGCCACCCCCGTATGAGTACGAGGAGCTTCTCATGCCCATCGACATGCTGTGGGGCCACGATGGCCTGAGGACGGGGATCGACCGCGGGGCCTCTCTGGCCGAGATCCTGGAGGGCGTGGAGGAGGACTGCCGCGTCTTCACCGAGTCGGTGGAGCCCCATCTCCTGTACGGATAGGGCTGGGGAAGGACCTGCCTCAGCGGCAACCTGGCGTCGAGTAGAAGTCCGTAGCGATCTGGAGCTCCAGAAGGTCACCCGGGTGCACCGTCAGCTCTTCCGTGACGCAGCGTGGGCCGGCAATCAGATCGAACTCCATACGCAAGGGCTGGGAAAACCTCCAGGGAACCGTGAACTCTGCCTCTCTCTTCCCGGAAACGATGCCCAGTCGCTGGCGTCTTCCGCCTGCGATCAACGCCCAGACCGTGGCATCCTGGAAGTTCAGGTTGATCACCTTGATCTGGATCTGCTGCTCGGCCGCGCCCTCGGTGAAGGGATCGCCTCCCGAGGCCGAGGCGCAGCCTCCGAGACCCGCCACCCAGAGGGCAACGAGCCCCGTCACGACCCTGGGCAGCATCCCGTTCGTCATCGCCCGTCCTCCCGTCGGTGCGGCGTCATCCCTTGCCCGAATAGCAGGGGCTGGCGCTGAGATGGGTGGGAATCCTGACCCAGACCTTGTCGCCCGGGTCCACGCTCAGCGGCGTGACGAGACAGCGACCTCCCCCCACGATATTGACCTCGAACTCGAGAGACAGGGAGAAGGTCCAGTCCATGGTGAACGTCTCTTCGGTCTTCCCCACGACGTTCCCGAGCCGGACGCGCTCGCCTCCGCGAGACGCGTGGATCACCGCGTCGCCGAAGTTCTGGTTCTCCACGCGCACGCTGATCTGGCGGGATCCCCCCGGGCCCTCGCGGAACGGGTCTCGGGATCGTCCCCAACCGCTGAAGCAGGCGGTGGCAGGGAGGAGGACGACGAAGGCGAGGAGACCACGTCGACCGAGCCGCGGGGTGAGGGTCACAGGCTGTCTCCGAATCGGGATTCCCCTGGATCTACCCACGACGCGGCGACTCGATCCGGCCGTTGCGGTCGATTCGGGTCGGTCCGGGTCCACTGGACGGCTCGGCGGCTCCCGCCGGCCGGGCCGGGCTCACGACCTCTCGGTCATCCGCTCCATCTCCTTGAGGCTCGGAGTGAACAGGATCCTCCGGATCACGTCGGGATCCCGGGTCTGCTGGATGACGAAGTTGTCATCCACCGGGAAGTCGACGGTGATGGTGACGGTCTCGCCCGCTCCCGCCTCCAGCGCTCCATCGATGAGCTGCACCTTGATGCCGCTCTGGCCTCCGCTGGGCACCTTGAATCCCTGTTCCGTCGTACCGTCCTCGAAGGTGTATCCGTCCTTCAGGACAACCCACGTGCTGTCCACGACGAAGCGGAGCTGATGATAGACGCCGGCTTCGACGGGGACTTCTCCCGTGGCGTCGGCGGTGGCGCCGTCCCGCAGCGTCAGGAGGTCGAGGACCTTGCGGGCGCCGGGATCACCCTCGGCGTCGAACAGGTCGACCCGCCCATCGGACGCGGCCCCCTGGTCCGTGGCGCTTCCACCATTCCCCTCCTCCTGGGCATCCTCGCTGCCTTGCAGGTAGATCCGGGAGATCCACACCTCGGCGGTCTCGAGCATCTCCGAGGGCTCATCCGCCACCAATACCACAACGGTGGCCAGCTCGGGTGACGTTCCCCCGTCGCATCCCATGAGGGGCGCGATTCCGAGCACGAGCGTGCCCGCCGTCCTGCGCGCCCTCCATGGGCGCCGTTTCCGATCCGAACGTTTCATTCTCCATCCGCGGGCCAGAGGTTTCGTTGACCCGGCAGCGCGACGCGATCCGGGGGGCGGATCGGGGGGCGGCCGGGTGGTCTCGAGTCCCCATCGATGCATGGAGCATGCCAGGGCCCAATCGTGTCGACTCCTTGAGGAATCGCCCTCGCCGACACATTCTGAGTCCGACGGTCCGCACCGTGCTCGGTCCGTCCTGTACGGCCGCGCAGAGTGACGCGGCCACGCCCGCGGGAGGGGACGTCCGGGGATGCATACCCTCCGTAAGCTCGTGCGCGAGCTGCACCGCCGCTCCGTCTGGCAGGTGCTGGTGGTCTATACGTCGGGATCCTGGATCGGCCTGAAGGGCGTGGCGGCGGTGACGAGATGGCTCGGGCTCCCCTCGTGGACCCTCAGCCTCGCGCTGTCGCTCTTGCTGGTGGGTCTACCCCTCGTGCTGCTCACCACCGTGGTGCAGAAGGGCGTCCCGTGGCTGACCGACGACCCTCACGAGGGTATCGACCCGTTCGAGGTGGTGGGAAAGACGCCCGCCGAGGTCCACAGGATCCCGGAACGGCACCCACTGTACGGTGCGACCCTCTTCACGTGGCCCAACGCCATGCTGGGCGGAGTAGGGGCGGTCACGCTCCTCGTCGCTTCGGTGGTGGCCTACATGACCATGTGGGGGCTGGGGATCGGGCCCGTGGGATCCCTGGCTGCCCAGGGTCTGGTCGAGCCCGGGGATCGGATCCTGGTCGCCGAGCTCGGGGACGCCGCGGACGAAGATCTGGGAGGGGTGGTGACCGAGGTCCTACGGGTAGACCTCGAGCACTCGACGATCCTGCGCCCCGTTGCCGTGCCGGAGCTGGCCGAGCGCTTCGGCCAACGGGGGGGACTGCCGCGAGAAGGTCTGTCGGGGGACCAGGCGCTGGCGTTGGCCGCGCGGGAAGGTATCGAGGTGGTCCTGGTCGGCGAGATCGCCGCTGCCGGAGACGGCTACGTAGTCACCGCGACGCTCAGGGATGGGAGCACCGGACGGGCGCTCTCGACCCTCCGGAGCAGGGTGGAGGGTCCCGGGAGTCTGGTCGTTGCAGCGGACCGCCTGGCCCTGAAGGTGCGCGAGCGGGCCGGCGAATCCCTCAAGACCGTCCGGGCCGAGGAGCCGATGGTCGAGGTGATGGAGGCGACGGTGGAGGACCTCCGTCTGTTCCACCGGGCCCGCATCCTGCTCATGTCTGGAGACCCTCTCGGGGCCGTCGCGCTCCTGGAGCAGGCCGTGCGGTCGAGTGGGGACTTCGCTCTCGCGTGGCGGGAGCTGGGTCCGTTGCAGGAGCAGGTGGGTGACACCACCGGGGCCCTGCGCTCGTATCGGCGGGTGCTCGAGGTGTGGAGCGATGCCGATCCCCGGGGCCGTGCCGCGAGGACCCGGGCTCTGGAGCGCATCCAGGCCCTCGAAGGTCAGGGCCGCTCCCCTTCCTCCTGAAGCTGATCCAGGGCCGCGAGAATGTCCTCGTTCGTGGGACGGATCTTGTAGTTGACCTCGACGAACTTCCACCGCACCACTCCGGTCCGGTCGATGACGAACACCGTGGGATGGGGGATGGGACGCTGCCGGGGATCCTGTTGGTTGAGGAGGCCGTAGCGATCGATCACGGCGTGCTCCGGGTCCGAGAGGAGACGAAACTCCAGCCGGCGCCCGTCGCTCTCTGCCACGCGGTCGATCATCATCTGCTGATGCTCGCGGTCGTCGATGGACACGGCGAGGATCTCCGTCCGCTTCGCCCTCTCCGGCGCCAGCAGGTCTCTCAGCTCACCGAGCTGACTCGCGCACCACGGTCACCAGTGGCCCCGGTAGAACACGAGGACCACGTCCCGTCGACCTCGCAGGTCGGACAGGGTCACCACGTCTCCCCGGTAGGCTTCCAGGGAGAAGTCCGGCGCCAGCGCACCGACCTGCACCCGCCCCGTGTCCGCGGGAGGTAGCCCCAGACCGTCCCTGGGGCCCAGGGCCACCTGAGCGTCGTCGGCTCCACAAGCCGCCAGGGTCGAGGCCAGGGCGAGCCATATGCCTGAGTGGGGACGGAACATTCGGACCATGGCGCAGGGAAAGGAACGCTCACCAACGGTCGAGCTAGCGGAGGTCCATGGTGGCCCGCTTTCCGAAAGCTCGCAAGCAGTGGAGGGGCTCCGCCGGTCTGTCACGCGCCATCGTTCGCGTGGGTGGCGCTCCCCAGGTGTCGCTTCGCCGGGAAGTCATCCGCGCCTGGACCGTTCCTCCTGCAGCAGTCGCGCGGCCTCGCCCCTCGCTCCGTCCGGCGTGACCAGCGAGATCCCCACGTACGCCAGGCTCGAGACGAGGAGCGCCGGGAAGACCTCGTGGAGGATCTCCGATCCGGGGAGGAGGTCCCAGGTGAGGAGGACGGCGACGCCCGTGACGAAGGACGTCACGACGGCGGCGCCGCTTCCCCTGCGCCAGTGAAGGCCCAGCACGATGGCGGGGAAGAAGCACGCGCCGTAGAGGGAGCCGCTGAAGGCCGTGAGGGAGACGATCCCCCCCGGAGGGTCCAGGGCGATGACGGCGGTTGCGGCGGCGAACAGCACGACCCAGCCCTTCGTCCACCGCATCGATTGATCCTCCGTGCGTCGGGGCCGGGCGACGCTCACGAGGTCGCGCTCCACGGTCGAAGCCGTTACCAGCAGAACCGAGTCCAGGGAGGACATGGCGGCGGCGACCATGGCCACGAGCAGGAAGGCGCCCATTCCCTGCCCGAAGGTCTCCGCGATCAGCATGGGGACCACGAGGTCCGTGTCCTCGATGCCGGTGGGGAAGACGTTACGGGCGTAGATGCCGATGGGAATCAGCAAGGCGTAGACGACACCGAACGTTACCGTGGACACCCAGAGGCCCGTGCGGATGGCGTTCTTGTCCTTGAGGGCGAAGAACCGGGAAAGCTGCCTGGGCTCCACGGCGAACTTGACCAGGCCGGCGAAGAGCGTTCCCAGGAGCACGGGCACGGCCACCCCTCCCCCGAATCGGAAGAGGTCTTCTCCTCCCGGCTGCAGACGGATCTCGGAGAGCGCGTCGAGTCCCCCGGCGGCGCGGACGGTGCCGGTGAACATGAGCACCGCCGCTACGGCCATGACCGCCCCCTGGACGGCGTCGGTCTTGACCACCGAGATGAACCCGCCGATGGCCGTGTACGCGACCACGATGACGAACACGATCCCGATGGACAGTCGGTAGGGGATGTCCATGAACACCTCCAGGAGGCTCCCGATCCCCTTGAACACCGCCGTCATGTAGAACAGCGAGGCTACGATGACGATGAGCGCGGCCAACACCCTCGCAGTGGTGCTCCCGAAGCGGAATCCGATGAAGTCGGGGATCGTCAGGGAGCCCATGGCCTCGGTGAAGGTGCGCAGGCGAGGCGCCACCACCGTCCAGGCGAAGATGCAGAAGGCCACGGCGGTGGGAACGAACAGCATCCAGGGGATGCCCCACGTGTAGGCCTGTCCGCTGAAGCCCACGAAGGAGTTCGTGCTCGAGTAGGTGGCGAAGAATGAGAGGCCGAGGACCAGGCCGCCCATCCCGCGACCGCCGACGTAGTAGTCGGCCAGCACCCTCGTGCTCCTGTTCCCCGTCCACGCGTGATGGGCCAGCATCAACGTGTACGTCAACAGCAGGACGTGGACGAGCCAGAACTCGCGAAGGTTGGCGACAACGGCGTCGATCATCAGGTCTCCAGGAAAAGCTCGCGCACGCCCGGCTTGGTCACCTTGCCCATGGCGTTACGCGGGAGATCGTCCAGCAGGAGGATCTCCTTCGGGACCTTGTAGGGTGCCAGGGAGGCCCGGGCGAAGGCGCGGAGGTCGTCCGGCGAAACGGCCCGCGCCTGCCGCAGAACCACGGCGGCGCACACCCGATCACCCCACTCCGGGTCGGGAACGCCAACCACGGCGCAGTCGACCACCTGGGGATGCGCGCGCAGCGTGTCCTCGATCTCGAGGGCCGACACCTTTTCCCCTCCCGTCTTGAGGATGTCCACGGACTCCCGTCCCAGGATCCGGTACGAGCCGGCCTCCAGGACGGCACGGTCCCCTGTGCGGAACCACCCATCGGTCGTGAATGCCTCGAATGTCTCCACCGGTCTGTGCCAATACTCTTCGAACACACCCGGCCCACGGACCTGGATCTGGCCGGCGGCGGCGGCGTCCACGGGCAAATCCTGCTCATCCGCCAGCCTGACCTCCATCCCCGGAAGGGGCTGTCCCACGTATCCTGGACGACGCTCACCGCGAAGGGGGTTGGACAGGGCCATCCCGATCTCGGTCATGCCATAGCGTTCGAGGAGCCGGTGGCCCGTGATCTCCTCCCATCGCTCCAGGGTCGGGACGGGCAACGCGGCCGACCCGGATACCATCAGGCGGCAGGCTCGCGCTCCTTCGCGCCAGCGCTGGCGGGCGTGCGCGTCCGTGGCTTCGTAGGCCTCGAGGAGCCGACGATAGACCGTGGGCACGGCCATGTAGAGGGTCACCTCCCGCCGGGAGAGGCGGTCCCAGACCTCCACGGCGTCGAAGGACGGAAGGATCTGGCACACGGCGCCGGACCAGAGGGCGCAGGTGAGCACGTTGACGATGCCATGGACGTGGTGCAGCGGCAGATGGAGAAGGATGTGGTCCTCTGCTGTCCAGGCCCAGGCGTCCACCAGCGACCGGACCTGGGCCTCGATGTGGCCGTGGAAGATCACGACGCCCTTCGGCTTCCCGGTTGTGCCCGAGGTATACAGCATCATGGCGGGGCGATCCCAGGCCAGGTGCGGAAGCTCTCCGACGGGTCCTCGCTCCAGGAGGGTGGCCGTGGGAAGCAGCGGGAGGCCACGCTCCGTCGCCAGGGCGCGGGCGCGCTGTGCCCGGGAAGGGTGAGCCACCACCGCCTCGGGCTCGGCGTCGTCGAGAACGTAGCCGAGCTCGGCCTCGGGATGGGACAGGGCGAGGGGCACGGCCATGCCCCCGGCCCGCCAGATCCCCCACAGCGTTGCGACGTACTCCCAGCCTGGAGGCACGAGGAAGCCTACGCGGGCGGCCTCCAGGTCGTCGCGGCCGGTGAGAAGGCGGCTGGCGGCCGCGGCGGAGGCGGACAGCAGATCCCGGTACGTGAACACGCCTTCCGGCGCCACCAGGGCGATACGGTCCCCGTGCTCTCGAGCCCTCGCGAGGAGAGACAGGCTCACGGCTCGGACCGTCCCTCTGAGGGCCCGGGGAGCGTGGTGAGGTCAGCGGGGAACGGCATGGTCGGTTGCGCGCCTCTCACGAGTCGGCGGATCCGGCGGACCGGCTCCGCTCGGAAGGGAAACGTGGGGCCATTGGACCCGTTCCGTGGCCTCGGCGCAAGAAGCCGCCGTTCGGTGTCGGGTGGCTCCCCGGCTCGTCGAGCCCCATTGTCACCGCGCCATGTCCACCGACGATCACCCTCATCGCACCACCTTGTCACCTGAGGAGACCGGAGGCCTCGGGACCCTCACCGTCGAGCATCCTGCCGGAACCTTTCCACCTTCTCCGGCGACCCGGGCGACGGTTCTGGCCATCGCCGCTGCGGGTCCAAAGCTCGAGGGGACGGGCTTCGATTGGGGGTGTGGCGTGGGGATCCTGGCCGTTGCGGCCGCGCGCGTCTCCGGTGTCCGACGCGTCATCGGCCTCGACCTGTCTCCCGCGAACGTCGAAGCGGCTCGCGTCAACGCGGTGCAGAACGAAGTCGCGGCTCGAACGGGATTCTTCGTCGCCGACTCGTTTCATCCGGTCTCGGACGAGGGACGCCGTGAGGTGGAGGGGCTCGCAGGGAGGGGAGACTTCCTTATCGCGAATCCCCCCGCCAGCGCCACCGGGGACGGGTTCGACCTTCGCCGTCGTCTGTTGGCAGAGGGCCGTGCCTTCCTCCGCTTTGGGGCCATCGTGTTGCTCCAGGCCCTTTCCGCGTACGGATCACGTCGAGTGGAGAGCCTGACGAGGCAGCCCGGGGGCTACGCCTACGAGGGCATCGTCCATCGCACGCCGCTGGTCCCGGTCACCCACGGCCCCGGGCAGATCAATGAGCACCTGGCGACGTATGTCCGTGCCGAGAGGTCGGGGGCTCGCGCCTACGAGTTCGCGGCGGACCGGTCAGCCCGACGCATGCTGAGCGCTTCGGAAGCCCAGGAGCACGTACACGGCGGAGGGGACCTCTTCGGCCGCTGGCAGGTCCATCGGTTCAGGAGGACGGGCTGATGTGGCCGGCGTTCGCCCCCACGGGGCGATGACCCTCAAGCTCAGGTGAATCCCCCGGTTCCGCAGCTCCCCTTCGCGTATCCGGCTCCTGCCCAGCTGTCGCCTCGGCCGCCGGCGATGACGTTCACCGTCGTGTAGGAGCGCTCCGCCTGCGTGGACCCACAGCGGGGACAATCTCGACCGTCACCGGCGGAGTAGGCGGACATGGAGAGACGCACCTCGAAGGATGCACCGCAGTCCTGACACACGAAGTCGTAGGAAGGCATGGACGAATGGACACGCACGTGGAAGGGGTCAATAACATGTAGTTATATCTATAACTAAATCTGTGAGGGAGGTGAAGGCGCCCGCGACCCGGGCTGCCCCGACGGGACGAGTCGTGTATCATGCCAGAGGTCGTTCTTCCCCAACCGACGAGTCCCGGGTGATCCCATGAACCCCATGCGTCCTCTCTTCCCGCCGTCCAGCCGACGCGCCGCGAGCCGGCTGCGCTCCTTCGGATCCATCGGCATGATCTGCGTGGCCCTCGGCGTCACCCCGTCCAGGTCCATGGGCCAGGAACCCTATGCCCCCGAAGCCCTCACGGCCGAGGACTACGCCCGGGCGGAGCGTTTCCTGGGAGCCCGGATGAACCCGCTGGTGTTGGGCGGGGCCGTGCGTCCCAGCTGGCTGGAGAACGACCGCTTCTGGTACGAGAACACCATCAGCTCGGGGACCGAGTTCGTTGTCGTCGATCCCGCTCGTGGGATTCGCGAGAGGGCGTTCGATCACGCCCGGCTCGCTGCAGCGCTGTCGGTCGTCAGTGGCGAGGACCACGACCCGTTCCATCTTCCCCTCGGAGATCTGGAGCTGACCGCCACCGGGATCCGGTTCGTCACGGGAGGCACCGCGTACGCCTGCGCACCCGACGCCTCGAGGTGCACGTCCCTGGGTGCTCCGGCAGACGGACCGGGGCGGAACGTGTCGGTGTCGCCGGACGGCCTCAAGGCCGTGTTCATTCGCGATCACAACCTCTGGGTCAGGAACCTGGCTTCGAGTGAGGAGACGCAGCTGACCACGGATGGCGTTCAGGATTACGGCTATGCGACAGACAATGCCGGCTGGACGAAGAGTGACCGTCCGGTGGTCTTGTGGGCGCCGGATTCCCGGAAGCTGACCACGTTCCAGCACGATGCCCGGGGGGTGGGCGAGATGTACCTCGTGAGCACCGGCGTGGGGCACCCGACGCTGGAAGCGTGGAAGTATCCTCTCCCCGAGGACAGCGTGATCTTCCGCATCGAGCGGGTCGTGATCCACCTGGACGGGCCCCGGATCGTGCGCCTCCGCATGCCGCCGGACCAGCACCGCTCCACCATCTGCGATCACATCGCGTGCCGAGGCCAGTACTCCGACATCGAGTGGAGCGGGGACGGCAGCGAGCTGGCGTTCGTGTCCAGCTCCCGGGATCACAAGGAAGCTCGGTTGCGCGTGGCGGATCCGGAAACCGGTGCCGTGCGCGATGTGCTGGAGGAGCGGGTCGAGACGTTCTTCGAGTCCGGGTTCAACCGGGTGAACTGGCACGTCCTCCCTGGCTCGGGCGAGGTGATCTGGTTCTCACAGCGGGATGACTGGGGCCACCTCTACCTGTACGACCTGCACTCGGGCGAGCTCAAACGGCAGATCACGAGTGGCGACTGGAACGTGCTTCAGCTTCTCCACATCGACGAGGACGCGCGCCGCCTCTACTTCACCGGGGCCGGGCGTGAGCTGGGGGACCCCTACTTCCAGTATTTCTACAGCGTGGGAATGGACGGGGGCGATGTCACACTTCTGACGCCTGACAGCGCGAATCACACCGTCTCGCTGTCTCCTTCCCATCGGTACTTCGTGGATAGCTGGTCCACGCCAGTCGATCCGCCCGTGTCCGTGGTTCGGGACTTGGAGGGACGAGAGGTCGTGGCTCTCGAACGCGCGGACATCTCCCGGCTCGTGACTCAGGGGTGGAAGGCTCCCATTCCCTTCGTCGTGAAGGCCAGAGACGGACGGACGGATCTGTACGGGCTCATGTATACCCCCACCGATCTCGATCCTGCCAGGAAGTACCCCGTGGTCAACTATCTCTACCCCGGACCCCAGACGGGCAGCGTGGGGAGCCGCAGCTTCAGCGCGGCCCGGAGGGATCACCAGGCCCTGGCGGAGCTGGGGTTCATCGTGGTGGAGCTGGACGCGATGGGAACGCCCATGCGGTCGAAGTCGTTCCACGCAGCCTACTACGGGAACATGGGCGACAACGGGCTTCCGGATCAGGTCGGGGGAATCCGACAGCTCGCGGCGCGTCACGCCTGGATGGACCTGGACCGGGTGGGCATCTGGGGGCACTCCGGTGGCGGCTTCGCGTCGACAGCCGGTATCCTGCGGTTCCCGGATTTCTACAAGGTCGCGGTCTCTCAGGCGGGAAACCACGACAACCGGAACTACGAGGACGACTGGGGAGAGAAGTGGCAGGGCCTCCTGGAGGAGTATGCCGACGGCACCACGAACTACGACAACCAGGCGAATCAGCTGGTCGCCGGGAACCTGAAGGGGAAGCTCCTGCTGGCCCACGGCACCATGGACAGCAACGTGCCCCCCTACAATACGCTGGTGGTGGCGGATGCCCTCATCGAGGCCAACAAGGACTTCGACCTGATCATGATGACCAACCGCCGGCACGGCTTCGGCTATGAGCCGTACATGCAGCGCCGGCGGTGGGACTACTTCGAGAAGCATCTCCTCGGGGCCGAGCCGCCCCCCGAGTACGATCTCGGGCGACGCCCCGTGTCGTGAGAATCCGGGGGGCGGGCGGGACGCCGGACTCCTGCCCGCCCTTCGTATCGCCCGAGGCCTGCGGGCCGTGTAAGGAGGCTCCTCAGCGCCTGATCCGGAAAAACAGGATGGCCCCTACCAGGGCGAATCCGATGGCGGTCGCCAGGATCGCGTCCCGATCCCACTCGTCGGATGTCCGCTTCGGGGTACGCTCACGCACCGCCTGGTCTTGATGGATCGAGCAGTAGGCTGCTCCCTCGGGGGCCTCCCGCTTGCATCGCTCACCCTTCTTCGTGGTTCCCTTGCACTGGGCCACGCTTCACCTCCTGAACGGGGCAACTCCACACCCTCTACTACGGTGGAACGGTCCCCATGGTTCACTCGAGGGGCCGGGCGGCGCGTGAATCCAGGGTCCCTTGGCGGGGCGGGGGTGCTCAGCGGTAGGGATCGTCCGTGCCGAGATGGCTCGACACGTAGTCGGCCACGCCCTCCTCCACGGACTGGAACGGTCGGTCGTATCCGGCCGCCCGCAGACGCCCCATGTCGGCCTGCGTGAAATATTGGTAGCGGTCCCGGATCTCGTCCGGGATGTCCTCCCACTCCACGGCCAGCTCCTTGCCCGTGGCCGCGTAGAGGGCCCCCATGAGCTCGAGCCACGTCTGCGCCCGCCCGGTTCCCACATTGAAGAGCCCGTTCACCTCCCGATGCCCCATGAGCCAGAGGATGACGTCCACGCAGTCCTTCACGTAGACGAAGTCCCGTTTCTGGCCACCGTCGGGATAGTCGGGATGGTGCGAGCGGAAGAGCGTGGTCGGCGTTCCAGCTACGGCGGCGGGGTACGCCTTGGCCACCATCGAGCGCATGGCGCCTTTGTGGTACTCGTTCGGCCCGTAGACGTTGAAGAGCTTGAGGCCCACCCACTGGGGAGGAATCGGCCCCGAGCCCGAGGTGGCCCGGATGACCCACCGGTCGAATGCGTGCTTGCTCCAGCCGTAGGCGTTCATGGGCTTCAGCCGGGCCAGAGCCGTGGGATCGGCGTCGTCCGAGAACCCCTCCGAGCCGTCCCCGTACGTGGCGGCGGACGACGCGTAGATCAGGGGGACCTCATGCCGTGCGCACCACGCCCAGATCTTCTGGGAGAGTCGCAGGTTGGACTCGACGATCAGGTCCGCGTCCTTTTCGGTCGTCGCCGAGACGGCGCCCATGTGGACGACCAGGTCGATGTCGCCCACCCTCCGCTGCAGAAAGTCGTCCAGCCCCGAGGGGTCCACCAGCTCGTCGATCTCGTGCCTGCGGAGGTTCCTCCATTTCTCTCCCCGGCCGAGTCGATCCACGACGCTGACGGGGTCCGCTCCAACCTCGCCCAACGCGGCGACGACGTTCGAGCCGATGAAGCCTGCTCCTCCGGTGACGACGATCATGGCACGGCGCTGGGGTGGAAGTTGTCCGAAACCGAGGCCATCAATCTAAGCAGGCGGCGCGCCCACGCCTCCCCCCTGCGGCGGTTGACCTGGCGGCTCCTCAGGCCATCTTGGGCGGCGGGAGGATCCTCACGCTCCGCCGACCTTCACCCACGACACGCCTCATGGACACCCGACGCCCCACCATCCCCGCCGCCGAGGAGATCCTGGGTGGGTACTTCCCCGTGCTGGACCATGGCTTCGTGTCCCTCGTGGACTACATGGGGTCCGACGAGGACGTGGAGCGGGCGGCCCGGGTGAGCTACGGACACGGCACCCGGAAGGTCTCCCAGACCCGGGGGCTCATCCGCTACCTGAGGCGGCACCGGCACACCACGCCCAGTGAGATGGTGGAGCTCAAGTTCCACTGCGCGATGCCCATGTTCGTGGCCCGTCAGTGGATTCGACATCGGACGGCCTCGGTGAACGAGCTTTCGGCACGCTATTCCCTCATGCCGTTGCTCTTCTATACGCCGAGGTCCGGAGAGTTCGCCCTCCAGAGCCGGTCCAACAGGCAGGGCAGGGAGGAGGGGGCCCCTCCGGAGGTCTACCGGGAGGCGGTGGAGCGGTGGGAGCGCCTCAGGACCGAATCGGGCCTGACCTACCGGTGGCTCCTGGCGGAGGACGTGGCACGGGAGATCGCGCGCATCGACCTTCCTGTGTCGACCTACACCCAGTGGTACTGGAAGATCGACCTCCACAACCTCCTCCACTTCCTCTCGCTGAGGGTGGATCCGCGTGCCCAGTGGGAGATCCAGCAGTTCGCGCGCGTGATCGCGGGAATGGTGAAGCGGGTCGCGCCGCTGTCGTACGAGGCCTGGGTCGACTACGACCTGGAAAGTCGAGTCCTGACGCGGGCGGAACGGGTCGTGCTCTTCCGGCTGCTGACGGCCGACGACGACGGGGTGCGGGCACGCCCCGACGCCCGCGCCGGGAAGGACGTCCTCAAGGAGGTCGGCCTGTCCAACCGGGAGATCCAGGAGCTCGTGGAGAAGCTGCGGGAACCCTCCCGACCGGACTTCGAGCTGGACCTCTCGATGATGAGGTCGAGCGAGGACGTGGCCGCGAAGATGTACGAGGCGGTGCCAGGGGAGTTCGAGTAGGCCCCTACTTCACCCACACGGTCTTCGCATTGGTGAACTCCCGGATACCCAGCGGGGAGAGCTCCCGGCCATAGCCGCTCTCCTTCACTCCTCCGAAGGGAAGCCGGGGATCGGACTTCACGATGCCGTTCACGAAACAGTTACCTGCATCCAGCAGGTCGGCGGCGATGCGCTCGCCCAGCTTTGCGTCCCCGGTGTATACCGAGGCGCCCAGCCCGAACCGGGTGTCGTTGGCCACGGTGATCGCCTCCGCCGTGTCCTCCACCGGGATCACCGTCGCCACGGGTCCGAACAGCTCTTCCTCGTAGGCGGCCATGCCCGCCCCGACGTCGGTGAGGACGGTCGGGGGATACCAGGCTCCCGGGCGCTCCGGCACGGCGCCGCCCAGGGCCAGCGTGGCACCCTTCGCCACCGAGCGCTCCACCTGGTCGTGAAGCGTGTCGCGGAGATCGACGCGGGCCATGGGACCGATCACGGTATCCGGATCGAAGGGGTCCCCCATGGTGGCCGCCCCCATGTGGGTGATGAGCTTCTCGGTGAACACCTCCCGAACGGCGTCCACCACGACGAACCGTTTGGCCGCGATGCAGCTCTGTCCCGTGTTGAGGAGGCGTCCGAAGACACAGGCGGCCACGGCGGCGTCGAGGTCCGCGTCAGCGAGGACCAGGCTCGCATCGCTGCCGCCCAGCTCCAGCACGCACTTCTTGATGGCGGCACCGGCCCGGGCCGCCACGGTCTTCCCGGCTCGCACGCTTCCGGTGAGGCTGACCCCCTGGACCAGCGGATGGTCGATGAGGTCGCCGGTGAGCCCCGTGTCCACGAAGAGGCTCTGGAAGAGGAATCGTGGGAAGCCGGCGTCACGATAGAGCGCCTCCAGCGCCAGGGCGCATCCCGGGACACTCGGGGCGTGCTTGAGCAGGGCCGCGTTTCCTGCGGCCATGGCCGGGGTGGCGAAACGGATCACCTGCCAGAAGGGGAAGTTCCACGGCATGATGCCCAGCACCACGCCCAGCGGCCGATAGGTCCAATAGCTTCGGGCTGCATCGGTGTCGGCGGGTACCGGCGCCAGCATGGACTCGGCGTGCTCGGCGTAGTAGTCGGCGACCCAGGCGCATTTCTCCACCTCGGCGCGGGCCTGCTCGAGGGGCTTGCCCATCTCCAACGTCATGAGCCGCCCGTATTCGGCCGCCCTCTCCCGAAGCAGCCCCCCGAGCACCTGCAGGCATTCGGAACGCTCGGCGAAGCGCGTATCGCGCCAGTTCAGATAGGCCGCGTGGGCCCGCGCGACGGCTCGGTTCGCTTCGTCCGGCGAGATCTCGTCGTGGGTCGAGATCGTGTCGGCGGTGGCCGGATTGATGGCGGTGAAGGGCATGGCGTGATCCCCGGGCTGAACGGACGTGGGGGCGACCCCGCAAGGGACCACCCCCGTTAGCCTACCGTTCCCCGGGGGGCCCGGCTCCTCAACCCATCTCGATCCGGTACACCTTCAGGCTCTGGACGTCCAGCTCGTCCCGGGCAATCCCGTAGAAGCGATCCCCGATGGCGCGGATCGGCTGGTACTTGCCCGGGAAGGTGACGGGACCGAGGTACCGACCTTCGGCGTCGAAGACGTCCCACGTGCTCGACCCCAGGTCCTGGATGTTGAACGTGCCCTCGTCACCCGCCAGCTCGTCACCCGACAGGAACCTCTGGGCCCAGACGGACTCCAGCGGCCCCAGAGCCAGGCTCACGAACGCCGGGTAGTGGTCGGCGAAGCTCAGCTGCTGGAGAAACGCTTCCAGTTGCTGCGGGGTTGCCCCCTGCTGCCGCGCGGCTTCCGTGAGGGCGTCGATGAAGACCTGCTGGTCCCGTTCGGTCAGGGCCTTGGGCTCCCGGGGGAAGGTGATCACCCGTTGAAGGGACCCGTCGCCCCCCCAGACCTCGAACCGCATGGCGTTGTTCCGGGCCGTGAGGAGTCGGCCGTCTGGGTCGGCGTCCCAGATGGGCTCGGGATCGAAGATCCGTCGGCGGACCTGCCCGCCCACGATCTGGAGGCTCTCTCCCGGGGGGAGCACGGCAACCGTGTCCGGCGCACCGCCCTTTGCCGCCAGCGTGTCCGACGCACGTCCCTCGAACGCCACCGTCGTGATGGGGTCCCCTCTGGGACCCGTCGCCGTATCCGCCGGATTCAGGTACCGTCGCTGCACGACCAGGCGTCCCTCCGACGCCATGTCCCACCGCAGCGGCACGCCCCGCAGGAGGTCCATGCGCTGGCTGCCGATGAACTCCCCTGACCGGGAGAACCGGGAGATGCGCTGGTTCCCGACGTCGGGAACTACCACCTCGTCCCCCACCACGAAGACGCCCTGCATGCCCAGGCCCAGCTCCCCCGGTCCGGATCCCGAGCTGCCGATGGTGCGCACATAGGAGCCCGTGGCGTCGAAGACGCGCACGTCCTGCACCTGCCCGTCGGCGATGTACACGTTGCCGTCGGCGTCCACGTCCACGCCGATGATCTGGCCGAACTGGTATACGTCCTCGCCCTCCAGCATCCCGACGGAGAGCTCCTCCACGACGGTCCAGGCGTCTTCCGGGCCCCAGAGGCCCTCGACGGGATTCTGGACCACCGCAATGCCGGCGCTGTCCACCACGGTGCCGGCCCAGTCGGAGGTGGCGTCACCACAGGCCAGGACGGGCACGACGGCCACGAGGGCCGCGACTCGACGAATAGACATCTTGAACCTCGTTCCGTTATCGGATCATCCGAACGCCCCGCATACGGTTTTCGCCACGTATTCCTTCAGCCTTGCCAGGGGGCACCGGGCCGGGGATGTTCCAGCCACCGTCACGCGCACATCCGGGAGGGTCCACGGTGGACGAGCCCATCCGTCTCTTCGTTACCGGAGGGACGTTCGACAAGGAATACGACGAGATCCACGGTCGGCTCTTCTTCGAGGACACCCACATCCCGGAGATGCTGCAGCTCGGCCGGTGCCGGCTGGACGTGCGGGTCCGGACCCTCATGATGGTGGATTCCCTGGATATGTCCCAGGCCGACCGGGAGCTCATCGCGAAAAACTGCCGGGACGCCCCGGAGCTGAGGATCGTCATCACCCACGGGACCGATACCATGGTGGAAACGGCCCGGGTCCTGGCAGAGCAGGTCGCTGAGAAGACCATCGTCCTCACCGGCGCGATGATCCCCATCGCGTTCGGAAGCTCCGACGGGTTGTTCAACCTCGGAGGTGCGCTCACTGCCGTGCAGGTGCTTCCCCCCGGCGTCTACATCACCATGAATGGCCGTGTCTTCCTCTGGAACGAGGTCCGGAAGCACCGCGATACCGGAATCTTCAAGCTCCTGAAGTGAACCCATCCGCCTGGAGGACGACGTGCGCCGTTCCATGATCCTCATCTCCCTGGTCCTCGGCGCGTGCGACGCCGGGCCGGACGTGGACGTCGTCCTGCGAGGTGGGACCATCTACGACGGATCCGGCGCCGAGGGCGTCGTGGGAGACCTGGCTCTCCGGGGGGACACCATCGTCGCGGTCGGGGACGTGGGGACCCTCAGCGGTGCCACCGAGATCGACGTGCGGGGCCTCGCCGTCGCGCCGGGATTCATCAACATGCTCTCGTGGGCCACCGAGTCCCTGCTCGAAGACGGCACCGCCCAGAGCGACATCCGCCAGGGAGTCACCCTGGAAGTCTTCGGAGAGGGCGAGTCCATGGGCCCCCTCAACGAGACCATGAAGGCCGACATGCTGCGCTTTCAGGGCGACATCAGATTCGAGATCGCCTGGACGACCCTCGGAGACTACCTGGAGCACCTGGAAGGGAGGGGCGTGGCCGTGAATGTGGCCTCGTTCGTGGGAGCCACCACCGTTCGGGTCCATGAGCTCGGCTACGCGGACAGGCCACCTGAGGCCGCCGAGCTCCAGCGCATGCAGGACCTGGTGCGGCAGGCCATGGCCGAGGGCGCGCTCGGGGTGGGCTCGTCTCTCATCTACGCCCCGGCGTTCTACGCCGACACGCCCGAGCTCGTGGCCCTGGTCTCGGCGGCCACCGAGTCAGGGGGCATGTACATCAGCCACATCCGGTCGGAGGGGAACCGCCTGCTCGAATCGGTGGACGAGCTCATCCGCATCGCCAGGGAGTCCGGCGCCCCGGCCGAGATCTACCACCTCAAGGCTGCGGGCCGGGAGAACTGGCTGAAGATGGACGAGGTCATCGCCCGCGTGGAGGAGGCGAGGCGCGAGGGCCTCAGGATCACGGCGGACATGTACACGTACACCGCCGGAGCGACGGGCCTCGACGCCGCCATGCCGCCGTGGGTCCAGGAGGGAGGATACGACGCCTGGGCGGAGCGCCTCGGGGACCCCGCGGTGCGGGCGCGCGTCGCGGTGGAGATGAGGACGCCCACCGACGAGTGGGAAAACCTGGCGCTGGCGGCCGGGTCCCCCGACCGCGTTCTCCTCGTGGGCTTCCGGGCCGATTCGCTGAAGCACCTCACCGGGATGTCCCTGGCTCAGGCGGCGGAGCTGTACGGCACGACTCCGGAGGAGGTGGCCATGGATCTGGTCATCAAGGACGGGAGCCGCGTCGGCACCGTGTACTTCATGATGGACGAGCAGAACGTCGAGAGGCAGATCGCCCTCCCCTGGGTGAGCTTCGGCTCGGACGCCGGCGCGCTGGCGACGCGTGAGCCTTTCACGCTGTCGAGCCCCCACCCACGGGCCTACGGCAACTTCGCCAGGCTTCTCGGTCGCTACGTGCGCGAGGAGGCCGTCATCGGCGTGGCCGAGGCGGTGCGGAGATTGACGGGCCTCCCGGCCGAGAATCTCGGCCTTCGGCGGCGGGGTCGACTCGAGCCCGGGTACTTCGCCGACGTGGCGGTCTTCGATCCGGCGACCGTGGCCGACCATGCCACCTTCGAGGACCCGCACCAGTATGCCACCGGCGTCCTGCACGTCTTCGTCAACGGGGAGCAGGTGCTGCGGGACGGCGAGCCGACGGGGACCCTGCCGGGTCGGGTGGTTCGCGGCCCGGGCTGGACCGGGTGGAACGACGGGCCGCGCTGAAGCGCCCCGCCGGGACTGTGTCCCGATCCCCCGAGGCGGGCCGGAACGGAAACAGGTGCCACCGGGCCCGCCTTCGCGAGGAGCGGACTCAGCGCCCTCGGTGGTCGACGCGCATGGCCCGGATCTGCCGGACGATGGACACGAACCGGGGATCCTTGCGGAGGGGGTCCCACACCGGGTCCGAGAGCAAGGACACGATGCCGCGATCGCCCTCCCGCAGGCCCCGGAAGAGAAGCTCCAGAGCTCGCTCGTTGTCGCCGAGGGCGGCATGCGCGGCGGCCAGCCGGGTGAGGGAGACGCTTTCTCCCTCGGCCATGCGTCTCTCGTGATCCTCCCTCAGCCACGTCCAGTATCCCTGCATACCGTCATTCCGGACGGCGGAGCGCACCTCCGCCACCTCGGTCGGCGCCGGCGCCCCGGGTGCTCCGGACTCCTGCCACCGCACCAGGGTCTCCGCGACGCCGTCCGCGTCACCGGCGCTCACCCGGGCCTGGAGCAGGCCATGCCACGCCGCTGACGATTCGGGGGCTTCCGCAACGGCGTCTTCCAGCAGCGCGGCAGCCTCCCCGAAGCGGCCCGTGGCCATCAGCGGTCGGGCCCCTGCCACCATGGCCATGGCGGCGTCCTTCTGTCGGGCTTCGACCACGACGAGGCGCTCCTCCAGGCGGCGACCCAGCTCGGTCATGGCGCCCACGAAGGCCGTGTCGAATCTCAATACGACACTGTCCGACGTGCCGGGGAGGTGGATTACGCGCGTATGCGGAGGCGGGGGTGGCGGGGCGTCTCCGGTGGTCATCCGCGGGATGTCCGGGAGGCTCCGTTGGATGGCTCCCAGCACCTCCTGCGCCTCGATGGACGTGCTGTCCAGGCGCATCGCCTTCTCGGCGTCCTGCCTGGCGAGCTCCACCTCCTCGGCCCCCATCACACCTTCTCCGAACCCCATGAGGAAGCGGGTGCTGGCCAGCCCCGCCAGGGCCGGCGCGAACGTCGAGTCCTCCGCCACCGCCTCCTCGAAATACTGCCAGGCCGCCTGGTAGCCTTCGGGTGTTCCCTTCTGGTACTCGAAGCGACCCCGCAGGTAGGCGTCCTGAGCTTCAAGATCGACGTCGCGGGCAGCGGTCCGCGTCAGCATCGACTCTTCCTCCCGGCTTATCTCGGCCTGCACCTGCCGGGCGATGTCGTAGGCGACCTCCGCCTGCAGCGACAGCACGTTCTCCAACGTGCGGTCGTATTGCTTCGTCCAGATGTGGGAGTCACTCGCCGCGTGGATGAGCTGCACCGTGATACGAACCGTGTCGCCCTGGCGCCGGACCGACCCCTCGATGAGGGCGTCGACCTTCAGCTCCCGGCCGATGGTCGGACTCGGAGTGGACGTGCCCGCGTATCGGGCCACCGACGTTCGGGAGACCACGCGCAGACCCGCGATCTGGCTCAGCTGGGCCACGAGCTCCTCGTGCATCCCCGCCGTGAAGTAGTCCTGTTCGCCCGATCCCGAGAGGTTCTGCAGAGGAAGGACGGCAAGGGACCCGATGGGGTCTTCGGGATCGTATGCCGCAAGCCTGACCCCGGAGTCCGTCTGCGCGGAGTCCGTCGCCGTCTCCTCGAACACGCCCACCTGCACCACCCACATCGCCAGGGACCCCACGACGGCGAACGTGACGACGAGGAGAGCCAGCCGCGGGGTGAGGCGTCCCGGGCGACGCCCGCCGGGCAGCTCCTCAGTACGTTTGATGCCCTCGGAGGTGATGTCGAACACCCAGGCCAGCACCACGGCCGGGGGAAAGAGTAGCGTGACCCCGATCACGAGGATCCGAAGGTGCACCTCGCCGAGGCCGAACGCCGGGAAGACGATCTCGGCCAGCTGGAGCAGCACGAAGGCGGCAGCTGCGTAGGCGAAAGCGAAGCGGACGACGTGCCTGCGTCGGAGCTCCGCCATGAACCGGCTGAAGCCGGACGGTTGGTTGTGGCTCATTCCCATGTCCTTCCTTTGGACACTCCCTACGGGGATTACGTTAGGTGTGTTCCTCCGGCCCTGGGGTTGGCCAAGTTGACGATGACCGATAGGCCCCGCCACCCTTACGCCCATGCGAATCGGCTACCTGGATGGCCCGAGACTCCGACGCTCCCTGCTGGCGGCGTGTGAGTATGCCCAGCACCAGCGCGGAGAGCTGAACCGTATCAACGTCTTTCCCGTGCCCGACGGGGACACCGGGACGAACCTGGCCCTCACGGTCCGAGCCATCGCGGACCACCTCAGGGTCAACGGGGACCGTGAGGTGGCCGCGGTGGCGCACGAGGCCGCCCAGGCCGCGGTTCTGGGTGCTCGGGGCAACTGTGGGATGATGCTCTCCCATTTCCTTCTCGGCTTCGCGGAGCACCTGAGGGACCGGGTCCGTGTGGGTACGGAAGAGTTCGGCGCCGCCCTGCGGAGCGGTGTCCGGAATCTGAATGGCGCGCTCGAGCGCCCGGTGGAAGGCACCATCCTCACGGTGATGAGGGATACGGCCGACGCCGCGTACGAGCGGCATGACCCGGATTTCGCAGAGCTCCTCGGAAGGCTGGTGGAGGCGGCCCGAGCATCCCTGGAGCGCACCCCCGAGCTGCTACCGGTGCTGCGGAAGGCTGGTGTGGTGGATGCGGGTGCCAAGGGATTCGTCAGCCTCCTGGAGGGGGTCGTGCTCTTCATTCACGGAGATCCCCTGGTGGCCAGGGCGACCCCCGGAGAGGCGTCCCAGGAAGCCGCGTTCTCCCGCGTCGAGTATCCGGACCGGTCGGAGCAGTACGCATACTGCACCGAGGCGCTGGTCAGGGGTGAAGACATTCCCGATCAGGAGGAGATCCGGGAGGCCCTGCGCTCCAGAGGCGATTCCCTCATCGTGATCCGGTCGGACGACGTGCTGAAGGTCCACATCCACACGGACGATCCCGAGGGCGTCTTCGGGTGCCTGCGAGCCTACGGGAGGTTGGTCACCCACAAGGCGGAGGACATGGAAGCCCAGCACGCCGCCGTGGAGCGCGCCATCGACGGGCATGTCAGGCTCGCCCGCCGTCCCGTCACCGTGATGACCGATTCCGCCGCCGACCTTCCGGAGGAGGTCGTACGGGCGCACGGAATCCACGTGACGCCGCTGTGGCTGGTGGATGGAGACGACATGTACCGGGACGGAGTGGACATCCCGGCCCGGGAGTTCCACGAGCGACTCGCGCTGGAGGCACCGGTACCCACGACGAGCCAGCCGGCGCCGGCCGACTTCCTGGAGACCTTCTCCCGGGCTGCAGAGGACGGCGAGGCCATCGTCGGCGTGCTGGTCGGCTCGACGCTGTCCGGCACCCTGGGGTCCGCCGAAGCGGCGTCGGGCCGGTTCCACGGTGCGCCCGTCCACCTGGCGGATTCCTGCGGGGCCTCCCTCCTCCAGGGGCTTCTCGTCGTCAAAGCGTGCGAGCTCGCCGAGCTGGGAACGCCTCCCGACCAGATCGTCCGGGAGCTGGCGCGCATCCGCAGGCAATCCGGAATCCTGTTCACGGTCGATACCTTCGATCGGCTCATCGCCTCGGGACGGGTGGGGCGGGGCCATGCCATCCTGGGGTCCGTGCTTCAGGTCAAGCCCATCCTGGGGCTGACCGAGGAGGGGCAGGTCGTCCCGGTCGCCAAGACCCTTGGGCGCAGGCGGGCCCGTCAGGCCCTCCTCGCGGCCCTGGAAGAGCGGGTCCCCGCCCACATCCGGAAGGTGCGCTTCGGGATTGTCCACGTAGGGGGGGACGACGCGGTCGCTCCGGTCTCGCGGGAGCTGCGTGCACGATACGGCGAGGACGTGGAGATTCTCACCGCCCCGGCTACTCCGGTCATCGCCACCCACGTGGGGCTGGGAGCCTGGGGCGTGGCCTATCTCATCGAGGATGAGTAACCTTGCGCGTCCCATGAGCCACGAATCCTCATGAACAAGCTCCCATCCAGGCTCCTCGCCTTCGCAGCTCTTTCCATCCTTCCCGTCTCGGTTGTCGCGCAGGACCAGGCGGGTCGCAGCGCAGAGGCGGTGAGGACCGTCGAGACGCCGGTCGTCGACGGACATCTCGACGAGTCGGTGTGGCGGACCGCCCCCGCCATCCAAGGCTTCGTGCAGCGGGTGCCGAGCGATGGCGCGCCGGCCTCCGAGCGGACCGAGCTGAGGCTCCTGTACGACGAAGAGGCTCTGTACGTGGGCGCCTGGCTGTACGACTCCGAGCCGGAGGCGATCGTGCCCGGAGAGGCCATTCGGGACTACGATCTGGAGCAGAGCGACGCGATCCTGCTGATCCTCGACACGTTCCGGGACCAGCAGAACGCCTTCGTCTTCGGGACGAACCCGGCGGGCATCGAGTACGACGGGCAGGTGGCGAACGAGGGCCAGGGTGGGGGGCGGTTCTTCGGGGCGGGCGGCACGAACAACCGTCGACAGCAGTCCGGCTCCGGCGCTGGCTTCAACCTGAACTGGGACGCGAGCTGGTCGGTGGCCACCAGTCGCGACGACCGCGGATGGTACGCCGAGTTCCGCATCCCGTTCTCCACCCTCCGATACGCCGAGGGGGAGGGACAGAGCTGGGGCCTCAACGTCGCCAGGAGGGTCCGACGGCTCAACGAGCAGTCGTTCTGGGCACCGGTCCCCCGGGAGTTCGATCAGTATCGCCTGAACTACTCCGGCACCCTCCGGGGTCTGACACCCCCGGCCCAGCGCACGGCCCAGGTCACCCCCTACGTGTTGCAGCGAGCGGTTCGGGACTACGAGGCCGGTGACACCGGCCTCGGCTATTCCAGCGAGGTCGGAGGCGATGCCAAGGTCCAGCTCACGTCGGGCCTCACCCTCGATCTGACCCTGAATACGGACTTCGCTCAGGTGGAGGTGGACGACGCCCAGACCAACCTTACCCGCTTCAGCATCTCCTTCCCGGAAAAGCGACCGTTCTTCCTCGAGAACGCGGGATACTTCTCCGTCGGCGGCGGCGGAGCGGAGCTCTTCTTCAGCAGGAGGATCGGGATCCGCGACGGGCAAGCGGTGCCCATCCGGGGGGGAGGCCGTATCTCCGGCAAGGTCGGCGGACTGAACCTCGGGCTCCTCCACATCCGCTCGGAAGAGGTCGATGGCGTCAGTGAGGCCAACGGGTACTCGGTGGTGCGCCTCGCTCGTGAGCTGCCCAATCGGTCCCGCATCGGAGGCTCATTCATGCGCCGGGCGTCGGATCTCGATGGTGACTGGAACAACACCTTCGTCGCGGACGGCCAGCTCGGGATCGGAGAGGCGGTGACGCTGAGCTCCTTCGCGGCCCGGACGGAGACGCCGGGTCTCGATGGGCGTGACCACATGGTCGACGTTCAAGGCGGGTACACCACTCGCAACGTCCGCCTTTCGCTCAACCTCAGGGAGATCGGCGAGCACTTCAATCCCGAGATGGGGTTCCTGCCGCGGAGCGGTTACCGCTACCTGCAGGCGCACGGGATGACCTACGTCCGTCCCGGCCGCTACGGGATTCGTGAAATCCGGCCCCACGCCTCCTACTTCACCTACCGGGACATCGAGACGGGCTTCCAGGAAACCAGCCGGGTGCACGTGGATTCCCACGTCGAGTGGGACAGTGGCATGGAGCTCCATCCCGCATGGAACTGGGTCCGCGAAGGCCTCGAAGAGAACTTCGAGATCTCGCCGGGAGTGGTCGTTCCAGCCGGCACCTACCAGGGTTGGGGGCCGGCCATCGTCTTCTTCACCGACGAGAGCGCTCCCGTCTCCTTCAACGGCGGCTTCAATGGAGGGAGCTTCCTTTCGGGCAGCAGGGTGAACCCCTACGGAACGATCACGGTGCGAAGGGGCTCGTCCGTCAGTGCGTCGGTGCGCGTCGACTACAACGACGTCTCCCTTCCCGAGGGGGACTTCAGCGTCACCCTGGCGGGGCTCCGGCTGGCGTACTTCTTCACCCCGCGGATCTACGTGCAGTCGCTCACCCAGTACTCGGACCGGGAGGATTCGTGGTCCACCAACGTTCGGCTGGGATGGCTGAATGACGCCGGCACCGGTCTGTTCATCGTCTACAACCAGGCCAACGGATTCGGGACGCTCGCGCGGGATACCCCCCTGAACCGGGGTCTGACCATCAAGTACACGAAGCTCTTCGATGTCGCGAGCTGGTGACGGACCTCAGCCCGGCAGCTTCTGCTTGCCGCTCACCAGCACGTCGTACGTGGCGCGCTGTGGGGGGGTAGGGTTCGGCGGCAGCCCCACGAGGATCGCCCGGGTCCTCTCGTCGTCCGGCAGATGCAGGATCAGGTGGTCTCGGGGTGGAGGCGCCTCGTAGGCGTGGGAGCGCCCGGTCGCGTCGATGGTGACCGTCCGTCCTGAGGCCAGGAATTCGGCCAGGCGCCGGCCGTACTCGGTCCACGCTGCCAGGGGCTCGACAGCCCCCGACGCCACCTCGGGGATCAGGGTCTCCCGGTAGTACGCGACGGCCTGTCCATACCTCTTACCGTCCTCCGACTTGAGCTCCCGAAGACGGGCCCGATAGAACTCCCGCGGATCACGGGCGCCCTCCGCCTCCAGGGCGGCCTCCAGCCGACGGTCGGCGGTCTCGGTCAGATCTTCGGACATGACCGAGAGAATCGTCGGATGGGGAGCCTCCGTCAACGCGGGTGGAGGGGTCCGTGACGCCGCGGCGTCAGGCGAGCGCGCGTTGGCCCCCGTTCGCCGTTTGCCGTAGGTTCAACCCATGGAGAACGCACCGTTCGGAGCTTCGGGTCCCGGGACGCCCACGCACGAATACTTCGAAGTGTCGTGGGAGATGTTCGGTGAGCTGTGCCGGGCCCTCGCGATCAAGGTAGCCCGGGACTTCTCCCCCGAGGTGGTGGTGGGCATCGCCCGCGCCGGCGTGATCCCCGCCGCAGTGGTGGCGTCCATCCTTCGCGTGGATTTCTATTCCATGAAGATCTCGCGAAAAGAAGGCGACGAGCAGGTCCGAGAGCGACCGGCCGTGCTCTCGGCCGCCCCCCGGCAGGTGGCCGGGAAGCGCGTCCTCGTGGTCGACGAGATCACGACGTCGGGTGAGACCCTCCGGCTGGCGTTGGCTGCCGTGAGGGATGTGGGCCCCGCCGAGGTACGGACCGCCACGAGCTTCTCCCGGCCTCGGTCGTTCCGGCCGGACTACTCGGCGCTCGAGACGGATGCCACGGTCGTCTTCCCCTGGGACAGGAAGATCTTCGACGGGGAGGAGCTGATCGTGAATCCCCGCTACGAGGACCTGCTCGACGAGTAGGCCGACTGACCCCTCGCTGGGGGAGGGTCTTCGCTTCGCTCTGGACGTCTCTTCCCCACCCCCCGTCGCCCTACTCTCCCTGTGCCATCGCGTCCAGGAACTCCTGGTTCGTCGCGGTCCGCTGTATACGGGCCAGGAGGAACTCGATGGCCTCCGCCGGCGGCATGTCGGAAAGGAAATTCCGGAGGAGATAGACGCGGTTGAGCTCCACGTCGGAGAGAAGAAGCTCCTCCTTTCGCGTGCTCGAGCGGTTCAGCTCGATGGCCGGGAAGATCCGTTTGTCCGAGATGTGACGATCGAGAATGAGCTCCATGTTCCCGGTGCCCTTGAACTCCTCGAAGATGACCTCGTCCATGCGGCTCCCCGTCTCGACCAGGGCCGTGGCGATGATGGTGAGCGAGCCCCCGTCCTCGATGTTGCGCGCGGCGCCGAAGAACCTCTTGGGCTTGTGGAGCGCGTTGGCGTCGACACCCCCCGAAAGGATCTTCCCGGAGTGGGGGACGGTCGTATTGTACGCCCGGGCGAGACGCGTGATGGAGTCCAGCAGGATGACGACGTCCTTTCCGTGCTCCACCAGCCTTTTCGCCTTTTCCATCACCATCTCCGCCACCTGCACGTGGCGCTCGGCCGGCTCGTCGAACGTGGACGAGATGACCTCCGCCTTGACGTGCTCCTCCATGTCGGTGACCTCCTCGGGCCGCTCGTCGATGAGCAGCACGATGAGGTGCACGTCGGAGTGGTTCGTGGAGATTGAGTTGGCCACCTGCTGCAGGATCGTGGTCTTCCCGGCCTTGGGCGGTGACACGATCAGGCCGCGCTGGCCTTTTCCAATGGGGGCGATGAGATCGATGACCCGGGTCGACAGGCTTCCGTTCTCGATCTCCAATTGAAGCCGGTCCTCCGGATACCGCGGTCGGAGGTTGTCGAACCCGACCCTGTGCTTCGTGTTCTCGGGGTCCAGCTCGTTGATCGCTTCCACCTTGAGGAGGGCGAGGTAGCGCTCCCCGTCCTTGGGAGGCCGGACCTGTCCCAGGACGGTGTCACCTGTGCGCAGGTCGAATCGCTTGATCTGCGACGGGCTCACGTAGATGTCGTCGGGCCCGTAGAGGTAATTCCAGTCCTGGGATCGGAGGAACCCATATCCCTCGGGCAGGATCTCGAGCACGCCCTCGCCGCGGAGCACCACCTCGGACTCGAGCAGGCTCTGCTCGATGCGGAAGATAAGATCCTGCTTACGGAGGCTGACGTAGTTCTGGATGTTCAGCTCTGCGGCCAGATCGTGCAGCTCGCCGACGCTCTTCTTCTTGAGCTCTGAGATGTCCACTGGAGGGGCTCCGAGGGATGGAGACGACGGCTTGAGAAGTCCGCCGAGGCAGGAACGCAGAGGAGGATCGGCCGTGGGGCCGCTGAATCGAACATCACTTCGGCCCGTGGATGCGCCGGATGGCGGGGCCGGAGGGGTAACGGACGGAACGCGAGAGGATCGAGTGCAAGGTAAGGGCCGATTCGCCGGAGGGTCAACCTCGCCGTGCGCGGGACCGGCGACAGACGGACGCCGCGGGGCCGCTCCTCATATTGTGAGTTTTTCCTCCGGAATCGTCTGGGATGAGGACGAGAGAGTATGCGAAAAAATCTGTCGGGATGATCGCCAGATATGTTGTGAAACGTACACTATGATCGGAATGGGAGAAAGAAAACTTGACATTTCTCGCGAGGGGGAGAAACATTCGTTTATAGCCTTTTTTCATGAGATACCCAGCCCCGGAGGCGTCGGTGGCGAGACATAATCGCGACGGCCAAGGTGCCGATCAGCGTGGCTTCGAGTACGGCGTCAACTACCAACCCGACTGGTTGAAGCGGGTCAAGGTCACGCGTCAGCTCGAGACCGGCAGACAGTCCACCAAGACGCTCTTCCGCAACCCCCTGAACCACGCCGAGGCGGAGCCCGGTGACCGCGTGCGAACGCGCATCTTCTCGCCGGACCAGAGCCTGGATTTCGAGGTGGCCCTGTCGGATCCCAGGGCCGCCGTGCGACGCATCAGGATCTCCTACGCGCTCCCCGTGGGTAACGGCGTGAGGGAAGAGGAGGTTGAGTTCACCCTCGAGTCGACACCCCCGCCAGCGGAGTAGGCCGCCCGTGAAGTAGCCCTCGGGGAAGCCTCCGGGGGGGCAGGTTGTGGGCAGGGGTGGGCTTCGCTTTGCGGGCCTCGCCCTTATCTTGCCTCCATGAGCGTGTCGGTGATGGGATCGGTCCAGGCCGTGGGGGGCGTGGTTCTCTCGGCGGTCGGCTCAGTGGGCAGAGCGGGATATATGGCCGTCGGCGCGGCGCGAGCCGTCCGCAAGGGGTCGATCTGGGGACCTCATCTGCTGGGGCAGATGGCCAGAATCGGCGTGGACTCCCTGCCCATTGCCCTCTTCATATCCGCCTTCACGGGAATCGTCCTGGCCCTGCAGGCCTCCTATACCTTCACCGGGGCCATTCCGCTGTACTTCGTCGGGAGTCTGGTCGGAAAGACCATGATCCTCGAGCTCGGTCCGGTGCTGACGGGCCTGGCCCTTGCGGGTCGCGTCGGCGCGAATATCGCCGCCGAGATCGGCACGATGAAGGTCACCGAGCAGGTGGATGCGCTCGAGACCCTCGCCTACGATCCGAACGCGTACCTGATCGTGCCCAGAGTGATCGCCGGAGCAGTGATGTTCCCCGCCGTGGTGCTCCTCGCCAGTGCCCTGGGGGTGGTGGCGGGCTGGGCCACGGCGCAGATCCTCCTGGACATGTCCTCACAGGCCTTCCTCAAGGGGCTCCGTCTCTTTTTCGAGTCGTGGGATGTCTGGTTCGCGGTGATCAAGTCGGTGACCTTCGGCGTCACCGTCACCTCGGTGGGGTGCTTCTTCGGACTGCACACGTCGGGAGGGGCCCAGGGAGTGGGGCGGTCCACCACCCAGTCGGTGGTGGTCAGCAGCATGATCATTCTGGTCCTCGACGCATTCTGGGCGGCGGTCCTGCTATGAGTGTGCGCCTCCACGACATCCACAAGGCGTTCGGAAACAAAGACGTGCTGACGGGATTCAGCATCGAGGTGCACGAGGGAGAGACCGTCTCCATCATCGGCGCCTCGGGGGCAGGGAAGTCCGTGGCCCTGAAGCACATCGTGGGGCTGATCCGGCCGGACCGAGGCGAGGTGTGGGTGGACGGCGAGAATGTCGGGCGCCTGTCTCAGGAGGAGTTGTTCGCGCTCCGGCGCGACGTCGGGTACGTGTTCCAGTTTGCGGCCCTCTTCGACTCCATGACCATCGGCGAGAACGTCGGCATGGGACTCCGACGCATCCCGGACATGTCTTCCCGCGCCATCGCCGACCGCGTGGGGGAATGTCTCAGCCTGGTGGACCTCGAGGGATTCGAGAGCCGCTATCCGGCGGAGATCTCGGGGGGTCAGAGGAAGCGTGTCGGTCTGGCGCGGGCCATCGCCACGAAGCCGAAATACCTGCTGTACGATGAGCCCACGACGGGGCTCGACCCGGTGACCACGGCCGTCATCGGTGCGTTGATCGCTCGCATGCGGAAGGAGCTCGGCGTGACGGGGATCGTCATCACCCACGACATGGGCAGCGCCTTCCAGATTTCGGATCGGATCGCGATGCTCTACGATGGGAGCGTCCGGATGGAAGGCACGCCCGAGGAGGTGCGCTCGACCGATGATCCAGTGGTGAGAGGATTCGTGGAAGGGAGGCCAGATCTCCTGGAGGATGTATCGTGAGCAGGGGACGGGAGTTCATGGTAGGGCTGGTCATACTCCTGGCCATGGCCCTGGGCGTGACGGGAACCCTGTGGCTCAAGGGGATGAACTGGGGTCGCCCCACCACCCAGGTGGACGTGCTCCTCAGCAGCGTAGCGCAGCTGGCGCCGGGAAGCGCGGTGACCTTCCGGGGCGTCCGGGTAGGGCGTGTCGCGACCGTTGAGGTCGAGCCCGACGGGCAGGCCGTCCGAATCTCCCTTCAGCTCGACGAGGAGCTCACGCTTCCCGTCGATGCGGTGGTGCTCGTGGCACCGGAGTCCTTCTTCGGTGACTGGCAGGCGGAGGTGGTTCGGCAGGTCAGCTTCCCCGACTACCCGTTCTACGACGTGCCTCCCGAGGCGTCCGCCGGCGATGTGCCGGTGCTGGGAGGCTGGGCGTTGCCCGAGCTCTCCAGGCTTTCGGCATCCGCCGAGAAGATCTCCGAGAATCTGGCCGCCCTGTCGGAGCGCTTCGAGATCGCGTTCAACGAAGAGACGGCGCAGAATCTTGCGAGGGCCATCGAGAACTTCGGTCTGGTGAGCGATGAGCTCCGGCGGCTCGTCGATCAGCAGGCTGCCATCGCCGCCGACGTGACCGTGAGGGCGGACAGCGCCCTCCAGGAGATCGGCCAGGCCTCGCGGGTGGCCAGGCGGTCCTTCGAGCGCGTCGAGCAGCTCCTCCAAGATGCGCAGGTCGACTCCATCGTCACGAACGTCCGACTGGCGAGCGGAAGCATCCAGGAGTTGTCCGCGAACCTGTCCGGGTCGTCGGAGAACCTGGCATCCACGCTGGAGCGCGCAGATTCGGCTCTGTCCCGCATCGATCGGATGAGCGCGAGGGTTGCGTCGGGGGAAGGCACCATTGGGCGGCTCTTCGCCGATTCGACTCTTGCCCTCCGCGCCGAGGACGTGCTGGCTCAGTTGGACCTGCTGCTGCAGGACCTCCGTGAGAACCCGCGGCGCTACGTGCGCCTGTCCATCTTCTAGGAGGCTGTCCGGGTGCTACAGTGGACCGCACGCCATCAAGCGGGAAAGACCGACCACGTCCGAGCGTTGGGATGCCACGGCCCAACATCCGGCGTGGGAGCTCCTGGACATGGCTTGGGCCATGCCTGCGTCGCTCCGCCTGGGATGTTGGGCCGTGGGATCCCCAATGCGGCCCTCTGTGATACTCGGGCAGCCTCCTAGGGTCGGTCGGGGTGGCGCGTCGAACCAGGGCCGAGATCGAGAGGAGCGCCGGTGGCGTCGTGGTGCGCCACATCGGCGGTGTGCCGCACGTGCTGGTCATCCGGGATCCCTACCGCAACTGGGGCCTTCCCAAGGGTCACCTGGAGAACAGTGAGGGGCCGGGAGATGCTGCGGTTCGGGAGGTAGCGGAGGAGACGGGTCTGACCGACCTGACGCTGGGCAGGGAGCTGGCCACCATCGACTGGTACTTCAGGGCCGGAGGGCGCCTGATCCACAAGTACTGTGTGTTCTACCTCATGTCTTCCGAGGAAGGAGAGCCGACACCGGAGGTCGCGGAAGGCATCACGGAATGCATCTGGGTGCGGATGGCCGACGCCGAGTCCCACATCACGTACGACAACGCTCGCGAAGTGGTGCGGCTCGCTCGCGACGAGCTCGAGACGCCCTCCCCGTCGGACCCCGGAAGCTGAGAAGGCCATGGAGCGATCGCATATCATGATCTGGCGTGCCCTCGAGGCTGCCGCGGTGCTCCTCGTTCTGGGGTTCTTCCTCTTCGGAATGAGGGACCTCCTGAATCCGTTCCTGGTGTTCTTTCTCCTGTGGGCCGTTCTGCTGCCCTTCCGGGGGAAGCCCGGGCACGGGTTTCTGGTGGGCACCGCGGCGGTCCTGACCTTGATCTGGCTCCTGGACACCACCGGATCCCTGTTGGCTCCCTTCGTCCTGTCCGTGGTGCTCGCCTACATGTTGGATCCCCTCGTGGACCGCGTGCAGCGCCGACGGGTCCCTCGCGTGTGGGCCATCGTGATGCTCACCGTGCCCGCCCTCGCGGTCCTGGCGGTCCTCCTGTTCCTGGCCATCCCCGCGGCGGCCGACCAGCTCGCAGACGTCGTGCAGCGGGTGCCGGTCTTCTTCCAGCGGGCGGCAGACTGGCTGGAATCCGCGCAACAGCGCCTTCTCCGTGTCGATCTTCCGCTCCTCGACGAGGAAGAACTCGTGGAGCGGCTCAGGGATGTCGACTCGGCGGCGGTGGTGTCGTTTCTGGAGGAGCGTCGATCCGCGCTGGCGGGGCAGATCTGGACGGGCGTGCTCGGACTCGGCAGGGGCGTGGGGTCGGTGCTTTCGGTGCTCGGGTACGTCGTGTTGACGCCGGTGCTGACGTTCTACCTCCTCCGTGACTGGGATGACCTGACAGCCGGCATCCGGAATCTCGTGCCCAAGGGTCGTCAGGAGACCGTGGTCGACTTTGCCAGCGAATACGACCATCTGCTGAGTCGTTATCTCCGGGGTCAGATCACCGTGGCGATGGCGATCGGCGTAATCACGGCCCTGGGCCTGTGGGTCGCCCGATTCCCCTATGCCGGGACCCTGGGATTGATCGTCGCGGTCTTCAGCGTGGTGCCGTACCTGGGCCTGATTCTGAGCTTGATTCCTGCCCTCTTCATCGCCCTGGTGAGCGGCAGCGTCGGCCTGTCGCTCCTGAAGGTCGCCGTCGTGTACGGTGTCGCGTTGGCCCTGGCGTTGGGCGGGTCCTTCTTCGGCTTCGTCGGGCTCCTCATCGCCGTGCCCGCGGCGGTGGGCATCAAGCTCCTCCTGCGCAGGGGACTGGACCGCTACAAGGCCTCGACGCTCTACCTGGGCCGCGAAGCGCAGGCGGCAGAGTAGGGGCCGTTTTCTGCCCACTCGCCTCAGGTTACAATATTTGGCTGCGGCTTGTCCGAGTCGCCTTCCATGCCTCGTGAACCCGTGCCCCAGGAAGCCCGGCACCTCGCTCCAGGACCCCGATGGCGGAAGACATCCGGGACATCACGATCGTCGGCGGAGGCCCGACCGGTCTGTTCGCGGCATTCTATGCCGGAATGCGCGGTACTTCGACACGCATCGTCGACTCCCTGCCCGAATTGGGCGGCCAGCTGACGGCCCTGTATCCGGAGAAGTACATCTTCGACGTGGGGGGCTTTCCCAAGATCCTGGCCAAGGAGCTGGCCCGGAACCTGGTGGATCAGGCCCTTCAATTCCATCCGGACGTGATCCTGGACGAGCAAGTGCAAGAAGTTGCACGGGAGGACGGCAATTTTCTGCTCGCATGCCGGGGTGGCCGGTACCGGTCCAAGGCCATCGTCATTGCCGGGGGCAAGGGCGCTTTCGAGCCGATGCCGCTCCCGGCGGAGGGATACGACCAGCTCCTTCACCGCGGTGTCGAGTACTCGGTGCGCAACCCGGCCGAGTATGATGGCAAACGCGTCGTCGTGGTCGGCGGAGGCGATTCGGCCCTGGACTGGGTGCTCGCGCTCAAGGATCGCGCCGAGCAGACGGTGCTGGTGCACCGCCGGGACGGCTGGCGGGCCCATCAGGCGACAGTGCAGAGGATGGAGGAGGCCGTCGAAGCCGGGGAGATCGAGCTACGCACCTTTCACGAGGTGCGGGAGATTCACGGAAGCGAGGCCGTCGAGGCCGTGACGATCTTCGACAATCGCTCCGACGAGGACACAACGCTCGCGTGTCACGCCGTGCTCACGTTCCTGGGGTTCAAACCGGACCTGGGTCCCATCAAGAACTGGGGGCTGGAGCTGGCGGGGAAGAACCGCGTCAAGGTGAACAGCCTCATGGAGACGAATGTTCCGGGTATCTTTGCGGCGGGCGACCTCGTGGACTACGAGGGGAAGCTCGATCTTATTGCCACCGGCTTCGCCGAGGCGGCCGTGGCCGTGAACAATGCGGTCCACTTCGTGGATCCCTCGGCGCGGGTGAACCCCGGTCATTCGACGAGCATGAAGGTTTTCAAGGAGAGCTGAGGAAGGACATGGTTGAGAATACGCTCCGCGAGAGGGAGAACGTCGTCATCATCGGATCGGGCCCGGCAGGTTGGACCGCGGCCATCTATGCCGCTCGCGCGCGGTTGGACCCCCTGGTCTTCGAGGGCATGGGGAGTCGCACCATGATCCCCGGTGGACAACTCATGTTCACCACCGAGGTGGAGAACTATCCGGGCTTCAAGGACGGGGTCATGGGCCAGGAGCTCATGCTGGAGATGCGGGCCCAGGCCCAGCGCTTCGACACGCGGATCATCACGGAGGACATCGTCGACGTGGACTTCGACCAGCGGCCCTTCGTGCTCACGTCGAGCCTGGGAAAGGTCGTCCGGGCCGATGCGGTGATCGTCGCCACCGGCGCGAACGCCAAGTGGATCGGGCTGCCCAATGAGGAACGCCTCGCCCAGACGGGCGGTGGGGTCAGCGCCTGCGCCGTGTGCGACGGAGCGCTTCCCCACTTCCGCGACAAGGTCCTGGCGGTGGTGGGAGGTGGGGACTCCGCGATGGAGGATGCCCTCTACCTGACGAAGTTCGCCAAGGAGGTGGTCATCATCCACCGACGTGACGAGTTCCGGGCGTCGCAGATCATGGCGGACCGGGCCCTGGCCAGCGACAGGATCCGCATCGAGTGGAACAAGGTCGTGACCGAGGTCGTCGGCGACGACGTGATCACGGGCCTGAGGCTGAAGGACACCGTCACCGGCGCCGAAAGCGAGCTGGCGGTGAGCGGGCTGTTCGTGGCCATCGGCCACGAGCCCAACACGGGCTTCCTGAAGGGAAGGGTCGCGCTGAAGGACAACGGCTACATCGAGACGGTGGAGCCGTGGCGAACGACGACCTCCGTCCCCGGGGTCTTTGCCGCCGGAGACGTCATGGACGACTACTACCGCCAGGCCGTGTCAGCGGCGGGCACGGGTTGCATGGCCGCCCTGGACGCCGAGCGGTGGCTGGCTCACGGCGGTGCCGGGGTCCACGCCGGGGCCGGATCGGCGGCCGGCTGACCGGGGCTATTCCCCTCCCGGAGGACCCTCGGGGCCCAGGAGTCGGCCCCCGTCCACGGCCAGCACCTGCCCCGTGACGTAGCGGGCCCGGGCCAGGAAGAGGACGGCCTCCGCCACGTCGTCGGGCGTGCCCAACCGGCGCAGCGGCGTGCGCTCTGCCAGGGCCTGCCACCGTTCGGGAAGGTAATGGTCCGGGGGCAGCACGGCCCCCGGCGCCACGGCGTTCACCCGCACGTCCGGAGCGAGGGCCCGCGCCTGGACCCGGGTCAGGTGTGCCAGGGCCGCCTTGGACACCGCGTGGACGGGGTGCTCCGTCCACGCCTGGAAGGCGGACAGGTCGACGATGTTCACGACTGCCCCCCGGGATGCCGAGAGAGGCCCGGCCGCGGCCCGCGTGAGGAGGTGGGGCGCCCTCACGTTGAGGCCCATCACCTCGTCCCACACGGCGGCATCCGCATCCGCCAGGGGGCGGGAGTCGAACCCGGCCGCCGAGTTGACCAGGAGATCCAGGCGTCCAAAGGCGTCGGCCGCCGCCCCAGCCAGCTCCTCCGCCTCCTGGGGGTCCACGAGGTTGGCCTGGAGCGGCAGGCAACGTCTGCCCCATTCCCGGGCGCGGGCCGCGAGGTCCCGGGCAGCCTCCTCCGACGACCGATAGTGCACGGCCAGGTCGTACCCGGCCTCGAGAAGGGCCATGGAGATGGCCCGTCCAACTCTCACGGCGCCCCCCGTCACGAGGGCGACCCGTTGAAATCCGACACTGCTCATGGGAGACTCATACGCCCGGGGCCCCGTGTCGGACCAGGGGTACCCTGAAATCCGCCGTCACCCCAACAGGAAGAAGGGAAGAGAGGCCATGCCCGATCTCGCCGGAAAAGCCGCCATCGTCACGGGAAGCACCAAAGGAATCGGCCTGGCCGTGGCCGAGCATCTGCTGGAGGCGGGATGCTCGGTCGTCGTCACCTCCGGCACGCCGGAGCATGTGGAAACCGTGGCGGAGCGACTCTCCGGGGGAGCCGCCGGGGAGGTCCTCGGAATCGTGTGCGACGTTCGCGATCCAGAAGCCTGCCGTGCCCTGGTGGAGGAGGCCGTCACCAGGCTCGGTCGCCTGGACATCCTGGTGAACAATGCCGGGTTGGGGATCTTCAAGCCCATCACCGAGCTCTCCGTGGACGATTGGCGGCTCCAGGTGGACGTGAACCTCGGAGGGGTCTTCTACTGTTCCAAGGCGGCCATCCCCCATCTGAGCGCCACGGGGGATGGGTGGATCATCAACATCGGCTCCCTGGCCGGACGGAACAGCTTCGCGGGAGGGACCGGGTACAACGCGAGCAAATTCGGGCTGATCGGGCTGACCGAAGCCACGATGCTCGACGTGCGCCACGCCGACGTCCGCGTGAGCCTCGTCATGCCGGGGAGCGTCAACACCGACTTCGGGGTTCGGGAGCGACAGCCGGAGCGGGGCTGGCGCCTCGAAGTCGAGGACTGCGCCCTGGCCGTGATGCAACTGTTGACCTACCCGAAGGAAGCGCATGTGAGCCGCATCGAGATGCGTCCCTCGCAGCCTCCGCGTTCCTGATCCGCTAGATTTGCCGGGTCATCGAGCTTTCCCTACTGACCCTCCAGGAACCGTGTGTCCCATGGCTGACGGATATCGCATCGAAAAGGACTCGCTGGGCGAGATGAAGGTTCCCTCTGACGCTCTCTACGGCGCGCAGACCCAGCGGGCGGTCGAGAATTTTCCCATCAGCGGCCAGCGTTTCGGCCGCCGATTCATCGAGGCCATGGGCGCCGTGAAGAAGGCGGCTGCTCTGGCCAACGCCGAGCTCGGAACGGTGCCCACAGAGATTACCGACGCCATCGTGCAGGCGGCGACGGAGGTGATGGAAGGAAAGTGGGACGACCAGTTCGTGCTCGACGTCTACCAGACGGGCTCGGGCACCTCGACCAACATGAACACCAACGAGGTCGTGGCTTATCGTGCCTCGGAGATTCTGGGCTCCAGGGTCCATCCCAACGATCACGTGAACTTCGCCCAATCCTCCAATGACGTGATCCCGACCGCCATCCACGTTTCGGTCCGCGTGGCCATCGAGCGGGAGCTGGTGCCGGCCCTCCAACACCTCCGTGCCACCCTGGCCGACAAGGCCGCCGCGTTCGATGGAATCGTCAAGTCCGGCCGAACACACCTCATGGACGCCACGCCCGTACGTCTCGGACAGGAGTTCGGGGGGTACGCCACACAGGTGGCCAAGGGAATCGAGAGGGCCCAGCGCGCCTCGGAAGAGCTCGCCGAGCTGGCGCTGGGGGGAACGGCCACGGGGACCGGGATCAACACCCACCCGGACTTCGCCGCCAGGGCCATCGAGAAGATCTCGGAACAGACCGGGCTGGCCTTCCGGGAGGCGGAGGATCACTTCGAGGCACAGGGGGCCAAGGATGCTGCGGTCAACGCTTCCGGTGCGCTCAACACCATCGCGACGAGCCTGATGAAGATTGCCGACGACATCCGCTGGCTCGGGAGCGGTCCCACGTCCGGAATCCACGAGATCCGCGTTCCCGCCATCCAGCCCGGCTCGTCCATCATGCCCGGGAAGGTGAACCCGGTGATGTCCGAGGCTGTGATGATGGTTGCGGCCAGGGTCATGGGGAATCACACCACGGTGACCGTGGCCGGAAGCCGCGGCAACTTCGAGCTGAACGTGATGATGCCGGTCCTCGTGCAGGCGGTGCTCGAGTCCGTCACCCTCGTGGCCAACGCCTCACGCGCCTTCGCGGACAAGTGCGTGGCAGGCATCGAGGCCAACGAGGACCGGTGCCGTGAGCTGCTGGAGCTCAACCCCTCCATCGCCACGGCGTTGAACCCCTACATCGGTTACGACAAGGCCGCGGAGGTGGCGAAAGCCTCGGCCAAGGAGCACGTCAGCGTTCGTGAGGTGGCCCTGCGAGAGGGACTGCTCCCGGAGACGGAGATCGACGACGCCCTGGACGTGCGGGGAATGACCGAGCCCGGGCTCCCTACCTGATCCGGACGCGGGGGTCGGTGAGCCGACCCCCGCTCTCCGCCGGGTCCATCGACCCGGATGGGTCAGAACACGAAGGGTATCGGGTGCAGCCCGATCTTCGCGCTACGCTCCATGAACCCGCTGGTGTAGGCCCGGATGTGCCGTCCCGTCCCATACACCTCCACCATGTACAGCTCGTAAGGGGGGATGTCGTCAAGGTACTCGAGGCCCGCGATGATCGGCGCTTCGTCCACCCAGACCGAGGGCTCCACGGCGCGCCCACGGACCAGGACGCAGTTGTCACCGTAAGCGGAGCGGCAGCGGATTCGGATCATACCCCGTGACGCCAGGAACTCCAGCGTGCTCACGTGAGGCGATGTAGCCAGGGCGCTGCGGTCGAACCAGCGCACCGAAGTGGCTGTCGCGTTTCGACGGGCCTGGAAGCGATCGGCGATCACGGTCAGCCCTTCCAGCAGCACGGGTTGCGGCTCCAGGTGGAGGTCGAGGGCCGTGGTGGACGTGACGACGCCCTCCCACTCCAGGGTCTCATAGCCGAGCTGCTCCACGGTGAGCTCCACGCGGCCCGGCACCACGTTCCGGACCAGGAACCGTCCCTTGTCGTCGGTGAGCGAACCCCAGTCGGACCCCCGAAGGCTCACGAAGGCACCCACGAGAGGTCGGTCGTCTTCACCGTAGACGTGCCCACTCAGGTCGAACTCCCGCACTCCCTCCGCCTCCTGGCCCACGGCGTGCCTCGCCAGGAGCGCGAGCGCAACCACGACCATCAGCACGGTCCCCAGGCCGGCCCTCGGCCCGGCCCGTGTTCCGCCCAGCTTCAGCCGGTAT